>CANJBX010000039.1 GCA_947472885.1 Hyphomicrobiaceae bacterium
CCTTCTCCAGGATCGCTGTCAGAACTTCGAGCCAATCGCCAAGTCTGGGTGCAGGCTGAACCCCGCGCTCGTACTTGAACTCCGTCCCATGACCGCGGATGACCTTGCGCACCGTTGCGCGCGATACCGACAGCGTTCGTACGATCTCCTTGATCGGGCGGTGCTGCTCAAAGTAGGCGCGCCGTATATCGCCGATCTTGTCACCGCCAATCATCCCCATCAGCCCTTCCAGGCCGATCAAGGCCAAAAGGAAGGACGCTGACACAACACGTCACAGGGGGTCGGAATTGGACGCGAAAAGACCCCTTAGGGGGTCAATATTGCAAGCGATTTTGCAGTATGGCTTCGTTAGAGGTAAAAACGGAACCCGTCAGGTAAGAGGGAGAGATCAATCGTACACGCCCTTGCGTAATCTGCTTGAGCAAAGAACAATCGCGACAGGCGCGGGGAAACAACCGCTCCAGGACGGTGCAAAGCCGCCATCGGGTTGAAGGGGACGCCGGGGGATGAAGCCAAACGAAGAGTTATTGCAGGTGCGCGGAGGTACGCTGCTGATGCGGCGCGCGGGCAGCGGGCCGACCGTGCTGTTTCTGCATGGCGCAAACGGCATTCTGGCGTGGCTGCCATTTTTCGACCGGCTTTCCGACCGCTTCGACCTCCGGGTTCCGGATCACCCCAGCTTCGGCGGGTCGCCGACACCGCCATGGCTCGACGACATGGCGGACCTTGCCTATTTTTATCTGGACTTGTTTGACGAATTGAAGCTCGACGACATTCATATTGTCGGACATTCGATGGGCGGATGGCTGGCGCAGGAAATCGCGATCCGCTCTCAGGCGCGTATCAAGAGTATTACCCTGATCGCATCGGTCGGCATTCGCATCAAGGGCGATCCGGTCGCCAACCTGTTCGTCATGACGCCCGAACAGATCATGCACGCTGTCTATGCCGATCCCAAGCTCATCGCGGCTGAACTGGCACGCACGCTAACGCCGGATGAAATCACATTGATTACCGCCAACCGCACGGCGTCGGCGCGGCTGGCGTGGAGCCCGCGCTTCTTCAATCCGAAGCTCAGCAAGTGGCTGCACCGCATCACGGTGCCGGTACAGATTATCTGGGGTGCGCAGGACGGCGTGGTTTCCGCTGCCTATGCGCAGGAATTCAGGAAATTCATTCCTCACGCATCGGTAACGGTGTTTCCCGACGCCGGGCACGCACCGTTTGCGGAGCGGCTCGATGACACGGTCAAGACCGTCGCCGACTTCGTGATGCGCAACAACTGAATGCTGCTGGCGCGCATGCGCGGGAGGATGCCATGAAAGTCACGATGTTTCACCTGATGCCGTACCCGCGGCTGTCCGACGAGGTGATTGCGGCACATGACAGCTATTGGGTGACGATGCCCAATACATATTACGATCCGAAGGTCGGACACGTTGCCTATAATCAGTATCTCGATCAATTGGAGCTTTGTGACGAGCTTGGATTCGATGGCGTCGCCGTCAACGAGCATCATCAGACGCCGTACGGCATGATGCCGTCGCCGATTGTCACAGCCTCCGCGCTCGCGCGGCGTACCAGGAATTGCAAGATTGCCATCCTCGGCAGCGCGTTCTGCCTGCGCGAACACCCGCTGACGCTCGCCGAAGAGCACGCCATGATCGACAACATCACCGGCGGCCGCCTGATTACCGGATTCGTGCGCGGTGTCGGCGCGGAATACACCGTGTTCGGCGTCAATCCCGTGTTGTCGCAGGAGCGGCACTATGAGGCGCATGATCTCGTCATGCAGGCGTGGACGCGGCCGGGGCCGTTTGCCTTCGAGGGCAAGCACTATCACGTCGAATATGTGAATGTCTGGCCGCGGCCTTACCAGCAGCCGCATCCGCCGATCTGGTGCCCGTCGCAAGGTTCG
Source organism: Hyphomicrobiaceae bacterium (assembly GCA_947472885.1). GTDB lineage: Bacteria > Pseudomonadota > Alphaproteobacteria > Rhizobiales > Xanthobacteraceae > CANJBX01. Next base: position 1,919 of record CANJBX010000039.1, read on the forward strand.
AACGAAACCATCGAATGGGCCGCGCATCCGGATCGCAAGTATCTCTACCTGCAGAATTTCAATCCGTTCAGTGCGGCGTTGAAGTATCTCAATTATTACCGCGAAATCGCGCAGGGGCGTTATGGCTACGCCGCGACGTCGGCGCAACTCGGCTTCGGCGCGCCGGTCTATGTTGCCGATACCGACGAGCAGGCGATGAACGAAGCGCGTGAGCCCATCGAGTTTCTGTTCAACAAGGGATTCAAGATGCCGGGCGGCATGTTCTTTCCACCCGGCTACTCATCGCCGTCATCGCTGCGCCAGATGGCCGCGGCAAAGTCGTCGATCATGGCGGCCCGGAAGACCGTCGAGCAACTGGCCGAACAGCGCGTCATCATCGTCGGTTCGCCTGATACCGTGATCCGGCAGCTCAGGGATTGCCACCGCCAGCTGGGCTTCAGCAATTACGTGGCGATGCTGCAGTTCGGCTCGATGTCGCATGAGATGGCGGTTCGCAACATTCGCCGCTTTGCGAAGGATGTGATGCCGGCGTTGCAGGCGCTGGGCGACAAGGACTATCAGGGCTTTGAAATGCCGAAGGTTGCGGCGCACTAGCGGAAGCAAAAAGGGCCGCGAGGAAGCGAACATGAAAAAAATCCGTTACACGCTATTCGCCATCGGAGTTGGACTTGCCACGCTGTCGGCGTCTCAGACCGCGCAGGCGCAGGCCTTCCCCGCCCAAGACGTCCATTTCATTGTCGGCTTCGCCGCCGGCAGCGGGCCCGACACGATTGCGCGCTTCGTCTCCGAGAAGATGCGGCCCTTGCTCGGAAAGAACATCATTGTCGAGAACAAGGTCGGAGCGGGCGGCAATATCGCGACCGAATACGTCGCGCGCGCCAGGCCCGATGGCTACACGCTCTATATCACCGGCGGCAGCGCGCTTGCGGCGAGCGGCTACCTGTTCAAGAACCCGCCGGTGAATGTGGCGACCGCCTTCGATACGGTAGCTTCGCTGACGGTCGCGCCGGTGTTCCTCGTCGTGGGGCCGGATTCACCCGCGAAGACGTTTCCCGAACTGACGGCACTTCTGAAAAGGAAGGGCGACAAGGCAAGCTATGGTGTCGCGTTTCCAAGCGCGCGCGTTGCGGGTGCACTCTACAACAAGGAGGCGGGCCTGAGCGCGGTCGAGGTGCAGTACCGCACGTCGCGTGACTGGGTGAACGATCTGGTCAGCGGTGCGGTGGACTATGCCCTTATCGACAGTACATCGGGCGTCGGTCTTGTGTAGGAAGGACGCGTTCGTGTGCTGGCAATTACCTCAAGCGAACGCGCGAAGGCATTGCCGGATTATCCGACCATGAAAGAGGGTGGCGTGGCGATCAACACGCCCGGCTGGTGGTCGGTGTTTGCGCCGGCCGGTACGCCGAAGCCGGTCATTGCGCAGCTCAACAAGATGTTCTCGGAAGCCGTTTCCACCGATGAAGCGCGCGCCTTCTTCAAGAAACTTGGCAACGACGTGTTCACGCTGTCGCCGGAAGAAAGCCAGAAATATTACGAGCGGGAATACAAGAACTGGGGCGAGTGGGTGGGCATCGCAAAGATCGAGCCGCAGTAACGCGCTGGTGGCGCTACTCCGCCTTGATCCCGGCGTCCTTGATAATTTTTCCCCACTTTGGAATTTCGGCGCGGATCTGCGCGGCAAATTCGTCCGGCGCACTGCCGACCGGCTCGAAACCGAGCGCGGCGAACCTGGCCTTCACGTCCGGGCGGCTGGCGATCTTGATGAGTTCCTGACTGAGAAGATCGACAATCGGCTTGGGTGTTCCGGCCGGAACGAATACGCCCTGAAACGTATCGGCTTCCTGATCCTTCAGGCCCGCTTCCGCCATGGTCGGAACATTCGGCAGCGCCGCCGAACGTGTCTTGCCCGTCACCGCCAGCCCCCGGATTTTGCCGTCCAGCACCAGCGCCGTGGCTGGCGGCATCGCGACGACGGCAACCGGGGTGTGGCCGGCGACGGTGGATTGCAGGGCCGGACCCGCGCCGCCAAACGGCACATGCACCATGTCGAGGCTCTGGCTGAGCTTGAACAGTTCGCCCGACAGATGCGGCGTCGTGCCTGCGCCGGGGGAGGAGAAGCTCACCTTGCCGGGGCTGGCCTTGATGTAGGCGATCAACTCGGCGATGGACTTCGCCGGCACGTCCGGATGGACCGCGATGATGTTCGGCGAGACGCCAACGTTGCTGATCGGGACGAAGTCCTTGTAGGGATCGTAGGACTGTTTGGCGAACAGGCTCGGATTGACGACATAGCTCGACGACGCCATGAGCAACGTGTAGCCGTCGGGCGTCGAACGCGCCGCATTGCCCATGCCGATGTTGCCGCCCGCGCCGGGCTGGTTTTCGACGAAGAACTGCTTGCCGAGATTGTCGGAAAGCTGCTGTGCGATTAGCCGCGCCATCACGTCGGTTGGGCCGCCGGGCGCGAAAGCGACAATGATGCGGACAGGGCGGTCGGGATAGGTTTGGGCGAGAGCGGCGCTGCTGGCCGCGAGCAGGGTCGCATAGGCGATAAAGCGAAAAGCGTTCGCCGCAAACCTCATCGTATCCTCCCGACGCCGCCGTTATTGGCTGTGCGCAAGATGCAGTAAAAGGGAAGGCGGGCCAGCGCGCAAGCGCCGCGCCCTAGACGTTGCGCATTTCCGGCAGCACCTTGTCGCGGAACAGTTCCATGCCGTGGCGCAGCGTTTTCTCCGGCACGTCGCCGACCTTGAAGTTGAGCGAGAAAATGCCGTTGCCGACGGCGGCATGGATCTTCTTCATCTGCTTCACGACCGATGCGGGACTGCCGCACAGGATTGAACCGGCCTCGATGGATTCTTCCACGCTGCGGGTGCGGATGAGCGCGAGCTTGCTCTGGAAATTGTCGGCGCGCTCGCGGTTGTCGCCATAGAAGCGCGTCTTCTCGATCACGATGCGCTGGGCGTCGCGCTGCGGACGCATCAGCACGCGATGCAGGTAGTCATGACCGCTCTTCATGATTTCGAGGGCCTCCTCGTCGGTATCCGCAATGACCGCATGTTCGCCAACAAGGAGGTGTTCGGGCGTCGCCTCCCAGCCGTGGCTGGCGGCAGCCTTGCGATAGCCATCGGCGACGTTACGGGCCCAGTCGAGGTCCTGCACGAACACCATGCCGATGATGGCGCGGTAGCGCGCGGCGAGGTTGGCGGCCTCCGGGTTGGTCGCCGACATCAGCAGTTGCGGGTAGGGTTTCTGGAACGGCTTGGGCCAGATCGAGATCGAGGGGAACTGATAATATTCGCCTTCCCAGCCGAACGGCTCCGGCTCGGTCCAGGCCTTGATAATCAGTTCGGTCGCTTCGCGCATCCGTGCCTGGGATTCGCCGGGCGCGATGTTATAGGCGAGGTATTCGTGCGGAATGCCGCGCATGAAGCCCGCGATCAGCCGCCCGCCGCTCATGACGTCGAGCATGGCGTATTCTTCGGCGACGCGGACCGGATTGAGCAGTGGGACGAGATTGCCGAGGACCGCGACCTTCGATTTCGTGGTGCGGTGGGCAATGATCGAGGCGATCAGGTTGCAGTTGGGCATCAGGCTGAACGGGCTGTAGTGATGCTCGTTGCAGGCGATCCAGTCGAAATCGCAGCTTTCGGCGTGAACCATCGATTCGATGTAGTCGTCGTAGAGCGCCTTGCCACGCACGCCGTCGAAATTGCCGCTGGAGACGGGCCAGCTTTCCGGCACGCCTTCATAATGTGTCCACGGCATCGAATGGAAAAAGTTGAACTTCATGGCCGGCGCGGTCCCCACATCCTGTGGCGCGGAGTGGACCATCGCCGCGCGATGGGCACAAGCACTTTACGGTCTGTGCATGGCAGGGTTCACGCGTGGCATCGCTCGCATTCTTGGCTACAATCGGATTGCGAAACGCCTGTAATCGCTCACCAGAAAGCGCGTCAATGACCTCGTTCGACTACATCATCGTCGGCGCCGGCTCGGCCGGTTGCGTTCTTTCCAATCGGCTGTCGGAAGACAAGGACACCAAGGTCTTGCTGCTCGAAGCCGGGGGGAAGGACAAGCATCCGTGGCTGAAAATGCCGATCGCCTTCGTGCCGATGTCGCAGCATCCGAAATATATCTGGAATTTCGAGACCGAGCCGGAGCCCGGCATCAACAACCAGAAGATTTCGCTGCGGCGCGGCAAGACGCTGGGTGGGACGTCTTCGATCAATGGCATGATCTTCGCGCGCGGCCATCGCCGGGACTACGACCTGTGGCGGCAGCAGGGTCTCACGGGCTGGAGCTATGCCGACGTGCTGCCGTACTTCAAGCGGCTGGAGTCGAGCTGGCGCGGCGAGAGCGAATATCATGGCGGCTCGGGGCCGATCAAAACCACGCAGATCCACAACGAGGAACTCGGCTATGCGCCGATGGCGGCAGCGGCGAAGAACTATGGCCTGCCGGAGCGCGACGACTACAACGGTGCGGAAACCGAAGGCGTCAGCAGGATGGAGCTGTTCGTCGGCGGTGGCGAGCGCCAGAGCGCCGCGCGCTGCTATCTCCATCCGGTGATGTCGCGGCCAAACCTGACCGTGGAAACCGGCGCGTTGACGACACGCATCATCGTCGAGAACGGTCGCGCCAAAGGCATCGAATACGTGCAGGACGGCCAGAAGAAGACCGTTTACGCCGACCGGGAAGTCATCATGGCCGGCGGCGCATACGGCTCGCCGCAAAATTTACTCCTTTCCGGTATCGGTCCGGCGGATCATCTCAAGTCCGTGGGGGTGACACCGATCCACGATCTGCCAGGCGTCGGCCAGAACCTCGCCGAACATCCCAACATGCTGGTGATGTACAAGGCGAACCACAACAAGACCTTCCTCAACCAGCTGCGGCTCGACCGCGCCGCCATGCACGGCGCGAACTGGCATCTGTTCCGCAAGGGCGCGTTCACCAACAACGGTTCGGCTGGCATCATCTTCGCGCGGACGCAGCCGCAGCTTGAGCGGCCGGATATCCAGCTTGTGTTCTCCGCCGTCGCGAACGATGCGTGGTTCTGGTTCCCCGGCATGATGAAGCGCATTCCGCACAGCTACACCACGCGCGTCGGCACGCTCTATCCACGTTCGCGCGGCTGGGTGAAGCTGCGCTCGTCGAACCCCACCGACAAGCCGCGGATCTTCTTCAACCTGTTTGGCGAGCAAGCAGATGTCGATGACATGGTCCGCGCCATCAAGATCACGCGCGAACTTTATCACACCGAGCCGCACGCAAGCCTGATTGGCGAGGAAATGACGCCGGGCGCGGAAGCGAAAACCGACAAGGAGATCGAGGCGAAGATCCGCCAGTTCGGCCACAACCGCCAGCATCCGCTCGGCACCTGCAAGATGGGTGTGGACGATATGGCCGTGGTGGACGAGCAATGCCGCGTGCGCGGGATCGACGGCCTGCGCGTGGTGGATGCGTCCGTGATGCCGGAAGAACCCGGCGGCAACACCAACATCCCCACCATCATGATCGCGGAAAAAGCATCCGATATGATCCGGGGCCGTTCGCTGCCGCCCGCCAACGTATGACCGCCTCGCTCGTCCTCACCAACGGCAAGGTCATCACCGTCAACGGGCGGTCTGAAATTGCGCAGGCGGTGGCGGTCGAAGGTGAGCGGATCGTCGCGGTTGGCAGCGCCGCGGAAATTGCGCCGCTGATCGGCAGGGAAACGCGGGTCATCGACCTTGCCGGACGCTGCGCCATGCCGGGGCTTATCGACGGCCACGCGCATCTCGACCGCGAGGGGCTCAAGGAAGCGCTGCCGTCGATGGCGGGGTTGCGTTCCATCGACGACGTGCAGCAGCGGATCGCGGAGCTGGTGGCGAAGGCCGCGCCCGGCGAATGGATCGTCACCATGCCGCTCGGCAATCCGCCGGAGTACGAGAGTTCGCCGCGGATGTTTGCCGACGGCCGGTTTCCGAACCGCATCGACCTCGATCAGGTCTCGCCCAATAATCCGGTCTATATCAAGCCGGCATGGGGCTACTGGCGGGTGTCGATGCCGTCGGCCGCGATTGCCAACAGCCGCGCGCTGCAACTGGCCGGGATCACGCGCAAAACCCAGCCGCCGTGCGGCAGCGTCGTCATTGATCGCGACGCCACCGGCCATCCGACCGGCATCTTCTTCGACGACAACCGCATGCCGGTGGTCGATCTCACACTGATGCGCGCAGCACCCGCATTCGATCTTGCGACTCGCGTCGCGGCGCTGCCGCGCTCGATGCAGATCTATAATCGTGTCGGCACGACCAGCGTCTATGAAGGGCATGGCGTTGCCGGCGATGTGAGGGCCGCCTATCGACATCTGCGCGAGCAGGGCCGGCAGACCGTGCGCGCGACCCTGGCGTTCAGTCCGGCATGGAAAGGCGTCTCGCCGGGAGCGATTCCTGCGATGGTCGCCGACTGGGCGAAGTGGCTGGCGCGCACGGGGAAGGGCGACAACTGGCTGCGCGAGAACGGGCTTTACTCGGAACTCGATACGTCGCCGGAGAATGAAATCCGCCAGAGCGTTTTTCCCGAAACCGGCTGGGCGGGGTTCAACTACACCGGCCTGCCGCGCGAGGCGATGCAGGGGCTACTGCGCGAATGCGCGCGCAATGGTGTCCGCGTTAACGGCATCACGCCGCCGACGCTGGAACTGTTCGCCGAGGCCGCGCGGGAGTTTCCGATCCACGACCAGCGCTGGGTGATGGCGCATGTCACCGCGCTCGACGAAAAGCAGATCGCGCAGGTCCGCGATCTCGGTCTGGTCGTGACGACACACACCAACGGTTATATCTGGAAGGGCGGCGCGGCGCTGCGCGACCGGCTTGGGCCGGGTCATGAGGACGATGCGGTGCCGTTGCGCCGTCTGCTCGATGCCGGCGTGCCGGTTGCGCTCGGCACCGACAACGTGCCGGTCTCGCTATGGTATCCCATCTGGCAGACAGTGGCGCGGCTGGACCGCACGACGCAGACGCAGGTTGCGCCCGCCCAGGCGCTGACGCGCGAGGAGGCGCTGCGCTGTGCCACCATGGGCGGTGCGTATCTGACGTTCGAGGAGAACGACAAGGGTTCGCTGGAAAAAGGCAAGCTGGCGGACATTATTATTCCGTCGCAGAATCCGCTGACCTGCGATCTCGACAAGCTGCGCCATACCGTCTCGGACATAACGATTGTCGGCGGCAAGGTAGTGTATGAGCGGGAAACTGAGGCTGACTAACGGCTACCGCTGCTTCCACCGCAGCATGTAACGCTCGATTTCCTGCAACGCGACGTTACTGACAAGCCCGATCAGCCCCAACAGGATCACGCCGGCAAACAGGTCGGCCGAGCGGAATGCGCGCGCGGCGACGAGGACGTGATAGCCAAGTCCCGCCTCGCTGGTGAGCATCTCGCCGATCACCGCAAGGATCAGCGACACCGTGAGGCCGATCCGCATGCCAGCCAGTATATCCGGCTGCGAGTTCGGCAGCGCGATCTTCCACAGGGTCTGGAGCCGTCCAAGCCGCAGGCTGCGGCTGACTTCCATCAGGCGCGGTTCCACCGACGACACGCCATGCACGGTCGCGAGCAGCACCGGCCAGATGGCGCCAAGCGCAATCACGATCAGCACCATGCCGCCGGACAGGCCGACGATGGCGATGACCACCGGCATGAACGCTGAGACCGGCACCGGCCGCACCATTTCCAGCATCGGCGCGACATATTCGCGCGCGATCTTCGACGAACCGATGATGGCGCCGAGCACGATGCCGGCGAGCGAGGCCAGCACCCAGCCGTAGATCATGCGCTCAACGGTGGCCATGGAAAGCTGGGTGAGATCGCCGGTGGTGAAACCCGTCACCAGCGCCCGCCATGCGCGGTCGGGGCCGGGCAGGAACACCGCGGGAATGCCGCTGTAGTTGGCGATCATCTGCCACGCCACCACGATCAGCGCTGTGACGCAGACGCTGCCGATCATCCAGAGGACTTTGGCGCGCGGCGTCATTGCTGGATTCCGAATGCGACGCCCGCAGGACCGAACAGGCGGCGTTGCGCGAACAGCAGCAGCGTATTGAGTGTCCAGCCGACCAGGCCGATCCACAACACCAGCGCGAAGGTGAGGTCCGGATGCAGCGATTGCGATGCCTGCATCAGTTCATAGCCGATACCAAGCGGGTTAGCGGCGATCTCGACAGTGACGGCGATGATGAGGGACACGGCGGTCGCCAGCCGGAATGCCACGAAGTAGCGCGGCAGCGTGGCGGGCAGGATGATTTTTGTAATGCGGGCAAAGGTCTTCAGCCGCAGTACCTTGGCGAGATCGAGCATCTGCTCGTCGATGTTGGTGATGGCGGCGTGGCCATAGATCAGGATCGGCCAGAACGTCGAAAATGCCACCAGCGATATCTCCATGCCGTAGCCGAAGCCGAGCGTCAGGATAGCGACCGGGATGAGCGCGACCGACGGCACCGGCCGCAGTACTTCGATGGTGAATTGCAGGAGTCGTGCCACCGGCGGCACCAGACCCAGAATAATCGAGAGGATGAGCGCCGAGCCGCCGCCGAGCGCCAGTCCCAGCAGGGCGGCGCGCAATGTTTCCGCTGTGCGCGACAGGATGGTGCCGTCGAGCATCGCGTCCTTGAATGCGATGGCAATTTGCGATGGCGCGGCGAGGCTGTCGCTCTGCACGTTCTTGACGTGCATGGCGATTTCCCATGCCAGCAGCAGGATCGCCGGCAGCAGCAGCGCCTTGAGTGTCTTCATGCTTCACCCTCGCGGATGAAGTCGAACAGCTCGCGCCGCAGCCGCAGGAATTCCGGATGCTCGCGCGTACTGAGCTGGTCGCGCGGGAAGGGCAGCTTGACGTCGAACACCTGCGCCACGCGCCCCGGATTGGGGTACAACGCCACAACACGGTCGCCGAGGTAGATCGCTTCCTCAAGATCATGGGTCACGAACAGGACGGTGGTCTTGCTCACCGCGATCAGCCGCAGGATCTCGTCCTGCAGGGCTTGCCGCGTCATGGCGTCGAGCGCGCCGAAGGGTTCGTCCATCAGCAGCACGGAAGGTTCCTGCGCCAGACAACGCGCGATCTGCACGCGCTGCTGCATGCCGCCGGAAAGCTGTGCGGGATAATGGTCGGCGTGGTTGGCGAGACCGACCTTGGCCAGCAGTTCCTTGATGCGCGGGCCGCGCTGTGCCGCCGGCACGTTCGTGGCCTCAAGGGCAAGCGAGACATTGCCCGCGGCGGTTCGCCACGGCAGCAATGCCTTGCTGTAGTCCTGGAACATGAACGAGATTTCTTTTTCCGGTCCGTCCACTGGGCGTCCATTGAACAGCACCTGTCCGGAACTCGGCGTCAGCAATCCGCCCACCATGCGCAGCAGCGTTGTCTTGCCGCAGCCGGAAGGCCCGATCAAACAGACGAATTCGGACTCGCCGACGGTAAGATCGATATTGTGCACAATCGGCCGCGTGCCGAAGGCATGATTGACGTTCCTGAATTCGATGAGCGGCTTGCGCGTCGCGGGAGGTGTCATGTGGCGAACATTGCCCTTGGTGTTTTCGTGGCAGGGACGGCTTGTTTTTGTGCCGCCTTTTACCAGAGTACGTTGTCGCGCGTTTGATGCGGGACCGCCAGTTGAAAATTCCGCATGCCGGTTGCAGCTATTCTGCTAAGCTTGCCCCATAAAAGTCAGGGAGGACAGTATGAAGAATCTTGGCAGATATTCGCTCGCCTTGTTGCTGTGTGCCGCCTGGACCGCAGGCCTGGCGCAAGCCGAAATCAAACTCAAGATGATGTATACGGCCGTGAGCGGTTTCGCCGCGGGTTATGTCGCGCAGGAGCAGGGCTTCTTCAAGAAGCGCGGCATCGATGTCGAGTTCGTGCAGACCATGAGTTCCGGCAACAATCCGCCGGCGCTGGTCTCAGGCTCGGTGCAGATCGCGGGTCCGACCATGCCGACCTTGTTGCAGGCGAACGACGCCGGGCTTGATCTGGTCGTGATTTCTTCCGGCGCGGTCTATCCGCTCGAAGCCGACATCCTTATCGCGCGGCAAGGCAGCGGCATCCAGAAGCCGGCCGACCTCAAGGGCAAGACGGTCGGCGTGCCCGGCCTTGGCGCGTTGCTGCATTTCATGCTGCAGCGGAACCTGAAGAACAATGGCATCGATCCGGGCGCGGTGAAGTACGTCGAAGTATCGTTTCCGCAAGCGGCCGACGCGCTCAAGAGCGGCCAGATCGACGCTTATCCGGCGCAGGCGCCGTTCACCGCGCGCATCCTGCAATCCGGTGCGGGCTATGAAGTCGCCAACTGGCTCAAGGACACGCCGGACGGCACGCTGACGGTGGTGTTCGCCACGACGCGGAAATGGGCCGATGAGAATAAGGAAGTCGTGAAGAATATCCGCGAGGCGCTCAAGGAAGCGATCGAATATTCCAAGGCAAATCGCCCGGAAATGTACGCGGCGATTGCGAAATACACCAAGCTGCCGCAGGCGGTGGTGTCGTCGCTCGCGCCGCCCAACCTCGAAGTCGATACCACGCCGAAGCAGATCAAGTTCTGGGTCGATCTTGCCAAGGAGCAGGGGGCGATCAAGGGCGACCCGGATCCGGCGAAGATCATCTACAGGCCGTAAAGCCAGCGCAAAGACCAGAAAAGCAAAAGGGGCGCCGGCAGGGCGCCCCTTTTTTATCTGAATGATGTGCCGCTTACTCCGCCGCGACCGACATCGGGCGCTTCACGCGGTCAATCGCGCGCTTGGCATTGCCAAAGCGGATGGCGTCGCGGTCAGCTTCGCTGATGCGCGCATCGTTGATCGCCTTCTGCGTCCAGTCCATGCCGAATGCGGTGCCGTCGGAACCGAACACGATCTTGTCGGCGCCGTAGACTTCCGCCGCCATCTCGATGGCGCGCGCACCCAGCGAATTGCAATCGACCAGCACCGGCGCGACAGCGAACCGCTTGGACGGCAGTTCGGTGCCCGGCGGCAGGTCGATCATGGTGCGGTGATCCATGCGCTCGACCTCGAACGGAATGTTGCCGCCGAGGTTGTGGCTGAGGATCGTGAGGTTTGGATACGACTTCATGAAATCGGTCATGCAGAACGTAATCATGTTCTGCGAAAGCCGCGCCTGCATATCGAGCGTGCCCATGCGGGGATGGCCATTGTCCGACGAGTCGATCTTGATCGGGTCGGCGTCGTTGGCGGTCTTGCCGTAGTGGACAAGGACGAGTGCGCTGTAGCGGTCGATGACGTCAAGCAGCGGCTTGAACTTCTCTGCGCGCTTGAGCGACAGGAAGCCGTCGCCCGGCAGCAATGCGCCGACCATGCCCGGCAGCTTCATGGCGCGTTCGAATTCGGCGATGGCAGCGTCGGTGTCGCCGACCGGCAGGGTGGCGAGCGCGGAGAAGCGCTTCGGGTGCTGCGCGCAGATATCGGACAGGCCATCGTTGTTGATCTGGCAGAGCGGGATCGCTTCATCCGCCGGCAGGCCCTCGACGCCGAAGATGGTGGTGAGCGAGATCACGCCGCGCTCGACGCCGGTGCGGTCCATCTCGGCGAGGCGCTTCTCGACGGCTTCGGTGCGCAGCGGCGCGGAGAACATCGACTCCATGTATTCGATGCCGTCGGCCTTGGTGTGGATCATCGGCTTGACGGTGCGCTTGCGGAACGCGTCGGCGAGCTTGATGGGAAACCAGTGCGAATGCAGGTCGATTGCCATCGGCTTCGAAGCAGCTAACGCCGCTCTCCCTCATATGAAAAGTTAGGAGATGAATACCAGAATTGGCCCCGGCTCACAATCTGCGCGACGGCCTAGCCGGACGTCGCCCACGCATAGAGGTATGCAATAGCGACACCCGCGACGAGGACGGCGGCGAACGTCAGCCAGCGTCCGATGAGGCCCAGGATCAGTGCGGGAACGGTAAACGGCAGAAAAACCATGGTCGCGAGCCACACGGCGATCCATTCCATCCCGTCGCCCATCGGGTTGGCTTTTCTGGCGGTGTAGATCCAGATGCCGGCCCACACCGCCGTCTCGAGGATCGCGCCGGCCACGACGCCGATCCGCATCGGGGACCACTTGTTGGGACCGGCGCTCATGGGTGTCTCCGTATTCACAGTGCGGATCAGCTCGTCATGCCGCCGTCAGCCATGATGACCGCGCCGGTCACAAAACTGGACAGGTGCGACGCCAGGAACAAGGCGGTGTTGGCGATTTCGTCCGGGTGGCCGTGACGCTTGAGCGGAATTTGTGAATTGAAAAGCTCCGTCGCATTAGTCCCGGTCATTTTGGTGATGGCATTCTCGATGTTGGTCTGGAATTCGTTGTCGATGGGGCCGGGATTGAGCGAGTTGACGCGGATGTTGCGCGATGCCGCGGCGCGCGAGGCCGAGCGCATGACGCCGATCTGGGCGTGCTTCGCCGTGATGTAGCTGATGTTGCCGCCGTTGCCGCCGCGGGTTCCGGCGAGGCTCGACGTGATGATGATCGAGCCGCCGTCGTTCATCTGCGGCAGGCCGTACTTGCAGGCGAGGAACGCGCCCTTGGCGTGGATGGCGAGCGTGCGGTCGAACACGTCTTCCGGGTATTCGGTCAGCGGCGCGGCCTGTCCGGGATTGCCGGCGTTGGAGAACAGCACGTCGATCTTGCCGAACTTCGCAACGGTTGCGTCGATATAGGCCTTGGTCTGCGCGGCGTCGGAGACGTCGGCGGCGAAGCCCGCGACATGCGTACTGTTGAGTGCATCGGTCGCGCGCTTCACGTCGGCTTCGCGCAGATCGACGATCATCACCTTGCCGCCTTCGCGCACGAAGGCCCTGGCACTGGCGAGACCCACGCTGCCGCTGCCGCCGGTGACGACGCAGACTTTATTGTCGAGCAGACCCATATGGTATTCCTTCAGACTTCGATTGCAAAAATTGTTACGCGCTCATGCCGCCATCGACCATCAGGGTCGTGCCGGTGGTGAAGCTCGACTGGTCAGACGCCAGATAGAGCGCGGAGCGCGCGATTTCGTCCGGCCGCGCATGGCGGTGCAGCGGGATTGCCTCGTTGAGCATCGCCGTCGCATCCTTGCCGCCCATCAGCTTGCCGATGCCGTCCTCGATCCGAAGCTGGAATTCGTTGTCGATGGGGCCGGGGTGGAGCGTGTTGACGCGAATGTTGCGCCGCGCCGCGCCCTTGGCGACGCTGCGCATCAGGCCAACCTGCGCATGCTTCGCGGTCACGTAGGCGACCGCGCCGCCGCCATCGCCCTTCACGCCGACGATGCTCGACGTGATGATGATGGAGCCGCCGTCGTTCATCTGCGGCAGGCCGTACTTGCACGCGAGGAACGCGCCGCGCACATGGACCGCGATCACGGAGTCAAACACGTCGTCGGGATAGTCCGGCACCGGCGTGACGACACCCTGGTTGCCGGCATTGGAAAACAGCACGTCGATCTTACCGAATTTCCTGACGGTGGCGGAGAGGTAGCCCTTCACGTCGTCTGCCTTGCTGACGTCGGCGGCGAAGGTCGCGGCATTCGGGCTGTTGAGTTCGGCGGCCGCGCGCTGCAGATCCGCTTCGCGCAGATCGACGATCATCACCTTGCCGCCTTCGCGCACGAAGACTCTGGCGCTGGCAAGCCCGACGCTGCCGGCGCCGCCCGTGATCACGCACACTTTGCCGTCAAGTACGCCCATCGCTTCCCCCCGTCGTTGTGGCGGGAGTGTCGCGTGCGAAGGCGTGCGGACGCAAGCCTGCAACGCAGGTGCGAGCGCGGTGGGAAACCGATTATTTCACAAAACCGGAAACGTCAGACCGGCTGGCCGGGCAAACCATTTGCCACGCCACCCATCAATTATGGGTGCCGCTTTCCAGACCGACAGCAAGAATGCCGATGCAGGCGACGGCAATGACGGGATAAAGAACAAGCACGCGGTACCGGAACGCAAACCCTGCGCCACACAGGGCAGCGCGCAGCGCTCGCGCGATCACGGAGGTTCTCCTTGCCGGATTATCCAGGGCCAGCCTCTGTTACCCCCGCAAACATATGTTTAAGGTGCGTTCTTGTTGCGCCGCAGCGATCTGGGCTGTGCGGCGATGTTGAAGGTCAAATTCAGGTTCAGCGGACGCATTCATGAGCCAGCCGGTCGATTTCTACTTCGATTTCATCTCGCCCTACGCCTATATCGGCTCGACCCAGATCGAGGCGTTGGCCGCGCGCCATGGCCGCACCGTCAATTGGCGGCCGGTGCTGATCGGCGTCATGGTCATGAAGGTGATGGGGCTCAAGCCGCTGCCGGAGACGCCGCTCAAGGGCGACTACCTGCGCCACGACGGCGTGCGTATGGCCGAGATCTTCGGCGTGCCATTCAAGTATCACGACCTCAAGGGGCACAACTCGCTGGCGGCGTGCCGTGCGTTCCTGTGGCTGAAGCGGCAGGACCCCGCGCTCGCCGTGCGCTTCGCACACCGGATTTTCAAACGGCTGTGGGTCGAAGGCCGCGACATCACACAGGCGGAAGTCGTCGCGGAGGCGGCGGCGGCACTTGGCGTTGACACGGCGGCGTTGCTCGCAGCCATCGCATCCGATACCGGCAAGCAGGCGCTCAACGAGGCGATGGATCACGCGATCAAGGTTGGCGCGTTCGGGGTGCCCTACTTTGTTGCAGATGGCGAACCGCTGTGGGGTTGCGACCGGCTGTGGATGCTCGAACACTGGCTGGCGCACGGCACCTGGAAAGGCGCCGGCGCTGCCGTGTTGGCGAAGGCGGCTGCCCGCCCTTGACTTTGGGAGGTTGTAGCTTATATGCTACATTCCATTGAAATCAGGCAAACCGAAATCTACGAAAGATGGTTTGCCAAATTGCGGGATGAAAATGCCCGCGCAAAAATTCTTGTTCGTATCCGCCGTCTTTCGCTCGGCAATATGGGCGACGTCAAGGCTGTGGGTGGCGGAGTAAGCGAACTCCGGATCGATCATGGTCCTGGCTATCGTGTTTATTTCACAAAGCGCGGCAAAGCCTTGGTCTTGCTTTTGTGCGGCGGCGATAAAAAGACCCAGTCGTCTGACATCGAGAAGGCCATGGCGCTGGCAAAGGAATAGTGAAAATGGCACTCAAAACCAAAATCTGGGATGCATCCAAGCTCCTCACCAGCGACAAGCAAATTACCGCCTATCTGAATGCAGCCATTGAAGACGGCGACCCTGCGGTCGTTGTTGCAGCACTCGGCGATATTGCCCGTGCGAAAGGCATGTCCAAAATCGCCCGTGAAGTGGGCGTCTCACGCGAGAGCCTCTACAGGTCTCTCAGTGAAAACGGAAACCCGGAGTTCGGGACTATCGTCAAAGTCTCCGAATGCCTTGGGTTGGGCGTCAAGTTCACCCAGCTTCCCAAGGCAAAGGGAAAGCGCACTTCGGCGCTCGCGCAATAGATATGCTGCGGAGGGTTACTCCGCCTGAATGCCGATGGACGGGATCACCTTGCCCCAGTAATCGACCTCGTTGGAAATCAGCGCGGCGAATTCCTGCGGCGTATTGGTGAGTGGCACGAGGCCCTGCAGCTTCATCTTCTCCTGCACGTCCGGCATTTTCAGCGCCGCCACCATCGCCGCGTTGAGTTTGTCCACGATGGCCTTCGGCGTGCCGGCAGGCGCCAGCAGTCCGCTCCAGCCGATGTTGTAGACGCCGGGCACGCTCTCGTTCACGGCGGGAAGGTTCGGAAATTCCGCGAGGCGTCCCTTTTCACCCGATGCAATGACGCGGATCGAGCCTGATGCCGCGTGCGGCAGCAACGCGGGCAGGGTGCCGAAGCCGACCTGGATATTGCCGGCGACGAGATCCTGCACCGCGGGCGCCCCGCCGCGATAGGGCACATGCACCATGTCGATGCCGGTTTTCTGCTTGAGCAGTTCGGCGCAGATGTGATGGCCGGAGCCGACGCCGGAAGAGCCGTAGGAAATCTTGCCGGGGTTTTTCTTGGCGTAGTCGATCAGCTCCTGCACCGTGTTGATCGGCATCTTGGAGTTTACGGCGAGCGCAAGCACGACGTCCGATGCGATGCCGACCGGAACGAACGCGGTCTTGGGGTCGAACGGAAAGTTCTTCTGCATATACTTGTTCATCGTCAGCGCGGCGTTGACGGTATAAAGGAGCGTGTAGCCGTCGGGCTGTGCGTTGGCGACCGCCGCCGCACCCGTGGTGCCACCCGCGCCGCTGCGGTTGTCGATGATGATCTGTTGCCCAAGCGTCTTGCTCATCGGGTCCTGCAGGATGCGCATCGCCGCGTCGGTCGAACCGCCCGGCGGGAAGCCGACGATGATGGTGATGGGCCGGTTGGGATAGTCCTGTGCCTTGAGCGTGGCCGGTGCGAACAGTGCAGTGGCGCAGGCAGCTAGTGCCGCAACACGAAGTTTCCGGATCATCGTTTCACTCCTCTTTAGCAGCATTTTTTGCTGCGCTTTGTTCAGTCAATCTATTCTGCCGCAGGCGCGAGCTTGCGGCGCAGTTCACCGATGCCCGCAAGCTGCGGCAAGTCCTGTAGTGCATCGAACATGCGCGATGCGCTTTCGCGGTCGATCACGATTGAGGCGCAGTCCGAGAATTTCTGCCACAGCACATCGCGCTCGACGCCGCGCGCGAAATGGCCGCGCGGGTATTTTACCTGCCTGGAATCGAGCGTCGCGCCGTTTGCCAGCGTGAGGCGGACCTGGTCGAACGGCGAGCGGATCGGCTCTTCTGGGTCCTTGTCGGTGATCGGGTGAATGCGGACCTTGCCGAAGAAATCCTGTACGTCGGCGCGGCGCACGAACGGCGTCGCGACTTCCTCGTCCGAGCAGCGTCCGGCAATCGCGGCGGCGGCGATGGCAAACTCCGCGCTGAACTTTGCCTCCAGCGCCGTCTGTGGGCGGCTGTTGCGCAGGATCTTCGCGGAGTTCTCCGAAACATCCACATCGACCTGCACGATGTCGCTGGCTTTCACGCCGTTGTCCCTGCACACGTCGATCATGGCATCGAGGATGCGGTGGGTGCCAAAGCACATCGGGTAGAGCTTTACATTGATGCCGAGCTTGACGATGCGCCACAGCTTGCCATAACTCGCCGGGCTTTTGGTATCGACATTGCCATGCGGCGACACCGCGCGCAGGAAGCCGAGATCGTGTTCGATGGTGTCGGGAGATGCGGTCAGGCCCGCCTGCGCCAGCCGCGTCGCGGTTAATGCCGAGCGCGCGCTGTGGCCGAGGTGGAACGGCTTGGTCATGGAACCGAAGTTCGACACCAGGCCGGAAGCCATGGAAGCGGCGATGCCGATGGCGCGGGTTGCGGTTTCCGCGTCGAGCTTGCGCAGCACGGCGCTCGCGCCGGCGGCGGCGATGGCGCCATGCACGGCGGAAGGATGCCAGCCCTTCTGGTGCAGCGAGTCTTCCTCGCGCGCGGCGAACTCGGCCCAGATTTCATAACCGGCGACGTAAGCCGCGATCATCGCCTTGCCGTCTGCACCGACCTCCTGTGCTTCCGCGAGAATGGCGGGTACCAACGCCGCACTCGGATGGCCGGTGAGGCCGGTGTCGTCGTAGTCGAGCGCGTGTGCGGCGGCGCCGTAGATCAGCGCCATGTCCGGCGCGGAAATCCGCAGCGGGCCAAAGCCGGCAATCGTGTTGACGGGATCTGGATAGCCGACGGACTTCGCAACGATGGAAGTAACGGGTTCGGGCAGGCCCGCAATCAGCACGCCGACGCAATCGGTGAAGCCACGGCAGATGGTCGGCACGGCTTCAGCGGGAATATGCTCATAGCGCAATCCCGCCAGAAATTTTCCGGTGTCCGCAGTCAGACCCATGATGTCAGGCCCATCGTTTCGCTCCCGGTTACGCAGCTTTTGCGCCGCGCTTATTTGTGCCAGCTTAGCCCGGCATTGCATTATGTCGCTGCGCGGGTGGTCTGCGCAAACGCTAAGTTGACAGGAAAGCTGATCGTGCCCGAGCCATCTGCCGCACAACCGCTCAAGGGCCTGGTCGCCGTCGAGTTGGGAACCAGCGTCGCCGCGCCGACCGGCTCGATGATCCTGGCTGAACTCGGCGCCGAGGTTTTCAAGATCGAGCCGCCGAAGGGTGACGATGCGCGCCACTGGGGGCCGCCATTCCACAATGGCGACGGCATGAATTTCGTCGCGCTCAACCGCAACAAGCGTTCGGTCACGGTGGATTATAACGACGCAGGCCAGCGTGAGACGCTCAGGCGGTTCATTATCGAACGCGCCGACTTCGTGATCCAGAACCTGCGCGCAGGCGTCGTCGAGAAGTTCGGGCTGGACAGCGAAACGCTGACCAAGGCCAAGCCGTCGCTGATCTACTGCAATCTGGCGGCGTTCGGCCGCAAGGGGCCGCGCGCGGACAAGCCGGGATACGATCCGCTGATGCAGGCGTTCGGCGGCATCATGAGCATCACGGGACACGACGGCGACGCGCCGGTGCGCGTCGGCCCGGCCATCATCGACAAGGGCTCCGCGATGTGGCTCGTTATCGGCGCGCTATCGGCGCTGCACCGTCGCAATCTTACCGGCGAGGGCTGCATCATCGACGGTTCGCTCTACGAAACGGCGCTGCACTGGATGGCCGTGCCGACGGCGCAATATCTTGCGTCGAAGAAAGTCCCGCGCCGCATGGGTTCGGAGAACATCGCGCTGGCGCCGTATGGCGGGTTTCAGGCATCCGACGGCTGGCTGGTGCTGGCGGTCGGCAACGAAGGGCATTTCGCCAGGCTGGCGGTGGCGCTGAAACATCCCGAATGGGCGAGCGATCCGCGCTTCCTCACCAATGCGGACCGCGTCAACAATCGCCCTGCGATCAAGGCGCTGGTGTCGGAAGCGATCAAGGGGAATACGCGCGCGCACTGGCAGGCGGTGCTGGACGAGGCGGGGGTGCCTTGCGCGCCGGTGCTGTCGATCGACGAGGCCATCGCGGACCCGCAGAGCAAGTCGCTCGGCATGTTGCAGGATGCGCCCGATGGCGGGTTGTCGCTGATGGGCCTGCCGATCTCGTTCAACGGCGAACGTCCGCCGCTGCGCACTAGCGCGCCGAAACTTGGCGAAGCCAACGAAACCGTGCTTGGCAAAAGAAAATAGGGAATGTGCGATGGGCTATCTGTTGAACGGCACATGGACCGACGGCGATCCGGCCAGGCAGACCGGCAAGGCCGGCACGTTCGACCGCATCGAAAGCGTGTTCCGCGACCGCATCACGGCGGATGGTTCGTCGGGCTTCAAGGCCGAAGCAGGGCGCTACCATCTCTATGTCGCGCATTCATGCCCGTGGGCGCACCGCACGATGATCTATCGCGCGATCAAGCAGCTCGACCACGCGATTACGATCTCGCACTGCATTCCCGGCGAACGCACGCGCGGCTGGACCTACGAGGCGAATGCGAAATATCCCGACTGCATTCCCGATACGGTCAATGGCTTTCGCTATCTCTATGAGGCCTATGTCGCGAGCGAGCCAAGCTACACTGGTAAGGTGACGGTGCCGACGCTGTGGGACAAGAAGACGAAACGCGTCGTCAACAACGAGTCGTCGGAAATCATCCGCATGCTCAACAGCGAATTCGCCGGCATCGCGGGCGACGACACCGACTATTATCCGGAAAAGCTGCGCGCGGAGATCGACCGCGTCAACGACTTCACCTATGCCAGCATCAATAACGGTGTCTATCGCTGCGGGTTCGCGAAGTCGCAGGCGGCGTACGACGAAGCCTACGACAAGCTGTTTGCCGCGCTCGACGAACTGGAGGCGCGATTGACGCGCGACAGGACGCTGGTAGGCGGCCAGATCACCGAGGCCGACTGGCGCCTGCTGCCGACCCTGCTGCGGTTCGACGTGGCGTATTTTTCGCTGTTCAAATGCAACCGCCAGCGCATCGCCGACTATCCCGCGCTGACGCGCTACATGCATATGCTCCTCGCGGTGCCGGGCGTGATATCGACCGTTGTGCCGCGCTACTACGTGATCGGCTATTACTCCAACGTGAACGTCAATCCGACCGGCATCATTCCGCGTGGCACGCCCGCTGAATATGCATCTGCGCAAGGCCGCACGGCGGCGGCATGAGGTCAGGTGTTCCTTATACTGGCACGCGGCCGTTCAGCGACGGCCACCTGTCAATCCGTTCATGCGTTCGCGAAAGGTCCCTGCACCAAAGGTCCCGCATCAAGACTTTTGTTCAAACTTGCGTATGCGTCGTTTGGAAGCTGTTGGCGGGCCGTGAAAATTGCTATCACTAGCCACGCGGCAGCTCACATTGCGATTCCCGACATATGACCGAAGTTCGTATTCCCCGCAAAAAATTCGAGCGGCTGGCGCTGGCGAAATTTGTGCTGGGCAAGTCGTTCTATATCATGGTCGGCCTGCTGGTCATCGAGGCCTTGCTGACGGCGGCGACGACTTATCTCATCATCAAGGCCGGCCGCGACGTCGCCAATGACGACTTTCTGACGGGCGATCTGCTGTGGATTCTGGCCGCACAGTCGGCCGCCTATATCATCGGTGCGATCAGCTGGATCTTTGCCGAGCGTGCCGGCTTCGGCGGTTTCGGCAAATACATGCAGCGCTTTGCGCGCGACAATCGCCACGAGACCCGGCTGCTCCATGAAAAAGGCACGCGCGAAATCGTCGAGCCGTTCCTCACCGGCGAGACGTTCCATATTTATTTTCAACTCGTCTACGAACTCGAGGCCGACCTCAAGCTCGCGTTCCACCTGCTGTTCAACACCGCCGTACTCGGCAGCGAAATCGACGGCAGCTTTCCCATTGCCTACGGCATCGCATTTTCGGTGCTGATCCTGCTGCAAATCCTTGTCCGCAAGCCGGTGGCGCGCGCCTTCCTCGAGAACCAGCGCCAGACCAATCGCATGACCGCGCAGGGCTACACCGCCTGGGACAACGTGTTTGCCGGCAACCGCTACAATCTCCGGCTCTGGCTTGCCGGCTTCAAGCTGCGCCTGCGCGACGCGTTGCGCGCGCAGATCTGGGCGATCATGACGCGCGAGGGGCTTTCCTCCGCAAGCGGCATCATCGGCCTCGCCATCATCTTTGCTGCCATCGTCGTCGTCGCTATGCGCAACGCCGGCGACACCGAAGTCCTGATCGTGCTGGCGGCGACCCTGCCGCGCCAGATCGAAATGACCAAGGACATGTATTCGCTGGCGGCTGGCTGGAACGATATGGTGGCGATCTGGGCGCGCATGGGCGGCGTCGTTGCCAGCATGCGGCCGGATTTCGATCCGCAGTATGACGCCCGCATGAAATACGACCGTATCATGCTGCGCGAAAACGATCAGGTGACGAATGCGCTGTCGCTTGAGGATGCGCTGAAGAAGGTTTTTGCCAGCCCGAACGGTCGCATCAACGTGCGCGGCGGCAACGGCTCCGGCAAATCGACGCTGCTCGCGGCGCTCAAGGCCGAGATCAAGAATCGCGCCTACTACTGGCCGACCACCGACCGTCTGGCGTTCAAGTTCGCCGAAGGCGTCGATCCCGAAGGCGTCGATGAAGGCGAGATCGATGCTGAATTACTGGAAGAGCTGGGTGAGGCTGCAGCGCCGCCGCCGAAGAAAATCGGCTTTTCCTCCGGTGAGCGGCAGCTTCGTTCGCTGCAGGAAATCGTGCGCTACACCGATGCGTCGGTTTACCTGTTCGACGAGTGGGACGCCAACCTCGATACCGAGAACCGGGCCGCCGCCGATGCGCTGGTCGCCAAGCTGGCGGAGCGCGCCCGCGTGATCGAGATTTCCCACCGCGACCGCTGATTTTCGCATTACAGCGTGGTGTCACTTAAAAGCATGGCGACGATGACGCTGCGCGGCCTTGCCGCCGCGTGCGCGGCAAAATAGGCTTGCGGCGGATTTCAGGGCCGTCATCCGTCGCGGCCATTAAAACCCGATAATATTGATGAGGGGAGCCGCGCCATGATCGACTTCTATTCGCTGACCAGCCCGAACGTCCAAAAGATTTTCATCATGCTGGAGGAGTGCGGCCTGCCGTACAACCAGATCAAGGTCGATGTCTGGAATGGCGACAACTACAAGCCGGAATTCCTGAAAGTGAATCCGAACGCCAAGATTCCGGCCATCGTCGATCACGAAGGCCCCGGCGGCAAACCCATCACCGTGTTCGAATCCGGCGCGATCCTGATGTACCTCGCCGACAAGACCGGCAAGTTCATGCCCAGGGACAAGCGCGCCTACTTCGAGATGATGCAGTGGCTGATGATCCAGCTCACCAGCGTCGGCCCGATGTTCGGCCAGACCGTTCATTTCCACATGATGGCGCCGCCCGGCAACGACTACGCCAAGAGCCGCTACAAGACCGAAATGCTGCGCCTCTACGCATTGCTCGAAAAGCGCCTTGGCGAAGCGCCATATCTTGGCGGTCAGGAATATTCGATTGCCGATATTGCGACGTTCCCCTGGACGCGCACGCGCGAGTCCAACGGCGTCATGGATGCGGACAATCCAAATATCGCGCGCTGGTTCAAGGCGGTCTCCGGGCGGCCCGCGGTCGTGAAGGCGCTGGCGGAAGTTGCCAGGATCACGTCTGTGCGCGAGACCGCGACGCAGGATAACAAGGACCGCCTGTTTGGCCGCGGCAAGTTCGCGCGTGCCTGAGACAATGGAAAATCCTTCACGCGGAAAAGTATCGCGGCTTCCGGCACTCCCCGATCCATTGCCGGCCGATGTCCAGTCGCTGTTCGCCGACCGGCTGGCCAAGATGGGGCGTCTCCTCAACATCCATTCCGTCTTCGGCCATGCGCCCAAGGTCAGCCGGGCGTCGGCGCAGATGGCGTTCGCATTGCGCAACGAGACGGCGGTGCCGCGGCTCTTTGTCGAGATCGCGATTGTCCGTGCCGCGCAGAACGCCAACGGCGTTTACGAGCTGCAGCAGCATGAGCCCATGCTGCTGGCGGAAGGTTTTGCGAAGGAAAAGCTCGCGGCGCTGCCGGATTGGCGGGCGAGCCAACTGTTCGACGGCAAGGAACGCGCGCTGCTCGCCTACACGGACGAGACGTGCAATCTCGGCAATGTCAGCGATGCGGCATTCGCGGCGATGGTACCGCACTTCACTCCGCAGGAAATCATGGAACTGTCGTTCGCCATCGGCACCTACTACGGCACGGCGCTGGTAATGAACGCACTGCAAATTCAACTCGAGAAGGCCAAGTAGCATGACCGGCACGTTTGAAACCCGCAACAACGTCGTCTATTGCACGCATGACGGCGTCGAACTTTCCGGCGATCTGTTCCTGCCCGAAGGGCCGGGGCCTTTCCCGGCGATTGTCGCGGTGCATGGCGGCGGCTGGCGTCTGGGTGCGCGCGTCTCGCTGCACAATTGGGGGCGGCATCTGGCCGCGCGCGGCTACGCGGTGTTCTCGATCAGCTATCGCCTGTCGGCCAAGGGCAAGAAGACGTTTCCGCAGGCGGTCCACGATGTCGTGGCGGCGGTGCAGTATATCCGCGGTGAGGCCAGGGCTTTGCGCATCGACCCGGAACGTATCGGCCTGATGGGCGCATCCGCGGGCGCCAACCTGACGGCACTCGCTGGCCTCGGCACCCAATCGGATCATTTCACCGGCGCCTATCCGCAGGACAAGCACGCTTCCGTCAGCGCGAAGGTGAAGATGGTTGCCGGCGTGTTCGGCGTCTACGACATGGTCGCCAACTGGAACTACTTTAACCGGCAGACGCCGGGCGACAACGCGACGGACATTTTTCTGGGCGTCACACCGATGGAAGACCGCAAGGTCTATTTCGACGCTTCGCCGATCAGCTATGCGGTGCGTGCCAACAGCAAGGTGGCCGTGTTCCTCTCATGGGGCACCGAGGACGACCTCGTGAATATCCACGAACAGTCCGAGCCGTTCATGCTGGCGCTGAAACAGGCCAGCTTCTTCGTTCGCACCGCCATTGTGCAGAGCGCCCCGCACTACTGGACCGGCGATCCCATCGACGAACCCAACAGCTACACGGGCTTCCTTGCGCCGCGGCTGGAGCGGTTTCTGGCGGAGCGCCTTTAAGCCTTTACACCCGGCCTGATTAGCGGGATTCTTGGCCAAAGCTTGCGCACCACGACAGCGCACCATGGAGGCAACGATGGCTCAGGACGTGAAAACCAGGGAAGCCGGTGCAAAGGCTGCTTTGGGCAAATCCGCGCTGACCTACCAGACCGGCTTCAACAACCAGTTCGCGACGGAAGCGCGCCCCGGCGCGTTGCCGCAGGGCCGCAACTCGCCGCAGCAGCCGCCGCTTGGGCTTTATGCGGAACAGATTTCCGGCACCGCCTTCACCGCGCCGCGCGCGGAAAACCGCCGCACCTGGACCTATCGCCTGCGGCCTTCGGTCGTTCACAAACCCTATTCGCGGATGGACAACGGTCTTGTCCGCACCGCGCCGTTTGCCGACGTTGATGCTACGCCATCGCAACTGCGCTGGTCGCCGTTTCCGATCCCCACCAAGCCGACGGATTTTGTCGAAGGCATCGTTACCATCGGCGGCAACGGCGACGCCTCGCAGCATGCCGGCATGGCGACGCATATTTACGCCGCCAACACGTCGATGACCGACCGTTATTTCTACAGCGCCGACGGCGAAATGTTGATCGTGCCGCAGCAGGGCAGGCTACGTCTCATCACCGAACTCGGATTGCTGGACGTTGCGCCGAACGAGATCGTCGTGGTGCCGCGCGGTATCCGCTTCAAGGTTGAGTTGCCGGATGGTCCGTCGCGCGGCTACATCTGCGAAAATTACGGGCAGGCGTTCCGCTTGCCGGAACTCGGCCCGCTCGGCGCCAACGGCCTTGCCAACCAGCGCGACTTCGAGGCGCCGGTGGCGGCGTTCGAGGACAAGGAAACGCCATGCCAGCTGATCGCCAAGTTCCAGGGCAACCTGTGGGCGGCGGAAATGAAGCACTCGCCGCTGAGCGTCGTGGCGTGGCATGGCAACTACACGCCTTATAAGTACGATCTCGCCAAGTTCATGGTGATCGGCTCCATCAGTTTCGATCATCCCGATCCGTCGATCTACACGGTGCTGACCGCGCCATCGGATACGCAGGGCGTGGCCAACGTGGACTTCGTGATCTTCCCGCCGCGCTGGCTGGTCGGCGAAGACACGTTCCGGCCGCCGTGGTTCCACCGCAACGTCATGTGCGAATTCATGGGCCTCGTCCACGGCGCGTATGATGCGAAGGCCGAGGGCTTCCTGCCGGGCGGCGCGAGCCTGCACAACTGCATGTCCGCGCACGGGCCGGATGCCGAAACGTGGGAACGTGCGTCGAAGGCGGAACTCAAGCCGCACAAGGTTGGCGACACCATGGCCTTCATGTTCGAGACGCGCTTCGCCATGCGGCTGACGCGCTATGCGATGGAGTCGTCTGAACTGCAGCAGGATTATTTCGAAGGCTGGCAGGGCCTGAACAAGAATTTCAAGGGATAGGCGTTTAATCGGAAGCCTTGCTCCGCTTTACCCTCCCCTGGAGGGGGAGGGTCGCCGCGAGTGTAACGAGCGGCGGGGTGGGGTGAGATGCTTTGAATAGTTCACCCCACCCCGGCGTTCGTCTCGCTTTGCTTGACGCCCGCCGACCCTCCCCCTCCAGGGGAGGGTGAAAAAGAAATGGACGGTTGTGCGTGTCTGAAGAACTCAAGGGTAAAGTCGCCATCGTCACCGGCGCATCGAACGGCATCGGTGCGGCGGCTGCGCAGATGTTCGCAGCCGCAGGTGCAACGGTCGTTGTTGGCTACAACAACAGTCTGGAACGTGCGCAGCAGGTCATTGGCGGGATGTCCGGCAAGGGCCACCGCGCGCAGCGGATCGTGCTGGAAGATTCCGCGACCATGAAGAAGGCGGCGGAAGACGTCCGTGCCGCCTACGGCCGCTGCGATATTCTCGTGAACTCGGCCGGGTTCACCCAGCCAGTGGCACATGCCAACCTGGAAGGCTTGACCGACGCATTGATGGACTCGGTGCTGATCGCGAATGTGCGCGGCCCGTTTGCGATGGTACGGGCCTTTGAACCGCTGCTGCGCGAGAGCGGCGACGCGGTGATCGTCAATGTATCTTCCATCGCGGGCTTCACCGGCTCGGGTTCGAGCATTGCCTATGCCGCCGCCAAGGCCGCGCTCGACAACATGACGATGGCGCTGGGCCGTGTACTCGGTCCTGAAATTCGCATCATGTGCGTGTCGCCCGGCGCGGTGAATACGGATTTCGTTGCGGGCCGCACCTTCGAGGCGATCCAGAAAGCGTCTGCGGCCGCGCCGCTGCGGAAAGTGATCGAGCCTGTGGATGTGGCGCGCACCATCATGGGCTGCGTGCTGTATCTCAAGAACACGACCGGCACCAAGATCGTTTGCGATAACGGGCGCTTCCTCGTTTAAGTCGGGTGCAGGTCATGAACGCGATCAACGAGACGCATGATCCAGCGCGCAAGAGTTTTGTCGAAAGCGCCAACGACGGCAAAACCGAATTCCCGATCCAGAACCTGCCGTTCGGTGTGTTCCGTGCGCCCGGCGGGCATGAAGCTCCGCGGGTGGGCGTCGCCATCGGCGACATGATCCTCGACATGTCGCATGGCTGGGGGCTGTTCCACGGCGACGCCAGG
Source organism: Hyphomicrobiaceae bacterium (assembly GCA_947472885.1). Classification (GTDB taxonomy): domain Bacteria; phylum Pseudomonadota; class Alphaproteobacteria; order Rhizobiales; family Xanthobacteraceae; genus CANJBX01. The sequence continues at coordinate 28,578 of CANJBX010000039.1, forward strand.
GGAGCGGCCGAAGCCTGCGCGCAGCCGCCGCTCAACGCGTTGATGAAATGCGGCCCAAAAGCATGGGCAGAATTGCGCTTGCAGGTGTCGCGCTTGTTGAGTGCCGACAATGCTAACGCCGGCGCGGTGCAGAAATGGCTCGTGCCAATGCCGGCAGCCGAGATGCTTCTGCCGGTGAGCATTCCGAACTTCACGGATTTTTTTGCTTCGGTGTTCCATGCAACGAATGCCGGCAAGATGTTCCGGCCGGATAGTCCGCTGCTGCCGAACTACAAATATGTGCCGGTCGCTTACCATAGCCGGCCGTCGTCGGTGCGGATTAGCGGCACGCCGGTGCGGCGTCCGTCCGGCCAAACCAAGCCGGCGGCCGATCCGGTGCCGGCCTATCGGCCCGCGCGCAGCCTCGACTATGAACTCGAGCTTGGTTTTTACATCGGGCAGAGCAACGAACTCGGAGCGCCGGTGCCAATCTCCGAGGCTCAGGGCCGCGTATTTGGCTACTGTCTGCTAAATGATTGGTCTGCACGCGATATTCAGGGCTGGGAATACCAGCCGCTGGGGCCGTTTCTCGCCAAGAATTTCTGCACCACGGTTTCGCCCTGGGTCGTGACGGCGGAAGCCCTCGCGCCGTTCGCCACGGCGGCCTACGCGCGCCCTGGCGGCGATCCCGCGCCGCTGCCGCACCTCGATGCGCCGGGCGACCGCGCCGGGGGCGGTATCGATATCCGTATGGAAGCGCTGATCCTGACCCGGAAAATGCGCGATGCCGGGCAAAAGCCGCACCTTCTCAGCACCGGCACGTTTGCCGACATTTACTGGACGGTGGCGCAAATGGTCGCTCACCACACCTCGAACGGCTGCAATCTCGAGGTCGGCGACCTGTTCGGCTCCGGCACTGTCTCCGGCGAGGCGAAGGAAAGCTGGGCGAGCCTGCTGGAATTGACCAAGGGCGCGCGCGAACCGCTGGCGCTGCCCAACGGGGAAAGTCGCGGCTTCATCGACGACGGCGACGAGATCATTTTCCGGGGACACTGTGAGAAAGCAGGCTTTGCGCGGATCGGGTTCGGCGAATGCCGGGCGGTGATTCTCCCAGCCCACACCTAAGTCGCACCCGCAGGCGCGGCGCTGGGCCTCACTATTTTGCAGGGGCACATTGCGACATAGTGTGCTTGGACTTGACCCGAGCGGTTATCTCCCATTCAAAGTGGTTATGATCGAAGCGTGTCGATCAGGGGCAGGGAACGCGAGCCATGAACGTGATGGACAAGGCAGCGCGCGGGAAAGCGACGAACCTCGACTTCGATCGTTTCCGGCTGCGCACCTTCATCAACAGTATTTCCGGCTCCGACGAACTCGTCATCCGCGAACAACCCATTGATCTCGCGGATATCGCGCAGGCGCTCGACGGCAGCAAGGCCGCGATCCTGTTCAAGGCCGCCGGGCCTGAGAAGCAGGAAATGGTCGGCAACGTGGTCGCCAGCCGGTCGCGGCTGGCGCGCGCGTTCGAAGTCGCGCCCGACAAATTGCTCGGCGAGATCCAGCGCCGCCTGCGCCAGAAGCCGGTGATGGTCGAGATCGACCGCGCCGATGCGCCGGTGCAGCAGGTTGTGCTCACGGGCGACGACGCCGACTTCACCAAGCTGCCGGTGCATCTCCAGCACGGCGTCGATGGCGGACCCTATATCTCTGCCGGCATCGACTACGTGATTGATGCTGCGAACGGCATGACCAATGTCGGCATCCGCCGCCTGATGCTGCGCGGCCGCAAGGAATGTGGCGTCGATCTGGTTTCTCCGTCGGACTTGCGCGCGATCTATGAGGGCAGCGCGAAAACGGGCAAGCCGCTGCCGGTGGCGTTTGTCGTCGGTGCGCATCCGATTGATTTTGTCGCCGCGACAATGCGCCTGCCGGTCGATGAACTCGGACTGGTGGCAACCTTGCGCGATGCGCCGATGCCGGTCGTCAAATGCGTGACGAACGATGTGATAGTGCCGGCCGACGCTGAAATGGTGCTGGAAGGCTATTTCGACGAACGCGGTCATGTCGAACCCGAAGGTCCGTATGGCGAGTTCCTCGGTTACTACGGCGCGCTCAAGCGCAATCCGGTTTTTCACCTGACGGCGATCACGCGCCGCAAGGATGCGCTGTTCCAGACCGCCACCATCGGCGGCAAGACCATGGCCCAGACCGACACTGCGCAGCTCTGCGCGTTGCGCACGGAAGTGATGATCTGGCGCGCGCTCGAAGTCGCTGTCCGCGAACCGCTCGCGGTCTGCGCGCCGGCATCGAGCGGCGGCATGTTCAACGTCCGTGTCTCGCTGCGCCAGCGGGTGCCGGGGGAGGCGCGCAACGCCATCGCGGCGTGCTTTGCCTCGCTTGCCAATATCAAGAATGTGTTTGTGGTGGATCCCGACATCGACGTGTTCTCCGATGAACAGATGGACTGGGCGATGGCGACGCGCTTCCAGCCCGCGCGCGACACCGTGATCGTCGATAACATGCGCACCCTGCCGCTCGATCCCTCGCTCATCAGCGGGCGCGTCGGATCCAAGGCGGGCTTCGATCTCACCTGGCCGTTCGGCACCGGCGGGCGGCTTGAGGCCAGCGTGCCGGAACCGCCGAAGTATCAGGGCAAGCGTTTTCCCTCGGTCGCAGCCGCGCTCAAGGATGGCCCCAAGCATTTCGAGGAACTGATGACTGCGATGGGCTCCCGCGACGGCCGCGAGATCGTGCTGATGCTCGATGCGTTGCGCCATTCGGGCCTCGACCGTGACGAAGACGGCCGTTACGCGCTGCGAACCGCGAAGTAAGGCATTTCCAAAATCACCAATTCAGAAAATAGCTGGAGGAAACAGATGAAGCGGATTTCCCTGATTGCAATGACGGCTTCTCTTGCGCTCGGCACCATGCTGGCGCCCGTACAGGCCCAGGAAGTCGTCCTCAAGGTCGGCACCGCGCGCGCGATTTCGGTCGGTGCGACGCTCTTTGCCATCGAGCATGGCTTCTTCAAGGAAGCCGGCATCAAGCTCGACATGGATTACATCAACTCGTCCGCCGACGTGATGGCGATGGTCGCGCAGAACCAGTACCAGATCGTCGAAGGCGGCATCTCGGCGGGTTACTTCAACGCCGTCGAGAAGAAGCTCCCGCTGTCGATTGTCGCGGATCGCACGTCCTCGCCGTTGTTCCACAACATCATGGTGCGCAACGAACTCAAGGACCAGATCAAGACCGTGAAGGACCTCAAGGGCCGCAGCATCGCGTCCAATGGGCCGGGTTCGATCACGACCTACGAAGTCGGCAAGGTGCTGGCATCGGCCGGCATGACGCTGGCGGATGTCGAAATCAAGATCGTGCCGTTCACCCAGATGGGTCTCGCGCTCAAGAACGGCGCCGTCGATCTTGCGCTGCTGATCCCGCCGTTCACCTATCAGGTGCGCGATCAGGGCCTCGCCTCCATGCTGTTCGACCCGGACGATTATCAGAAGCCGCAGCCTGTCGCGCTCGCCGTCAACATCATCAACACGGACTGGGCTGCCAAGAACAAGAGCCTCGTCGAGAAATACTACGTCGCCTATCTCAAGGGCGTGCGCGCCTATTGTCAGGCCTATCACGGCGGTTCAACCCGCGCCGAAATCGTCGATCTGCTCGTGAAGAGCGGCACCGAGCGCAGCGCCGAGAACCTCAATGCCTATCCGTGGCAGTCGCGCTCGGTGACTGGCCGCGTCAATCCCGAGAGCGTGCTGGACGAGCAGGATTTCTATTTCGCCAACAAGTTAATCACGGCAAAGCAGACGATCGACAAGCTGATCGATCATTCGTATGTCGATGCTGCCGCCAAGCAGCTTGGCCCGTTTGTTGTCGAGAACAAGGACAGCAAATTGCCGGGTTGCCGCTAGTCGGTGGCTCTACGCGCCGCTGGCGTTCAAGGGGAGTGAGTAATGGTTGAGCGACGCGGCGCGTCGGTTGAGATCAGGAACCTGCGCAAGGAGTTTGTGTCCGGCACGGATGTTGTTGTCGCTCTCGACGATATAAATCTGAACGTGGCGCGCGGCGAGTTCGTCTGCATTGTCGGGCCATCCGGCTGCGGAAAGTCCACCCTGATCCGTATTCTTGCGGGCCTTGAGAAGCAGACCAGCGGCACCATCACGGTGGATGCCGCCGGCTGGCCGGTCCAGAACGCCATGGTGTTCCAGGATAGCGGGCTGTTCCCCTGGATGAGCGTGACTCAGAACGTCGGCTTCGGGCTGATGACGCGCGGCGTTGCAAAATCCGAAATCGACGCCCGCGTCGAAGGCGCACTCAAGCTCGTCGGCCTGACGCGGTTTCGCAATCACTATCCGCACCAGCTTTCCGGCGGTATGCGCCAGCGCGGCGCCATCGCGCGGGCGTTCGTCACCGACCCCGGCATGTTGCTGATGGACGAGCCGTTCGCCGCGCTCGATGCGCAGAACCGCACAATTTTGCAGGCCGAACTGGTGCGGCTGTGGGAAGAGACCGGCAAGACCGTCATCTACATCACGCACTCGATTGAAGAGGCGCTGCTGCTGGGCGACCGCACCGTCATCATTACGGCGCAGCCGGGCCGCATCAAGGAAATCAAGAACATCACGTTCCCGCATCCGCGCGATCTGATGCAGCTTTCGGCGACGCCGGAATTCGGCGCGCTCAAGCTCGACATCTGGCGGATTCTGGAATCGGAAGTTAATCGCGCACGCGCGGAGTTGGATCTATGAGCGGCATGTCGCGCAAGAACCAGGAACGCTGGCTCTATCTGATCTCGCCTATTGTCCTGTTGGTGGTCTGGGAGCTGTTGCTGCGCGCCGGCGTCGGCGACCGCCGCTTCGTCCCTGCGCCAAGCGACATTGCCGGGCGGTTCTGGCAGCTCACCCTGAGCGGCGAACTGGCGGTTCATACCGGCGTGACACTCTATCGCGTGCTGGTTGGCTATTTCATTGGCGCCGTACCCGGCATTGCCATTGGGCTGCTGATGGCGATGTACCGGCCGGTGCGGATCTTCTTCGACCCGTTGATCGCGGCGCTGTTCCCGATCCCCAAGGTCGCGCTGATGCCGATCCTGTTGCTGGCGTTCGGTTTTGGTGACGCGTCCAAGATCGCTCTGGTTGCGACGGCGGTGTTCTTTCCGGTCATCGTCAACACTTACGCGGGCGCTGCCAACATCGACAAGCTATACTGGGACGTGGCCAAGAACTTCGGCGCCAGTTCCTATGTGATGTTCACGAAGGTCGTGTTCTTCGGCGCGCTGCCGTTGATCTTTGCGGGTCTCAAGATCGCGCTCGCAGTGTCGTTCGTCGTGCTGGTGGCAGCCGAATTCGTGGCCTCGAAGTCCGGGCTCGGCTACTTGATCTGGAATTCGTGGGAACTACTGCAGGTCGACTACATGTTCGTCGGCGTGGTGGTGATCGGCCTGCTTGGCCTGATTTCGTCGGTGGTGTTCGAGGAAATCGAAAACCTCGTCCTGCCGTGGAAGGTGAAGAACTAGATCTTTCACAAATCTGTCCTTCGTCATCGCCGGGCTTGTCCCGGCGATTTCGTTCAGGGAGGCGGGGTGCATCAAGAATCGAGATGGCCGGGACAAGCCCGGCCATGACGAGGTGAGTGTGCGGCTTGCGTGCCCCGAATAATTGGCGAACCTTAACAGGATGTTGAAAAAACCGATCGGGGGCTCAGATTTCTACTGAAATCAGGGTGCTATTGGGAACTTCGACATCCAAAGGAACCGGCGCCCCCTGGGCCAAGATCTGCTCAAGAATCATAAAAAGACGGGAATGGATGTGGGTC
>CANJBX010000040.1 GCA_947472885.1 Hyphomicrobiaceae bacterium
ATGCGGAATCCGCCCTTCAAAATCGACGTATGAAAACAGCGACCCCGATCTCTCATCCATCCCGCGCATCGCTCACCTCCGTCCTGCGTTAACAAGACGGAATCACGCTAGCGGGCCCAAGGGAAGACCCTTTTTCAACATCCTGCTAGATCTTGGACTCGCCCGGAACCTTGTCGAATTCCGCGGCACGCAGATTGCGTGCAAGCTGGTCCAGCACGGCGTTGACCATGCCGACTTCCTCGCGGTCCACGAAGGCGTGCGCCACATCGACATATTCTGACACGACGACGCGCGCCGGCACGTCCGGCTTCTTGTCGAGTTCATAGGCGCCCGCCCGCAGCACGGCGCGGATGATCGTCTCAATGCGCTTGAGCGGCCAGTTGCCTTGCAGCGCGGCGTCGATCATCGGATCGAGCGTGCGCTGTTCCGCGATCACGCCGTTGACGAGGTCGCGGAAATACGCGGCTTCGGCGGGAAGATATTGCTCGCCCTCGACCTCGCGGCCGATCCAGTGGCTTTCAAACTGCGCGAGAATGTCGGCGACGCCGGTGCCGGCAAGGTCCATCTGGTAGAGCGCCTGCACAGCGGCAAGCCGCGCCGCGCCGCGGCGATTGGCCTTGCGTTCGCCTTGCATATCGTTGGGTGCCCGGCTCATCGTTTCTTCGATCCCAGCCGGCGTTTCAGCGCAATCAGCGAAAGTGCCGCGCGCGCCGCGCCGCCGCCCTTGTCGTCCTTCGCCGGGTCCGCACGACGCCGCGCCTGCGCATCGGTATCGACGGTCAGGATCGCGTTGCCGATGGGAAAGCGATGATTGATCGCATACTGCATCAGCGCATGAGCGGACTCGCCCGCAACAATATCGTAATGGCTCGTCTCGCCGCGAATGACGCAGCCGAGCGCAACAGCGCCATCATAAGGCTTGCGCGCCACCTTGCCGGCATCGACCGCAATCGCGATGGCGGTCGGGATTTCCAGCGCGCCCGGCGCATCGAAAATGTCATAGGCAACGCCGGCATCGTCCAGCGCGCGCTTCGCGCCGATGAGCAACGCCTCGGCCACGTCGTCGTAATAGCGCGACTCGACGACGACCACGCGTGCGCCCTTCAGCGCCTTCTTCTGCGCAGCAGTCGTGTTTTCGGCTTTGCGTCGCGGTTTCGCCATAAGGGTTCCAAGCTCTATTCTAGCGTGTCAGTAGCAAGTGCAGTCACGGTACTGCAAGGGCAACGTCAGCGCGGCTCCATCAAGCGCGCCGCATAGCGCGCCATCAGATCGACCTCGAGGTTGACGTTCTGGCCCTGCTGCCAGCCACTGAGCGTCGTTACCGCCAACGTATGCGGAATGATGAGGACGGTGAAATCATCGCCGGAAACTTCGTTAACGGTGAGCGAGCAGCCGTCGAGTACCACGGAACCCTTGGCCGCGATGAATTTCGAGACCGCCCTTGGTGCGCGCAAGGTAAAGCGCGCCATGTCCGGCAGGTCGTCGCGCTTGAGGATTTGCGCCATGCCATCGACGTGCCCCGCAACCACATGGCCGCCGAGTTCATCGCCGATCCTGAGCGGACGTTCGAGGTTGATCCTGCTGCCGGCACGCCACGTTCCGACCGTCGTGATCGCCATGGTCTCTGCCGCTGCGTCCGCCGCGAACCAGGTGCGGTCCTCTTGGCCCGCGCCGACCACGGTGAGGCAGACGCCGCTGCACGCAATCGAGGCGCCATCGACAATCGAGGCACGCGGATACGAACACGCGATCTTGAGGCGCGACAGACCTTCGGCGCGCGGATGCACGCTGAGGATCTCGCCGATATCGGTGACAATGCCAGTGAACATGCTATCGCCGTTCAAACCATTCGAGTGTGTCTTCGCCAACGTCCTCGATACCACGCGAAACCAGTCGCGGCGACTGGGTGAGCGCGGTGAGCGGCAAGCCTTCGAGCGCGTCGATGCCCTCGCCCAGCACCTTCGGCGCGCGAAACAGCGCAACCTCGTCGATGAGATCGGCAGCGAGGAACGACGCCGCAACCGTCGGGCCGCCTTCGACCATCAGCCGCGTGATGCCGCGCGCGGCGAGTTCTTTCAGAACCGCCGCAAGATCGAGTTTTCCGCCTTCGCCAGCCGCTTGCAGCACATCAATACCGGCGGCACGCAAACCCGATGCAACCTCGCCGGCACCAAAAACCCACACCGGCGTTTCGCGCGCGCTTTTCGCCATCGCACCTGCAAGCGGCAGCCGCAAATTGGCGTCGAGCACGACCCGCACCGGGGATCGCTGCGCCATGCCCGGCAGCCGGCATGTCAGGCGCGGATCATCGGCCAGCGCCGTGCCTATTCCGATCAGGATGGCATCATGCTGCGCGCGCAGCATGTGGACGCGCCCGCGCACGGCCTCGCCGGTGATAGCCGCCGGTAGCCGGCCCGGCTTACCGGCCTTGCCGTCGGCCGACATGGCGAGCTTGAGCATCACATGGGGCCGGTGATCGCGGATGCGGCGGATGTGCCCGGCGTGATCGCGCAACGCCTGTTCCGCGCCTGTTCCGACATCGACGGCAATGCCGGCCGCGCGCAGGCGCGCATGGCCCTGTCCGGCGACTTCCGGGTTCGGATCTTCCAGCGCGGATACGACGCGGCTGATGCCAGCCGCAATGATCGCATCGGCACACGGCGGTGTTTTTCCGAAATGCGAGCAAGGCTCGAGGGTTACATAAAGTGTTGCGCCGTTTGCCGCGCTGCCCGCCTGTTGCAACGCCTGCGTTTCCGCGTGCGGCCGCCCGCCCGGCTGGGTCACGCCGCAACCGATTATGACCGGCAACCCGTCGCGCAGGCTCACGACGACCGCGCCGACCACCGGATTAGGCCATGTCCGGCCTGTTCCGCGCCGCCCCAGCGTCAGTGCGAGGTTCATGAAACGCGTATCGAGATCAGACAATTCGGCGCGCGTGCCGGAAGTAACGTCTTTGTTTCCTTGCACGCCTATTTGCGTCCCGGCGACGATTTGCCGTCCTCCTCGTCCCCGGTCAGTTCACCGAGTACGGCCTCGAAGTCCTTGGCCTCGCGGAAGTTGCGGTAGACCGAGGCAAAACGGACATAGGCGACATCGTCGAGCGTACGCAGCGACGACATCACCGTCTCGCCGATGGTCTCGGTTGTGACTTCGTTCTCGCCGAGGCTTTCGAGTTCACGCACGATTTTGGAAACGGTCTGCTCGACCCTTTCAGGATCGACGTTGCGCTTGCGCAGCGAAATCTCGACCGAACGCGCCAGCTTGTCGCGATCGAACGGCACGCGGCGGCCGTTGCGCTTCATGACGGCGAGTTCGCGCAGCTGCACGCGCTCGAACGTTGTGAAGCGGAAGTTGCAGGCCAGGCACAGACGCCGGCGGCGGATCGCTGCGGAATCTTCCGTCGGCCGCGAGTCCTTCACCTGCGTATCGAGGCTGCTGCAACTGGGACAGCGCATCCTGGCTCCTAGTCCTGATAGATCGGGAAACGCGCGATCAGCTTGGCGACTTTCTCGCGCGCGGCGGTTTCGGCAATCTCGTTCTCTTCGCTGTTGCTCTTCGACAGCGCATCCAGCACGTCGGCAATCAGTTCGCCGACCTGCTTGAATTCGGCGATACCGAAGCCGCGCGATGTCGCCGCCGGCGTGCCGAGGCGGATGCCCGACGTAATCATCGGCTTCTGCGGGTCAAACGGAATGCCGTTCTTGTTGCAGGTCATGCGGGCGCGGCCGAGCGCCAGTTCGGAGACCTTGCCGGTGATGTTCTTGGAACGCAGATCGACCAGCATCAGATGGGTGTCGGTGCCGCCAGAAACAATATTGAAGCCGCGACCCTTCAGCGTTTCGGCCAGTGCCTTGGCGTTGTCGGCGACAGCCTTGGCGTAGACCTTGAACGACGGCCGCAGCGCTTCCTCGAACGCCACCGCCTTGGCGGCGATCACATGCATGAGCGGGCCGCCCTGCATGCCGGGGAACACGGCCGTGTTGATCTTCTTCGCAAGCTCTTCGTCATTCGTCAGGATCACGCCGCCGCGCGGACCGCGCAACGTCTTGTGCGTCGTGGTCGTCACCACATGCGCATGCGGAATTGGCGACGGATGCACGCCACCGGCGACGAGACCGGCGAAGTGCGCCATATCGACGAACAGGAACGCGCCGACCTCGTCCGCGATCTCGCGGAATGCCTTGAAATCGATAATGCGCGGATAGGCCGAACCGCCGGCCAGAATGAGCTTCGGCTTGTGCTCATGCGCGAGCCTGCGCACCTCGTCCATGTCGATGCGCATGTCGTCCGGGCGGACGCCATAGGGTACCGGCTTGAACCATTTGCCGGACATGTTGAGGTGCATGCCGTGGCTGAGGTGGCCCCCGGCTGCAAGGTTGAGGCCGAGGAACGTATCGCCCGGCTGCATCAGCGCCATGAACACAGCGGCGTTTGCGGAGGCGCCGGAATGCGGCTGCACGTTTGCGAATTTACATCCGAAAAGCCGCGTAACTCGCTCGATAGCAAGGGTTTCGACCACATCGACATACTGGCAGCCGCCATAATAGCGGCGGCCCGGATAGCCTTCGGCATATTTGTTGGTCAGCACCGAACCCTGCGCCTCCAGCACCGCCTTGCTGACGATGTTTTCAGACGCGATCAGCTCGATATCGTCGCGCTGGCGGCCGAGTTCCCTGGAAATCGCCGAAAAGACTGCGGGATCGACGGATTCGAGGCTGTCGGCAAAGATGTTTTCGGCCGCGTGATCGGCCTTGCTGGTCATCGGCATGCTGGGTCTCCGGGGCCGGATAACCCGATCCGGCGCATCAGGCGGCGTAACACATCGTCCGCCGAGCGCCAAGACTGGCCCGCCAATGCTGGCACCACAAAACCGGGACCATCGCTAGATGTGGGGCCGGTGCCCAAATCCTCCGCCCGGCTGGCCAAAAGCCTGGGGCAGCCAAAAAGGCAAAAGGCCCCGGTTTTGCCGGGGCCTTCGCAATGTGCGTCGCGTTTAAAGGGTTACGCCTGTTCGGCACTCTCGTGGCGGGACGGACCTTCGAACAGGTCGATCCACCACTGGATCATCGCGAACAGCGGATAGGGCTTTTCGATAGCGGACATGATGTTGCTCCCGGCTCTGCGATTACAGGCGATAGAGAATCTGGTCGGTCCAGAAACGCTCGAGGCGATGCAGCGCCTTGTTGAGCGAGGCGAACTCATCGTTGGAAATGCCGCCGACCTGTTCCACCGTCATGACGTGCTTCTGGTAAAGCGACTCGACGATGTTGCAGACCTCGCGGCCCTTTTCCGTCACCTTGATGCGTACCGAGCGGCGATCGACGCGCGAACGCTGGTGATCGAGGAAGCCCATTTCGACGAGCTTCTTCAGATTGTACGAGACGTTGGAGCCGAGGTAGTAGCCGCGGGTGCGCAATTCGCCGGCGGTCAATTCCTTGTCGCCGATATTATAGAGCAGCAGCGCCTGGACGGAATTGATGTCGGCGCGGCCACGACGATCGAATTCGTCCTTGATCACGTCGAGCAGACGGCGGTGAAGACGCTCAACCAGCGTGAGCGCCTCGAGATAAAGCGGACGAACCTCGGCAGACCGTTCGGACTGCTGCGGCTCCGCGACCTTCAAAGCTGTTTTCATCGTGACGCCCTTTTCACATATATATTTTTGTATCGATCGAGGCCCTGTTCCCCGTCGTATGAAGGCAACCATACGGACGCCGCTCTAATTTCGGCTTAAACAACAGGATAAAAATACTGTTTAATTTCCGAGCCAACGATTTGAAATCAAAGCGTATTTTAGCGTTGGCCTTTACCATTGGGTGAGGTTTTGAAAACGCTCTCTTCACCTTGAGTAAGGCAGAAGCGGAACGAACGATAAACCGCGCATGAAATGCGCGATGTTCGTCGTCCCGTTTCTGGATTCTGGAGAAACTACACGCCGCGCAGGAAACGGATGATGCCGGAGAAGTCCTCGGCGGACTTGCCCTGCCCCGCATAGAGACCGTAAAGCGCAGCGGCCTCCGCCCCCAATGGTGTCGAAACGTTAGCCACGCGCGCAGCCTCCTGCGCGAGTTTCAAATCCTTAAGCATCATCGCTGCGGTGAAGCCCGCCTGATAGTCGCGATTGGCAGGTGAAGCCGGCACCGGACCCGGCACCGGACAATAACTGGTCAGCGACCAGCACTGGCCGGATGCCTTGGACGCAATATCGAACAGCTTTTGCGCATCGAGGCCGAGCTTCTCGGCCAGCACGAACGCTTCCGACACCGCGATCATCGAAATGCCCAGCACCATGTTGTTGCAGATCTTCGCCGCCTGCCCGTTGCCCGAGCCGCCGGCATGCACAATCGTCTTGCCCATCAGTTCGAGGATCGGCTTGGCGCGCGCGAATGCGTCGTCAGGTCCACCGACCATGAAGGTGAGCGTGCCAGCCGTCGCGCCGCCGACGCCGCCGGACACCGGCGCATCAATCATCGCGATGTTGCGCTTGGCAGCGGCAGCAGCGACCGCGCGCGCGGATTCAACGTCGATGGTGGATGAATCGATCAGCACGCATTGCTGCGGCGCGAGCGCGACGATGCCGTCGTCGCCAAGATAGAGCTTCCGCACATGCTCGCCCGCCGGCAGCATGGTCACGATGAAGTCGGCATCCTTGCAAACATCTGCAACAGAGGCCCCCGCGATGCCGTTGTCGGCGGCCAGCGCATCGACCGCGCCCTTTGCCACATCGAAGCCCGCGACCTGATGGCCCGCCTTGACGAGGTTGCGCGCCATGGGGAGGCCCATGTTGCCGAGCCCGATAAATCCGATCCGCGCCATGTTGCCCTCCCCGGCTCCGGCGTTCGCCGGTTATTAAGTGGCCGCCTTTATTGCGGCTGTTCGCGCGCGGCAAATACCGCGAGCGTCAGGTACGCGGTGATCGCGACCGGCTCGAACAGCATCACCAATATTCCACTGTCGTAGATCTGCGGAAAGAACGCCTCGGCCACGATCATCGACACCGCCGAGGTGAGCCAGATCACCGCGCCCCAGGGTGCCGCGAGCCACAGCCCGACCGTCGCCACCAGATCGATCACCGCGAAAAATACCGTCGCCGTCTGCCACGCAATCGGCTGCGCCTCGAAGCCGCCCGGCGGCGCAAAGCCGAAGCCGCAGACCTGCGCCCAGTAGCGCAGGCCGTTGAGCATCGAGATGATGGCCATCGCGCGCAGGAACAGCTCCAGCCGCTGCGTCCAGATGTTGGCGTCCTTCTTGGGCGCAGCATCGACGGGCGCAAGCTCCTTCACATGGGAAGCAACCGGCTCGGTGGCGGCAGTATCGTTCATGGCAGTACCAGTTCGTCGGGCACGGGCGCAAAGTAGCGCGCCACGTCCGCCGCGCCAACCTCGGCGAGCGCCGCAGGATGCCACTTCGGCACATTGTCCTTATCGACGATGACCGCGCGCACGCCTTCGTAGAAATCCTCGCCGTGGAGGATACGCGAGACGATGCGGAACTCCGCCTTCATGCAGTCCTCAAACGACAGGTTGGCGCCCTGCCGTACCTGCTCCAGCGCGATCTTGAGGCTGGTCGGCGAGCGCGTGCGGATCGTCGCGGCGATGTCGCTGGCCCATTCGGCCCCTTCCCCTCCTCCCGCCGCCGCAGCATCGAGGTTCTGCAATATCTGCTCGACGGTATCCGCCTTGAACAGCCGGTCGATCCTGGCACGCCGCGCCGTAAGCGGCCCGGATTCCGCAGGCGCGGCGAAAGCGCCCAGCAGCGCATCGACCGACACCGTGCCGCACAGCGCCTCCAGCAATTCGGAAAACTTCTGCGACGATACGCGATGGGTCGCGATGCCCGCCGCCACGCTGTCCGCCGCGCGCAGGCGCTCGCCCGTCACCGCGCAATAGGCGCCGAGTTCGCCCGGCATCCGCGGCAGGAACCACGTCGCGCCGATATCAGGAAAAAAGCCGATGTTCACTTCCGGCATCGCGAACAAAAACCTGTCGCCCGCCACCCGGTGCGAACCGTGGATCGACAGGCCGATGCCGCCACCCATGACGATGCCATCGTAGAGCGAGATATAAGGCTTGCGGTATTTCTTGATGACGGTGTTGAGCTGATATTCCTCGCGGAAGAAATCCAGCGCCTCGTCCTGCTTACCGGCCCGGCCGAGATCGTAGATCTGGCGAATATCGCCGCCGGCGGAAAATGCCTTGTCGCCAGCACCCGTGACGATGACGCGCGTCACCGCTGGATCGTCATGCCAGGTATCGAGCTGCGTGCGCAGCGCGCGCACCATGCCAAGCGTCACGGCATTGAGCGCCTGCGGACGGTTGAGTGTCACGATACCGGCGGCTCCTCGCCGCTCGAACAGGATTTCGGATTGTGAGGTCATTCGCTCTGCTGGAACATTTCGGCTCCATGTTCATGGCCGGATTTGCCGCCCAACTCAACCCGCTTGGCCGGGAGCTCAATCGTTTTAAAACGATACGTTTGCAACGGTGACAGTGCGCCCCCTCTCCCCTGTGGGGAGAGGGCTGGGGTGAGGGTTCTGGATCTCTCGATGGACCTTAACCCCTCACCCGGCGCTACGCGCCGACCTCTCCCCATGGGAGAGGTAAACAGCGCTCGTGGCAAAATCGATTCAATCTGAAACGATAATGCTCACATCCAGTCGAGAATAGTGATGAACAGGTCGCCATAGCGCGTGACGCTGTCCACATCGCAAGCAGCCTCGCTCAGTTGCCCAGCAGATCCCGACTGACGATCACGCGCATGATCTCGTTGGTGCCCTCAAGAATTTGATGCACGCGCACGTCGCGCAGCACGCGCTCGATGGGATGATCGCGCAGGTAGCCGTAGCCGCCGTGCAACTGCAGGCAACCATTGACAACATTGAATCCGGCATCGGTCGCCATCAGCTTCGCCATGGCGGCGAGCCTAATCGCATCCGGCGTGCGGTTCGTGACGGCGGCGGCCGCGCGGCGCACCATCAGGCGCGCGGTCTCCACTTCGGTTGCATAGTCGGCAATGCGAAATTGCAACGCCTGGAAATCCGCGAGCCTTTGGCCGAACTGCTTGCGGTCGCGCATATACTCGATTGTGCGGTCGAGACAGAACTGCGCGCCCCCGACCGAACAGGCCGCGATATTGAGACGTCCGCCATCCAGCCCCGCCATTGCGATCTTGAAGCCCTGCCCTTCCGCGCCGATGCGATTTGTCACCGGCACGCGGCAGTTCTCGAACATCACGGCGGCTGTCGGCTGCGATTTCCAACCGAGCTTCTTCTCCTGCGCACCGAAGGAAAGTCCCGGCGTGCCCTTCTCGACAACGATGCACGAAATGCCGTGCGCGCCCGACTCGCCGGTCGAGACCATGCAGACATAGAGGTCCGACACGCCGCCGCCGGAGATGAACGCCTTGCTGCCGTTGATGACGTAATGATCGCCGTCGCGCACGGCGCGCGTCGTGAGGCTTGCCGCATCGGAACCGGAGCCCGGCTCGGTCAGGCAATAGCTCGCGAAATGTTCCATGGTGCAGAGCCTGGGCAAAAACCTTTTGCGCTGCGCATCGTCGCCATAGGCGTCGATCATCCACGCCGCCATGTTATGGATCGAGATATAGGCCGCCGTCGAGGTACAGCCCTGCGCCAGCTCCTCGAAGATGATCGTGGCGTCGAGCCGCGACAGCGCCGAGCCGCCGGTATCTTCCTTGACGTAAATGCCGCCGAAACCGAGCGCCGCCGCCTTGCGCAGCGTATCGACGGGGAAAACCGAGCCCTCGTCCCAGTCCTTCGCATACGGCATCATTTCGTCGCGCGCGAAATCCCGCGCCGTTTGCCGGAAGGCCTGCTGGTCCTCGCTGAGTTCAAAGTCCATGCGCGCGTGTTTACCCTGCCCTGTTTCGTGATCCCCGCATCTCGCCATCGGGCGGCGGCGGGTGTATTGAAAACGCTGTATGATGGATTGCCGGGATCGGCCCGGCAATGACCCTGAGTGAATAAGCCGAAAGCAGCGAAACATGGCGATCAAGTTCGGGCGGCCCCTGGAAAGCAAAACGCGCGTTGTCCCGGTCGATGCCGGCAAGGCCAGCAAGCTCGACCTGCACATCCGGCCGCGCCGCAACCGGCAGCACGACTGGCAGCGCCGCATGGTGCGCGAGAACGTGCTGACCACCAACGACCTGATCTGGCCGATCTTCGTCACGGAAGGCACCGCCAAGCGCACGCCGGTCGAGGCCATGCCGGGGGCGTTCCGCCTCAGCGTCGATGAATGCGTGCGCGAAGCCGCCAGAGCCGCCGAACTCGACATCCCCTGCATCGCGCTGTTTCCCTATACCAATCCTTCGCTGCGCGATCCCGACGGCACCGAGGCGCTCAATCCCGACAACCTCGTCTGCCGCGCCATGCGTGCGATCAAGCAAGAAGTGCCGGACATCGGCCTCCTGTGCGACGTCGCGCTCGATCCCTACACCGATCACGGCCACGACGGCCTGATGCACAATGGCGAAATCCTCAATGACGAGACCGTCGAGGTGCTGGTGCGGCAGGCGCTGGTCGAGGCCGAGGCCGGCTGCGACATCATCGCGCCGTCGGACATGATGGATGGCAGGGTCGGCGCGATCCGCGATGCGCTCGACGATGCCGGCTATACCAACGTGCAGATCATGGCCTATGCGGCGAAATATGCCTCGGCCTTCTACGGCCCGTTCCGCGATGCGGTCGGCTCGTCGAGCGCGCTGATCGGCGACAAGCGCACCTATCAGATGGACCCCGGCAATTCCGACGAGGCGCTGCGCGAGGTCGAACTCGATCTCGCCGAAGGCGCCGACATGGTGATGGTGAAGCCCGGCCTGCCCTACCTCGACGTGTTGCAGCGCGTGAAGGAAACCTTCGGCGTGCCGACGTTCGCCTATCAGGTCTCGGGCGAATATTCGATGATTATGGCGGCGGTGCAGAACGGCTGGCTCGACCGCGACAAGGCCATCATGGAAAGCATGATCGCGTTCAAGCGCGCCGGCGCCGATGGCATCCTGACCTACTTCGCGCCGGAGATTGCGAAGATGTTGAAGGGCAAGAACTAAATCGAAATGCCTGCGAACGATCGTCCAACCATCACCCGTAAAGGGCATGAGCCGATCAACACCGCGCAGTCCGGCGGACTGGCGCTGATGACGGGCGTTGGACCGCAGCACACACCTGCGGCGAAGCTGTGGTTCGGCAAGGCCAAGAACGGACCCGGCTTTCTTTCGTTGCCGCATCACCATGGCACCGCGGAAACCGGCGCCTACGTTCTTTCCGGCCGCGCCCGCGTCTATTGGGGCGAGAACTACAAGGAATATGTCGATCTGGTGGAAGGCGACTTCATGTTCGTGCCGCCATTCCTGCCACATCTCGAAGTCAACATGAGCACGACGGAAGAATTGTGGTGGCTCGCCTGCCGCACGCCGGAAAATATCGTCGTGAACTTGCCGGACGTCGATGACGACGCGCTCGCCGGCTATATCCGCAAATAACTTCGGCGCTCACATCTCCGCGATACACTGCTGCAACGCCTTGATGAGCGCGCGGCTGTTCTTGAGGTTCTTGTCCTCGGCGGCGATGATGCGCAGGAAGCCGCGCTTCTTCATCGCCAGAATGTCGATCTTGTCCTGCGGCTCGATGCCCGCTGAATCGCAGACGATGTCGATCAGCCGCTCCAGCGCGTGCAGCCGCCCGAGCAGGTAATCGTTCTCGCGATAGCCGCGCGACAGGAATGCCGCGAAGTGGCCAAAGCCGACGCCCTTGAGGCTTGACGATCCGCCGAAACCTTTAAGCGCATGGGCGTCGGTCGGGCTGATGCGGTCGATCAAGATCTGGTTGAACTCGCCGGCCTGCCGCGAATTCATCAACGGGAACGCCAGCACATCCCAGAACGGAAAGCCGAGATAGTTGATCAGCACCTCGCGCCGCGCCTCGACATGCCAGTCGGCCGGGTCGAGCGACGACACCAGTTCGTCGAGATCCCGCGTCGAATGGTTGAGGCCGATCTGCGCGGCAAACTGATCGACCAGCTGATCGATCTCTTGGCCGTGTGTCTCAACAAACTTCCCCGCATATTCCGGCAGGTGCTTGGCTTCGGCCTGCGATGGCGTTGCTGCAAAAATCCGGCGCGCAAGGTCGCGGGTCGCCGGACTGAAGCTCGGCATCTGCTGGCGGGTGCGGATTTCATCGAGCTTGGCGTAGAAGCTGCGCTTGAGTTTATCGACCGCCTGTGGCGACAGGCCGGCATATTTCTCGGCGTCCAGCATCTGGTAGAGCCGGTTCTGGCCTTCGATCAGGAAGTGCAGCCGCCGCTCGCGATACTTGGCGTCGAACGACAGCAGGAACTCGACCCAGTGCGGCAGCTTGCCGTCCGCGGCCGGCTTCGCCATCCCGGTGCTACCCATGGCGTTATATTCAAGGCCACGGCTGCGCGCCCACGCATCGACAATCTCGCCAATGGCTTTGGCGAGCGGCGATTTCTTCGGGACGTCGCGCAACCGCACGATCATGTCGGTCACATAATCGCGCACCGAGGCAAGCTTGAGCCGCGTATACCCCTCATAGGCAAATCCGGCATCGCGCACCGCACGGTCGTTGACCTGCTCGCGCCAGCCGCGGACCTGATCCTCGGTGAACGGCTGGTTGAAATCGGCGGAGATCGTCGAGGTCACAAGGTTGCTGATGTGCGGCCGCGCACTGTCGATCACGGCGCGCAGGCGCGAAATCTGGTCGTTGAAATCGGCGACCCAGCTCAGTTCGTCCGTCACCGGCTGGGTGCGGGGAATATCCGACATGGCGCCGCGCAACGTTGAGAAAAATCCAGGCATTTCCGCCTTGGACATGTCGGCAAGCGGCATCGGATCGGGGTCGATGTAGACCAGCCTGCGATCAACCTGCCGGAACGCCGGGCGGCCATGAATCGCCGAGATGGCTTCGCGGAACGGCCGGTTGTTCAGCACCGAGCCGTCGATGAACGACGCCGTCGTCGGATCGACGCTCGCCATCCGGTAGCTGTCGAAATTCTTGGCGATGAATGCGGCGCGGTGTTCCCAGCTGTGCTTGCGCTTCTCGGCGAGCTTGTCCATCTCGACGATACGCGCCGGCGGGAACGCGCCGGGAAACGACGACGTCGCGCGGGCCGCAAAGGCCAGCGCGGGATAATTGTCGCTCTCGAAATCGCTGTCGATATCGCCGTTGGCGGCGCGGCGGTAGCTGAAGCGCAGCACATGGTGATGCTCGACTTCATGGATCATCGGCGGATCGTGGATCTGCACGAGCTGGTAATAGCCGTGATAGTCCGTCAGCGTCACGAACAGGTCGAGCGATTGTCCGGTCGGAATGAGCGACGCGCGCTTGTCCTTGCCCTCGCCCATGGACGACGCTGCGTTATACATTAGCTCGTCCATCACCTCGCCGGAGAGCGGCGGCTTGAACCAGCGCGAGCGCAGGAACAGCGACAGGTTGCGGCTGACCTCGATGTCGCCGCCCGGCAGCACGCCCAGCTTCTGCGCGCCCCAGATAATCGGGATCAGGAAAAACTTGCTCCACGCCGTCGCCTTGGCGTCCGCCGCCAACAGCACCTTGACGTCGGCGTTCTCGATCCACAGTTCGCGCAACGGATTCATCGGCAGGTCGTGGCTCAGCGCCCGCGCCAGCATGGTGCCGTTGATGCCGCCAGCCGACGCGCCGGCGATGATATCGACGATGACGCGCAACTCGACTTTCTTGCCGATCTCACGCAGCAGGTCGAAGTAGATCGTTTCGGTATCGTATTCGGGATCGTGCGGATCGTAGCTGTCGAAGAAACCCGCGGCCGCGCGCTTCGAGCGATCCGAAATCGCGTGCAAGGCCGCCGACGCCCGCACCAGCTTGAGGATTTCCTTGCTGATGCCGTGCATGTAGATGGCAAGCGAAACGCCGCCAAAACAGACCAGCGCGATGCGGAGTTCTTTTTCGCGCATAGGTACCCGGCTTGAGTGAAGTTCCCCTGCACAGCCTAGCCGATTCTGGCCAGCCCGCGCAGGGCCGTATGCCCTATTCGGACGTGGACGCGGTTTCGATCCGCTTTGGCTCATAGCCGGCGGCGGCAAGCGCAGCGGCGATTTCGGCGGCATGGGCGCGGTCGCGGGTCTCGATGGTGACATCGAGCCGCGCACCCTTGGCCGGCACGTCGAGGAACGACCTTCGATGGTCGATTTCCAGGATGTTGGCGTCGAGCTTTCCAAGCAGCGTCGAAATCTGGCCCAGCACGCCCGGCCGGTCGGGGATCGTCAGGCGGAACGAGAGAATGCGGCTGTCGCGCTGCAACTCGCGCATCATCACCGAGGCAATGATGCGCGGGTCGATGTTGCCGCCGCTCAGCAGCAGGCCGACGCGCTTGCCCTTGAAACGCTCCGGCTCGGCGAACAGCGCGGCAAGACCCGCCGCGCCCGCGCCTTCCGCCATGGTTTTTTGCAACGTGAGATAGGCATTCACCGCCTGCTCCAGGTGAACTTCATCCACCAGCATCACGTCGGCGACAAGTTCACGCACGATGGGGAGCGTCAGCCTGCCGACATTCTTGACCGCGATGCCTTCGGCGAGCGTCGGTCCGCCGATCTGCCGTGTCTCGTTGCGCAAGGCATTGTGCATCGAAGGGTAAAGCGCCGCCTCGACACCGACGATCTCGATCTGCGGGCGTATTGCCTTCGCTGCCACAGCATTGCCCGCAATCAACCCGCCGCCGCCGACCGGAATGAGCAGGACGTCGAGGTCGGGGACATCCGCCAGCATTTCGAGCGCGATGGTGCCCTGCCCGGCGATAATTTTTTTCGTCGTCGTAAGGATGAACGAATGTCAGCTTGTTTTTTGCGGATTCCGTTTCGGCACGCGCCTGCGCCTCGGCCACCGTCTCGCCGTCCAGCAGAACTTTTGCACCAAAGGCGCGCGTGGCATCCACCTTCACGAACGGCGTCGTCACCGGCATCACGATGGTCGCGGCAATGCCCAGCCGCCGCGCGTGGTAAGCCACCGCCTGCGCGTGGTTGCCGGCCGACATGGCGATGACGCCGGTGGCACGCTCGGCTTCGGTGAGCGACGCGAGCTTCACCAGCGCGCCGCGATCCTTGAACGAATTGGTGACCTGCAGGTTCTCGTACTTGATGAACACCTGCGCGCCGGTGAGGTCCGACAGCCGTGGCGCCGGCAGCATGGGCGTGCGCACCACCTGCCCGGCAAGGATGCGATGCGCCGCCTCGATATCCGCCAGCCTGATCACGGTCGTCCTTCCAGAGCCTGAATCGCCACCCGTTATATCCTCTCCAGACGCCTCTTGCGCAGGCTGGAATGATGACCATTTCCTTCCGGGTGGGTAACAGAGGGATTTTTCTGCCATGAACGCTGACCAAAGCCGGACGGGTGGTTCCTACGGGTTGCAGCCGGACGTCTATGATCCGATGGCGCACCCGGAACTGTTCCGCGGCGTGCTGACCGCACGCGCCATGGCCTTTCTCATCGACGTCATCGTGATCGCCCTGCCGGTAATCGCTGCAACGATCTTCATTTCCATTTTCGGGCTGCTGACGCTCGGCATCGGCTGGCTGCTGTTCTGGCCGCTGCACGGCCTCGCCGTCGTGTGGGCGGTTCTCTATTACGGCTTCACCTTGGGCGGCCCGCGCCCGGCCACCATCGGCATGCGGACCATGGGCATCGAGATGCGCACGACCTATGGCGCGCCGGGCTACTTCGTCCTCGGCGCGGTGCACGCTGTCGTCTACTGGGTCAGCGTGTCCGTGCTGACGCCGTTCGTGCTGCTGGTCGGGCTGTTCAATGCGCGCAGCCGCCTGCTGCACGATGTCATCCTCGGCACCGTGGTCATCAACAATCCCGGACGTGCGGCCCGGTTTACCGGCCGCCGTTAAGTCCCTCCGCGCGGCGCTAACCCGCTGCGCAAAAAAGACCCAAAAAAGCCTATCGACGGAACGCTTACGCCGGGCGATTCTGGGTTACACTTGGCTCCGGACGATCCGGAGTGAAAGGCCGAACCCTTAAGTGACGCAGCACTCGCGCAATACGCCGCAGTTTTACCTCACGGCGCCGTCGCCCTGCCCCTACCTGCCGGGCAAGGAAGAGCGCAAGGTTTTTACCCACCTCGTCGGCGAACGCGCACCGGAACTCAACGAACTCCTGACCCATGGCGGCTTCCGCCGCAGCCAGTCCATCGCCTACCGCCCGGCCTGCGACGGCTGCCGCGCCTGCGTCTCGGTGCGCGTGCTGGTCGATGAATTCAGGCCGACCCGCAGCATGAAGCGCGTGCAGGAGAGCAACGCCGATATCGTCGGCAACATGCGCGCGGCACAGCCGACCGCCGAACAATATTCCACCTTCCGCGCCTATCTCGACACCCGCCACCACGACGGCGGCATGGTCGATATGACCGTACTCGACTACGCCATGATGGTGGAGGACAGCCACGTCTCAACGCGCATGGTCGAATATCGCCGGCGCGACCCGGACAGCATGTTCACCGGCCGCGGCAAGGGCGACCTCCTCGCCGTCGCGCTCACCGATGTCCTCGGCGACGGGCTATCGATGGTCTATTCGTTCTTTGAACCGGATGAGGCCGCGCGCTCGCTCGGCACGTTCATGATCCTCGATCACATCGCGCGCGCGCGCCGCATGGGCCTGCCGCACCTCTATCTCGGCTACTGGGTCGAGGGCTCGCGCAAGATGGACTACAAGGGCCGCTACCTGCCGCAGGAACGATTGGCCCCGGCGGGTTGGGAGCGGGTGGAGAAGTAGAATTGCGGCTGTAGGGTGGGTTAGGCGCGAAGCGCCGTAACCCGCCGCTTCGATACGCAAGTGTAGCCCGGATTAAACGAAGTGAAATCCGGGGTCATCTTATGTTTCGGCACCTCGGGTTTCGCTAACCTTTCAATGATCCGAGGTCAGGCTGAAATTCATCTCGATCTTCGCGGCAGGATTGCCGCTCGCAAGCCGCCACGGCGAATAGCCGGGCGTCGGATCGGGATCGTTCGGCAGATCGACTTGCCAAGTCTGCTCAGGCACACCGGGAATCTCCAGATGCACGACCCTGTGCCTCGTCTTCATGCTGAGCGATATGGTGGCGAGGATCACCCGGCGATCTCCAACCGTGCCGTGCCACGCCCGGCCGAGCAGCACGTCGGCATGCTGTCCTCCCTCATCCACCGAAGCGTGCACATCCGTTGAGTCCGCCGGCAAGGCCATTCCGGATGGAAGCTTGAATTGCAGGTTGAGCGTCATGTAGCCGTGCGAGAGGTACGGCGAACGGATCAACTCGTACCAGCCCCACCACGCGAGGCCGCCCGTAACCAGCAGAACTGCGACGGCAAAGATGGGCGACACGCGCTTGCGCGCAGGAGGAATAGCTGGAGCAGGAGCAGTCGCAGATGCAACGTCGGAGCGTTCGGCATCAGGCGGCGATGTTGCTTGAGCAGATGTTATCGCCTGAGTGACCGCACCGAACTTCACGAACAGCAGCACGCCGGCAACAAAACCGATCAGACCGCCAGCCGGCCCGATGTTGAAAAACGCACCCATGGCGATGCCGCCATCACGGTCCGGCCCCGCGAGCGCGATTACAAGCGCGGCAAGCCCCGCCCAACCGGCGAGCATGCCAAGAACACCGGAAAGGAAACCGATGATGAAGCGCATGGGGAGGATAATACCAGCCAACCGGGTGACTAGCGAAGCCTATTGCGGTGGTGGGAGGCGGATTACGCCTTCGGCTAATCCGCCCTACAAACCTACGCCCTACCCCGTCGCCACATCCCACAGCAGCTTGATGTTCAGCGCGATGATGATCGCTGCGATCACCGCTGCGAACGCCGTCAGCCAGCGCGGCGCGAGCAACTCGCCCATCTTGCGGCGGTCGGCCGTGAACATCACCAGTGGCACGATGGCGAACGGCAGCTGCAGGCTCAGCACGACCTGACTCAAGATCAGCAGCTTCGCCGTGCCGCTGGCGCCCCACCAGATCGTCACGATGGCCGCCGGCACGATGGCGATGGAGCGCGTGATCAGACGCCTTGCCCAGGGCGGCAGCTTGATATCGAGAAACCCCTCCATCACGATCTGGCCGGCGAGCGTCGCCGTGACGGTCGAGTTCAGGCCGCAGCACAACAGCGCAATGCCGAACAGTGTCGGCGCAATCGCAGACCCCAGCAGCGGCGCCAGGAACGAGAATGCCTGATCGAGTTCGGCGACGTCGGTCTTGCCGGCCTTGTTGAAGGTCGCCGCCGCCAGAATGAGGATCGAGGCGTTGATGGTCAGCGCAAAACACAGTGCGATGGTTGAATCGATGGTCGCGAGTTTGATCGCCTCCCGCTTCTCGGGAACGCTCTCGCCGAAACGCCTTGTCTGCACGACGCCGGAGTGCAGGTAGAGATTGTGCGGCATCACGGTCGCGCCGAGGATGCCGAGCGCGAGGTACAGCATGTCCGGGTTGCGCAGGATATCGACGGTCGGCGCGAAGCCGACGATGACGGCGTGCCAGTCCGGGCTCGCCATGGCGATCTGGATACCAAAGCAGACCGCGATGACGCCGAGCAGCGTGACGATGAAAGCCTCGATCCAGCGGAAGCCGAGGTTCTGCATCCACAGGATCAGGAATACGTCGAGCGCCGTGATGATGACGCCGATCTCCAGCGGAATCCCGAACAGGAGATTGAGGCCGATGGCGGTGCCGATGACTTCAGCGAGGTCCGTGGCGCAGATCGCAACTTCCGCCATGAACCACAGCGGCAGTGAAATCGCGCGCGGGAAAGCGTCGCGGCAGGCCTGTGCGAGATCGCGGCCGGAGGCGATGCCAAGCCGCGCACACAGCGCCTGCAAGACGATCGCCATGATGTTGGAGATCAGCGCGATGGTGAGGAGCGCGTAGCCGAACTTGGAGCCGCCCGCGAGCGAGGTCGCCCAGTTGCCGGGGTCCATGTAGCCAACGGCGACGAGGTATCCCGGTCCCAGGAACGCACTGAGCCGCCGCCACAACGATCCGGTGGGGCGGACCTTGATGGTGCCGAACACTTCCGACAGCGATGTGCCGGATCGCTGCCGCCGCCAGCCTTCTGGAGAGGCCCCGGCCGGAGCCACGACACCGTTTTCGCCTGTAACTTGCACCACCTGAGGATTCCCCTGCTACCCGCATACTTAAATGCGAATAAGTCGCAATTGCAAGAGGGAGGCATTCAGATCCCGGTAAGAGGAATCAGATAGCCGGCTGGCAGCGGCAAGTTCGTCTTTCAGTGTGAAATTTCGCCGCACCGGAAGAAGTCGCTTGGGCAGGCTGGAACCGCAAGCCTGTCCGTTGCGTTGCGTCAGTGATCCAGCATCGAGAGACCCCAGACGAGACCGCCGCCCTGCCCGCAACACCCACCGCTCAATGGCAATGCAAATGAAATTCATCCAGCGTTTTGTCATGCACTACGCGATTTACCGCCGCTACCCGCTCGCCCCGGTTCCGGCCCTCAAAAGCGCCTGGCGCATTTCGCGCTGACGGCAGCCTCTTCCGGCTGGCCTGCGACGGCCTGCCGGGCCACTGAAAACGCCGGCGACCCTGCGACCGCCGGCGTTCTTGAAGCAGGTCAATGGGCGCAGGCGCGCGCCCGCGAAAACGATCAGGAAATCTTGTCGATCTTCGCGATCTTGACGTATTCCGCCCACGCCTTGGTGTCGGCGATCAGCAGTTCCTTGAGCTTGGCGCCGCTGTTCGGGAACGGATCGGCGCCGGAGTTTGCCAGGAACTGCTTGGTATCGTCCTCCACCGCCAGCTTGTTGAAGGCGGCCTCGAGCCTGTCGAGGATCGGCTTCGGCGTGCCCTTCGGCGCATGGACCGACCACCAGGCGATGATGTTCGAATTCATGATGCCGACTTCCTTGGCGCTCGGAATGTCCTTGAGCGCATCGATACGCTCCGCAGCCGAGGTCGATAGCGCACGCAACTTGCCGGACTTCACATGCGCCGCCGCGAATGCCGGATCGACATGCAGGAAGGCGATGTTGTTGCCGTACAGGTCGTTCAGCGCCGCGCCGGCTTCCTTGTATTTCACCTCGACGGTGTTGAGGCCGAACTGCGCCTTGTAGAGTTCGCTCGACACGATGCCGGTGTTGGCAAGCGAGCCGTAGGAACCCTTGTCGCCCTTCTCCTTGAGGAACTTGGTCAGGTCGGCGAGCGTCTTGAACGGGCCTTCGCCCGAAACGCACAGCAGGAACGGCAGCTTGGAGAGCGTCGCGATGTGCTCGAAATCGTTGACCGGGTCGAACGGCAGTTTGGTGAACAGCGATGCTGCCGCGGCCAGGAACGACGAGCCCGGCATGATGCCGATGGTGTAACCGTCGGGCTTTGCCTTCGCGAGATATTCGGTCGCGATATTGCCGAATGCGCCGGTCTTGTTTTCGACGATCACCGTCTTGCCGAGCGCGTCCTGCAGTTTCTTGCCATAGAAGCGCACGAAAATGTCGGCGCCTGAGCCCGGCGGAAATCCGCACACGGCATGGATTTCACGCGCCGGATAAGCGTCCTGCGCGAAGGCGCCGTTGGAAATGTAGGGCATCGCGATGGACGCGACAGCGGCGGAACGGAGTAACTCGCGACGTGACAGCATGAACGTAGTCTCCCTCTATTTGATCTTTTATGACCAACATCTGAGGGTGATTTTGCCACCGCTGCGCGGCCAATGATAGAGGCGCGCCGACGCACCAATGTCGGTGGGCAATGCTGCCCACCCCCGCGTGCACCGGCCATCAGGAAAGCGCCGGTCAGCTGAACGTGTTGGTGCGCGGGAAGCCCTTGGGCGGCAGCCGGCCTGCGGCGGCGCGCTCGCCACGCCAGTCGGCCAGTTCCTTGAACGTCAGTGTGAAACTGCGTCCGGCGCTGTCGGTCCAGCTCAGACCTTCCTTGGCGGTGAAAGCCTTGGCATCGGACAGGCCGCCGTCCTTGAACTTCTGCAGCCGGACACCCCGGCCGCGTGTCATTTCCGGCACCTGCACCAGCGGGAACACCAGCATCTTGCGGTTCTCGCCGATGATGGCGAACTGGTCGCCCTCGGCCGGCGCCAGCACGCAGGCAACATCGGGCGCCTTGAGATTGAGGATCTGCTTGCCCTTGCGCGTGTTCGCGACGGTCTCGTCCTCGGCAACGATGAAGCCATAGCCCTCCTTGCTGGCGACCAGGAACTTGCGGCCCCCGACGTAAGGCATCACGGCGATCAGATCGCCTTCCTGTTCGATATCGATGAACAGACGCACTGGCTCGCCATGGCCGCGGCCGCCCGGCAGCTTCGAGGCATCGAGCGTGTAGAAGCGTCCGTTGGTGGCGAACACCATGATCTTGGTGGCGGTGTCGGTCGGGAACGAGAACTTCAGCCCGTCGTCGCCCTTGAACACGACGGCGGACAGATCGCTGACATGGCCGCGCAGCGCCCTGATCCAGCCCTTCTGCGAAACCACGACGGTGATCGGCTCCTTGACCGACATCGCCTCCTCGATTGCCGCCTCGTCATGCTCCGGCGCTGCCGCAAACGTCGTGCGGCGCTTGCCGAGCGGCGTCTTCGGACCGAACGCGGTACGCACCGCCTTGATCTCTTCGGCAATCTTCTTCCACTGCTCGCTCTCGGACTTGAGCAATTCCTGAAGGCCCTTGCGTTCGGTACGCAGTTCCTTGTCCTCGCCGCGGATTTCCATTTCCTCCAGCTTGCGCAAGTTGCGCAGCCGCATGTTGAGGATGGACTCGGCCTGCAGTTGGGTCAGCTTGAAGGTCTTGATCAGGACGGGCTTCGGCTCATCCTCGGTGCGGATGATCTTGATGACCTTGTCGAGGTTCAAATACGCGATCAGATAGCCGCCCAGCACTTCGAGGCGATGCTCGATCTGTTTGAGCCGGAAATTGGCGCGGCGCAGCAGCACATCGCGGCGATGGTCGAGCCATTCGCGCAGCACCTCGGCGAGCCCCAGCACCTTCGGGATGCGGCCCTTTACCAGCACATTCATATTGAGCGGAATGCGGCTTTCAAGCTCCGTGAGCTTGAACAACGACTCCATCAGCAATTCGGCATCGACCGTCTTGGCGCGCGGCTCGATGATAAGGCGGACGTCCTCGGCGGACTCGTCGCGCACGTCGGCGACCAGCGGCAGCTTCTTGTCGTTGAGCAGTTCGGCGAGCCGCTCGATCAGCTTCGACTTCTGCACCAGCCACGGAATTTCCGTGATGATGATCTGGTAGGTGCCGCGCCCGGCATCCTCGGTCGCCCAGCGCGCACGCACGCGGAAACCGCCACGGCCGGTCGCATAGGATTCCGCGATCTCTTCGCGCGGATCGACGACGATGCCGCCGGTCGGAAAATCCGGTCCCGGCACAAACTTCAGGAGCGTCTTGCTGCGCGCATTCGGATTGTCGATCAGGAACAGCGCGGCGTCGCAGAGTTCGGCGGCGTTGTGCGGCGGGATCGCCGTCGCCATGCCGACCGCGATGCCCTGCGAACCGTTTGCCAGCAAATTCGGAAACGCACCCGGCAGCACGATGGGTTCGCTTTCGCTGCCATCGTAGGTCAGGCGGAAATCGACCGCGTCCTCATCGAGACCATCGAGCAACAGCCGCGACACTTCGGTCATGCGGGATTCGGTGTAACGCATCGCCGCGGCGCTATCGCCGTCGATATTGCCGAAGTTGCCCTGCCCGTCGATCAGCGGATAACGCTGGGCGAAATCCTGCGCGAGACGCACCAGCGCGTCATAGACCGACTGGTCGCCGTGCGGATGAAACTTGCCGATGACGTCGCCGACGACGCGGGCGCTCTTCTTGAAGCCCTGGCCGGGGTCGAGCCGCAGCTGCCGCATCGCGAACAGCAACCGGCGATGAACCGGCTTGAGGCCGTCGCGCGCATCCGGCAGCGCCCGGTTCATGATGGTGGACAGCGCGTAGGCGAGGTAGCGCTCCTCCAGCGCTTCCCGCAACGCAATATCGTGCAGTTCCCCGCTCGGCGGGGGAATCACTTGCTTACCCATGGCCGTTCGATACAGCGGGACGGCCGTGCAAACAACAAGGGCCGCAAGATGAATGCAGGATGAATGGGTTAGCCATCAGATGTTCGTATTCCTGGTGCCAGTTTAGGCAGGGGTTTTGACGACCACATGAATTGGCGTCCCGTTCAGCGGGCTCGAAACGACGGAGGAGAAACAGATGAAGGCCCTTATTCTCGCAGTATTGGTTGCAATGACGGTTGGCCTGTTCGGCGCGACGCCGTCCTCGGCCGCCCCCGCCAGCGGCGCGCCGCTTGCGCAGGCTGCCGGCGACATCACCGGCGTCCAGCAGGTCTGGTACGACCGCTACGGCCGCTGGCATCCGAACCGCCGCGTCATGCGGCCCGCGCCGTTCTATCGCCGCGGGCCGGTATGCCGCACTGTTCGCGTCTGCGGTCCCTATCGCTGCTCGTGGGTTCGCCGCTGCCGCTAATCGCAGCCCGCACCTGAAATAATCCCGGAGGCCGGCTTTACCGCCGGCCTCTTTATTATTGCGAACGAGTCACTACGCCGCAGCCGGCGCGCGCATGACGGCGGCGATGAAATGGGCGCGCGCGTCGGCAAGATTTTCCCCGCGCGGTTCCAGCGCATGGCGGGCAAGAAAATATCCGGTCAGCGCAAAGCCGTGTTCGAGTTCCGCGGGACTTGGCGGCGTCGCGATCTCGCCGCCGAGAAAAGCCGGAAGCTGCAACAGCTTGTCGCGCCACGCCTCGCCCGCCTCGCGCGATACCGCCCGGCCGGACTTCGGCGAGACATAAATCAGATCGTCGAGGGTGCCGGTCGCGGCACAGGATGCAAGGTCGAGGCCAAAGCCGAGTTCCGAGAGCAGATCGAGTTCAAACCGCACGATCAGCGCGGCTGCAATGGCGGGCGCATCGAGATGGTCGAGAATATCGTCGAGCGCGCTGAACACGCTCTCGTGGGGATCGCGTTCCGGCAGGAGCCGCAGCAACGTGCCGAGATGGGTCAGCGCATAGATCGCGTGCGCCTGGATCATCAGCCCGCCGGCACGCAGGTTGATCGCATCGACGGTGAAATTGCCAAGGTGTTCGTCGAGCCGCGCGCGCCACACGACGCGCAGCACATTGCCGGGCTGCAGCAGCGGACGCAGCCGCGAGGCCGAGCCGCCCCGCACCAGACCGAGATGGCGGCCATGGTCGCGGGTCATCACCTCGACAATGGCACTGGATTCGCCATGCCGCCGTGTTCCGAGAACGATGCCGTCGTCAGTCCATTCCATGAGCGAAAATCCACCCGCGCCTGAGTCGCGAGTCTAGCACTCCCGAAGTTACCACTCCGACAGTTACCCCTTGGGAAATTCGAGGCCCATCTCGCGATAGCGTTCCGGGTCGTCGCCCCAGCCTTCCCGCACCTTCACGAACAGGAACAGGTGGACCTCGCGCTCCAGCAATTCGCTGAGTTCCTTGCGCGCCGTCGCGCCGATCCACTTGATCATCTGGCCATCTTCGCCCAGCACGATCTTGCGCTGGCTTTCGCGTTCCACATAGATCGTCTGCTCGATCCGCAGCGCGCCGCCACGGAGTTCCTTCCACTGCTCGACCTCGACGGTGAGCTGGTACGGTAATTCCTGGTGCAGCTTATGGAACAGCTTTTCGCGGGTGATCTCGGTTGACAGGCTTTGCGCCGGCGCGTCGGCGATCTGGTCTTCGGGATAGAGCCACGGCCCCGGCGACACGCACTCGCCGAGGTACTTGCGCAGATCCGCCACGCCGTAATTCGAAATCGCCGCCACCATGAACGTGGCGTCGAATTTCTGCAGCGTGTTCGCCTTCTCCGCGAGCGCCAGCAGTTTCGGCTTATCGACGATATCGACCTTGTTGAGCACCAGTATCTTGCGGTGCTGGATATCCGAGAGCTTCGCCATCATGGCTTCGGTCTCGCCGTCGAGGCCGCGCTTGGCGTCGATCAGCGCGCAGACGAGATCGGCGTCATGCGCGCCGGCCCATGCCGTCGTCACCATGGCGCGGTCGAGACGGCGCTTGGGCGCGAAAATGCCCGGCGTATCGACCAGCACGACCTGCGACACGCCTTCCATGACGATGCCGCGCACCAGCGCGCGGGTCGTCTGCACCTTCGGCGACACAATCGTCACCTTGGAGCCGACCAGCGCATTGACCAGCGTCGATTTTCCGACGTTCGGCGCGCCGATCAGCGCGACAAACCCGCAGCGTGAGTCCGGCGGCATGCCGCCCGGTTCCTTGGTATCCTTGGGATCAGCGTTCGACTTGTGCAAATTCAACTCCTTCGCGCGCCAGCATGGCGGCAGCGGCAGCCTGTTCGGCGGCGCGCTTGGAGCGGCCTTGACCTTCAGCGGGATCGCGATCCGGCAGCACGACGGCGACACGGAATTCTGGACTGTGATGCGGACCTTTGCGTTCGACTTCCTGGTACGACGGCGTCGGCAGGCCACGGCCCTGCGCCCATTCCTGCAGCGCGGTCTTGGCGTCGCGCGGCGGCTTCGCCAGCGCGTGCATGCGCTCGTGCCAGAACTTGTCGATCACCTTGGTCGCGGCGGCGTAACCGCCATCGAGGAACACCGCACCGATCAGGGATTCGCAGACATCCGCCAGAATGGTGGTGCGGCGGCGGCCGCCGGCATTGGATTCCGAATTGCCGAGCCGGATCGCCGCACCAAGGTCCATGGCGCGCGCGACTTCCGCGCAGGTTTCCTTGCGCACGAGATCGGCAAGCCGTTTCGAGAGTTCACCTTCGTCGGCTTTCGGAAACGCACGCAGCAGCATGTCGGAGATGACAAGGCCCAGTACGCGATCGCCGAGAAACTCCAGCCGCTGATAGCTGCCGCCATTGCGGCTCTTGCCGGACAGCGCCGAGATATGCGTCAGCGACCGATCGAGCAGCGTTTCATCGGCGAAGCGATAGTCGATCCGTTCAAGCAATCCGCTCTTGTCGATCGTTTTTCGGCTCATCTCACGATCTTCAAAAGCCGGTTCCAGCGCACCGACCACGGCCAGCGCCAGAATTGCCAGGCAGCTTCACCTTCGGCGACGGAGAAGAAAATCACCTGCGCCTTGCCGACGATATTATCGAACGGCACGGGACCGACGCCGCCGAGTTCGGGCGGCACACGGCTGTCCGTCGAATTGTCGCGGTTGTCGCCCATCATGAAGTAGTGGCCGGGCGGCACCGTGTAGACCGCGCCGCGCGGACGCGGCCAGTCGTCGAGTTGCCCCTGATCGGAAAGGTCGAGAGATTCATAGGTGACGCCGTTCGGCAGCTTCTCGCGCCAGCGCTTCACCTTCGAGCCGTTATCTTCGTCGTACCAGTCATCGATGCGCTCGCGCTCGACCGGCTTGCCGTTGATGCTGAGCAATCCGCCGGCGACCTGTATCTTGTCGCCCGGCAGGCCGACGACGCGCTTGATGTAATCGGTGGAGTCTTCGCGCGGTAAGCGGAACACAACGACGTCGCCCAGTTCCGGCGTGAACGAGCCCGGAACACGGCCTGAGAAGAGTGGCAGCGAGAAAGGCAGCGAGAATTTGCTGTAGCCGTAGCTGTATTTCGAAACAAACAGGAAGTCGCCGATCAGCAGCGTCGCCTGCATCGAACCGGACGGAATATTGAACGGCTGGAACAGGAAGGTGCGAATAACGAAAGCGATGAGGAGCGCGTGAACGACGACCCGCGCGAATTCCGCGATGCCGCCCTCTTTGCGTTTTTGTTCGCTCGATACGCTCATACTTTTCCCATTCTCACGCTCAGGGGCCATTGCATGCCTGCCACGCCAGGATGGCGGCACCGGAAAACTCCCGGAGCGATCCAATGGCATCCAAGAAGTTCAGATATTTCATGCAGTTAACGAAAGACTTGGCGGGCGCCGATGCGGCCCGCCGCGACCGCCCTTGTACCGGCTCCGGCCAAAAGGCGCAATCAATGGTGACGGATTGATGGCGCGACCTATCCGGCCGCTTTGGGAACCGCAGAAATCATCACAAAAGCCTGCGCCATCGGGTATTCGTCGGTGATGGTCAGGTCGATCCGCACGTCATGACCGGGCGGCGTCATGGCTTCGAGCCGCTTCAGGGCCCCACCCGTGAGTCGCATCGAAGGCCGCCCACCCGGCAGGTTCACGACCCCCATATCCCGCCACCAGACGCCCTGCCGGATGCCGGTGCCGAGCGCCTTGGAACACGCCTCCTTGGCAGCGAAGCGCTTGGCATAGGTATCGACGGTGCGGTTGCGGCGCTCGGCCTTGGCGCGCTCCACATCGGTGAAGATGCGCGACAGGAAACGCTCCCCATGGCGTTCGATGACTTTCTCGACGCGGCGAATGTCGATCAGGTCGGAGCCGATCCCCAAAATCATCTTGCAGCCTTGATGACCATGCGCCCGCGATCCATCGCGACGCGCATTTTCTTCACGACGTTATCGAGTCCGGCAAATACAGCGTCGCCGATCATGTAGTGGCCGATGTTGAGTTCAACGATTTCCGGCAGCGCCGCTATCGCTTCTGCCGTCACATAGTCGAGGCCATGACCGGCGTGGACTTCAAGCCCCGCCTGCTGCGCCAGCCTTGCACCGGCGGCAATGCGCCGGAATTCCGTCTGCGCGACATCGGCCTGGCCATCATGCACGGCGTCGCACCATGCGCCGGTGTGGATTTCGATGACCGGCGCGCCGGCCTTCGCCGCCATCTCGATTTGCGCGGGATCGGCGGCAATGAACAGCGAGACACGAATGCCGGCGGCTTTCAGTTTCTGCACGACCGGCACGATCTGGTTGTGCTGCCCCACGACATCGAGGCCGCCCTCGGTGGTGCGTTCCTCGCGGCGCTCCGGCACGATGCAGGCCGCGTGCGGCCGGGTCTTGAGCGCGATCTCGACCATTTCGTCGGTCGCTGCCATCTCGAAATTCAGCGGCTTGGAGATGCGCGCCTTCAGCCGCGCGATGTCCTCGTCGCGCATGTGGCGGCGGTCCTCGCGCAGATGCGCAGTGATGCCGTCAGCGCCCGCGCCTATCGCCGTCATCGCGGCGTGCAGCGGATCGGGGTGACGCCCGCCGCGCGCGTTGCGCAGGGTCGCGACGTGATCGATGTTGACGCCGAGGCGCAAGCGCGACGGCGCGCGAGGTGCTTTAGGGTCCATGAAGCGGTGCTCAGGCATGACGATGGAACATGCGCGGACCGCCCGCGGATTCAGGATGATCCGCCGGGATCATCACCAGCCGGCCATGACGCACGCCGCGCTCGGCGATGATGTGATCGGCGAAATGCTGCACTTCCTTGCCGCTGCCTTTCAATACCGTAACCTCCATGCAGTTGTCGTGATCGAGATGGACGTGCAGCGTCGCGAGCGACATCTCATGATGACCGTGGAAATTCTGCACCAGCCGTTTCGACAGATCGCGCGCGGCGTGATCGTAGGTGTAGATCAGTGCGGCAACGCATTCCTTGTTGC
The DNA here is from genome assembly GCA_947472885.1 of Hyphomicrobiaceae bacterium. Classification (GTDB taxonomy): domain Bacteria; phylum Pseudomonadota; class Alphaproteobacteria; order Rhizobiales; family Xanthobacteraceae; genus CANJBX01. The sequence continues at coordinate 28,474 of CANJBX010000040.1, forward strand.
TGCCCGCTTCCTGCGCCGCTTCGCGGATGCCGGCGCGGGCAAGGTCGCGGATGGCTTCCGAGCGGTTCTGATAGCCGCGCGCCGCGATGATGCGGTCGAGATCATCCATCAGGTCGTCGTCGAGGGTCACGGTCACGCGCTGCATGGGTTATCCATTCGAATTCCGGCAAGTATGATGTTTCTATATTTACATCATACCCGGTCCTGTTACCGTGCCTATGCCGGTGGTTACGCGGGTTGGGACAGGCCTTGCATCAGTTGGTCGTGCACAGGTTTATCGTATCCTTGCTGTTTGGGGCACTCCCTTCGTTAGCCCTTGCGGTTTTTGGCAGCATCGCCCGGGCGCAGACCGCAAACCCGGCAACCCCGCTGCCCACCATCGAGGTCGGCAGTGCCGCCCCCGCAAATCTTCCCGCCCCGGCCCGCGAAACCGCCGCCAGCGAGCAGGTATTCTCCGGCGCACAGATCAACGCGCAGCCCGCTTCCCGCACCGGCGAATTTCTCGAAGCGACGCCCGGCCTGATCGTTACCCAGCATTCCGGCGAAGGCAAAGCCAACCAGTATTTCCTGCGCGGCTTCAACCTCGACCACGGCACGGACCTCGCCATCACCGTCGATGGCATGCCGGTCAACATGCGCACCCACGGCCACGGCCAGGGTTACGCCGACACCAATTTCATCATCCCCGAACTGATCGGCGCGATGCGCGTGCGCAAGGGTCCCTACTACGCCGACGAAGGCGATTTCTCCTCGGCCGGTTCGCTGAACATCGGCTACATGGACCGCCTCGATAAAAAAATGGTGGCGCTGACCTACGGCAGCTTCGGTTCGACCCGCACCTTCGCGGCGGGTTCGACGCGCGTCGGCAACGGCAACCTCCTCGCCGCCTTCGAGGGCAACACCACCAACGGGCCATGGGACACGCCGGACAAGGTCCGCAAGATCAATGGCGTGGTGCGCTACAGCGACGGCACCGACGCCGCCGGTGTGTCGCTGACCGCGATGGCCTACAACAACCGCTGGAACGCCACCGATCAGGTCGCGCAACGCGCGGTCGATCAGGGACTCATCGGCCGCTATGGCACGCTCGACCCGACCGACGGCGGCAAGGCCAGCCGCTACAGCCTGTCGGGACGCTGGAGCCGCGCCGACGACAGGAGCGCATCGCGCATCGAGGCCTACGGCATTTACAGCACGCTCGCGCTGTTCAACAATTTCACATATTTTCTGGACGATCCTGTCAACGGCGACCAGTTCAGCCAGACCGACCGCCGTTCGATCTTCGGCGTCAACGCCAGCCACACATTCAAGGGCCGTTTTGGCAACGCCGAGACCGCCACGACGGTCGGCTTTCAGGGCCGCTACGACGATATCAGCGTCGGGCTCATGAACACGCTTCAGCGCGTCACGCTTTCAACGACGCGGCAGGACACGGTGCAGGAAGGCAGCACCGGCCTCTATGCCCAGAACACGACCCAGTGGAACAGCTGGTTTCGCACCATCGCCGGACTGCGCGGCGACGGGTACGCGGCGCGCGATGTCAGCAACAACCCGCTCAACTCGGGCAGTGTGCGCGACTTCATCGCCAGCCCGAAGTTCGGCGTGGTGTTCGGCCCGTTCAACAGGACCGAATTATACCTCAGCGGCGGCAACGGGTTTCACTCCAACGATGTGCGCGGCACCGTCATCACCGTCGATCCGAAAGACCCGACAGTTGCGGCGGACAAGGTGCCGCTGCTGGTGCGTTCGCAGGGCGCGGAAGCCGGCATCCGCACGCGGGCCATCGCCAATCTCGAAAGCACGGTGGCGGTGTTCGTCCTCGACTTCGCAACCGAGTTGCTGTTCGTCGGCGATGCCGGCACCACCGAGCCGAGCCGCCCCAGCCGCCGCATCGGCGTCGAATGGACGAATAATTATCGCCTCGCGAACTGGCTCACCATCGATGCCGATCTCGCCGTCACCCGCGCGCGCTTCACCAACGCCGACCCGGCAGGCGACCGCATTCCCGGCGCGCCAAACATGATTGCGGCGGCGGGTTTCACCGTCGGCGAGCCACTCGGCTGGTTCGGCGGCATGAAGCTGCGCTATTTCGGGCCGCGTCCGCTGATCGAGGACGACAGCGTGCGCTCAAGTGCGGCGGCGCTGGTCAATGCGCGCATCGGCTACCGCTATGCCAGCGGCCTGCGCATCCAGCTTGACGCGTTCAACCTGTTCGACAGCCATTCAAACCAGATCGACTATTATTATACGTCGCGCTTGCAGGGCGAAGCTGCGGCCGGCGTTGCCGACCGTCATGTTCATCCGGTCGAGCCGCTGGCATTGCGGCTGACGGTGGCGGCGAACTTTTAGCCCGTCACGCGCTCGACGGCGGCAACCACATGCTTGGCGCGCAGCTGCGCAATGATCGAGGTGAGATGCTTGAGGTCATAGACCTCAAGATCAATCGTCACCGACGTGAAATCCGGGGCCTGCCGTTCCATGCGGATATTGTCGATATTGCCGTCATGGTCGGCGATCACGGTCGTGATCTGCGCCAGTGAACCGGGTTCGTTGACGGATTGAATGGCCAGCCGCGCCGGAAACCGCCGCGCGCCATCGCTGATGTCCCAGCGCACATCGAGCCAGCGTTCCGGCGTGTCTTCGAATTCCGCGAGCGCCGGCGACTCGATCGGATAAATGGTGATGGCCTCGCCCGGCGTCATGATGCCGACGATCCGGTCGCCGGGCACCGCGCCGCCTTGGGCAAACTTCACCGGCAGGTCGCTGTTGATGCCACTAATGGGGATCGAGCCATTGGCCGCAGCCTCGCCCTCCTCCGCCGCATCCGGCACGCGGAACACGACGTTCCTGGCCTTGCGAAGTCCAAACCATCCGCTTTCGGTTTTCGGCGGCTGCACCGACGCGGCGCGGTCCTCGCGGTAATCGGGATACATCGCACGCACGGCGTCCGATGCCTTCATTTCCTGACGGCCAACGGCAGAGAACACATCGTCGATGGACGCGCGCGCCAGCCGCGGCAGCGCACCCGTCAACCGCTCGTCGGAATAATCGCGCTTGGCGCGCTGGCACAGGCGCTCGACCAGACGGCGGCCAAGCCCGGCGTATTGCGAGCGCACCGCAACGCGCGTCGCGCGGCGGATGGCGGCGCGCGCCTTGCCGGTGACGACGATGGATTCCCACGCTGTGGGCGGCGCGATCTGCACCTTCGACGTCAGGATATCGACCTCGTCGCCGTTCTGCAGTTCGGACATCAGCGGCGAAACCTTGCCGTTGATCTTGCAGCCGACCGCCTTGTTGCCGATGTCAGTGTGGACCGCATAGGCGAAATCAATCGGCGTCGCCTTGCGCGGCAGCGCGATCAGCTTGCCCTTGGGCGTGAAGCAGAACACCTGGTCGTGGAACAGTTCGAGCTTGGTATGCTCGAGGAATTCCTCGGGGTTCGAACCTTCGTTCAGCAATTCGATGGTCCGGCGCAGCCACGCGTAGGCGTTCGATTCCGCCGCCATCACGTCGCCGCTCGCCGAGGCATCCTTGTAAAGCGAATGTGCCGCGATGCCGTATTCGGCGATCTCGTCCATCGCCTCGGTGCGCACCTGCAGCTCGACGCGCTGCTTGCCGGGGCCAATCACCGTGGTGTGGATCGAACGGTAGTCGTTCTGTTTCGGCGTCGAGATGTAGTCTTTGAAACGTCCCGGCACCACCGGCCATGTCGTGTGCACGATGCCGAGCGCCTGGTAGCACTCCGCAATCGACTTCACGATGACGCGGAAGCCGTAGATATCCGAGAGCTGCTCGAAGCCGACGGCCTTGCGCTCCATCTTGCGCCACACCGAATAGGACTGCTTGCGTCGCCCCAGCACGGTTGCGGCGATGCCGCGGTCGGCCAGCTTGTGCGTCAACTGCTGTTCGATCTCGCCGATCAGGTTGGCGTTGACCGCCGCCATATCGTTGAGCTTCTGGCTCACCACGTGGTGCGCATCGGGATTGAGTTCGCGGAAGGCAAGGTTCTCGAGTTCGGCGCGCATCTCGTACATGCCGATGCGGGCCGCGAGCGGCGCGTAGATGTCGAGGGTTTCTTCGGCGATACGCTTGCGCTTCTCCAGCGACATGTGGCCGAGCGTGCGCATGTTGTGCAGCCGGTCGGCGAGCTTGACCAGCAGCACGCGCACGTCGGCGGCGATGGCGAGCAGCAGCTTGCGCAGGTTCTCGGCCTGCTTGGCTTCGCGGGTGACGAGATCGAGCTTTTTAAGTTTGGTCAGTCCCTCGACCAGCGTGCCGATATCGCCGCCGAAAATCTGGTCGATCTCGGCGCGGGTCGCCTCGGTGTCCTCGATCGTGTCGTGCAGCAGCGCGGCGGCGATGGTGGCGTCGTCGAGCTTGTGATCGGTCAGGATCGCCGCGACTTCGAGCGGATGGGAGAAATACGGGTCACCCGAGGCGCGCTTCTGCTCGCCATGCGCCTTCATGGCGTAGACATAGGCGCGGTTGAGCAGGTCCTCGTTGACGTTCGGATTGTATTTGCGGACCCGCTCGACGAGGTCGTACTGCCGCATCATCGGCGCAGGCCCCTTGGGCGCAGGCCGGGTCCGCGTCTTGCCAACGATCTGGTGGCGGTCGGGGTCAATCGGCGCCCGCGGACGGGCCTGATTTTGCATGCGGGGAAGATCGGTGGGCGAGCGTGCCATGACCCATAAAGTAACATGCAATACCTAACGCGCTACCCGCATTCGGAATGCGGGATTTAACGAAAACGGCCCGGTGAAAGGTCCCTGAAAAGCGAACGGCCCGGACTGAGCCGGGCCGCTGCGTAAATTGTTCGAAAGCGCCCTACTCTTCGTCGTCGGGCTCCGGCGGCTCCGGCCGTTCTTCCGGCGGGGCCAGACCTTCGAGACCCTTGAGGAGTTCCTCTTCGGTCATGCGGTCGGTGGTGACTTCGGTATCGTCGGCCTCGATCTTTTCGCCGTTGGCGCCGATCAGCGGCATGGCGTCGGGCTCCGGCTCATCGACTTCGACGTACTTCTGGAGCGAGTGAACGAGGTCTTCGTTGAGATCACCCGGCGAGATTGTCTCGTCGGCGATTTCGCGCAACGCGACAACCGGGTTCTTGTCGTTGTCGCGATCAATGGTGATCTGCGAACCGGACGAAATCATGCGCGCGCGATGAGCGGCGAGCAAAACGAGATCAAAGCGATTATCGACCTTGTCGATGCAGTCTTCGACGGTGACGCGGGCCATGGGCTCGGCACTCCTTGAAAGATCTAAGTATTACGCGTGATTTGAAGGCTAATTAATGGCTGGACGGCCAAAGAGCAAGCGCAATTACCATTGAATCTGCAAGGATATTATTAACTTGGCCTGCGCTATCGGCTCTGTTAGAGTCTGTTCGGAAAGTTCAAGCAGGATTGCTTAGCTTTCTCACCATGAGTCGGATCGAGGCGAGACGCAAGAACGCGAGCGCTTTTCCATTCAGGCACTCCCAGTCCTTGGCGAGCCTGCGGCATCTGCCAAGCCATGCGAAAG
>CANJBX010000041.1 GCA_947472885.1 Hyphomicrobiaceae bacterium
GCAAGCGGCGCTCCCGTAACGCCCCCGACGAAGCCAGCCAAGCCTGATCGCGAAACGCAGGAAGGCCCCCCGCGGGGGGCCTTCCTGCTCGCCTCACTGATGCATTTTTACTCCGGCGCACCGATGCATTTTGTCTCCGGCGTTGACACTCGAGCGATGCCACCAGTGCTTTCAGCGGCGTTTCAAGCCGGCGCGTCTTGTCGAACAGAATGCGCGAGCCGCGCCGCCACGTATACATCACCACCATCACCAGCGCGCCGAGCAGCAAGGGCATCCAGCCGCCTTCGAACACTTTGAGCATGTTGGCCGACAGGAAGGTCAGGTCGAGCAAGAGGAACGGCACGATCAATGCTGCGGCCGCGAGTGGATTCCACTTCCACACTTTCCAGATCACGATGAACGCCATCGTTGCAGTAACGACCATGGTGCCGGTAACGGCGATGCCATAGGCCGAGGCCAACGCGCTTGATGAGCGGAACAATCCGACCAGCAGCAGCACGCCGACGAGCAGCAGCGTGTTGACGCGCGGCATGTAGATTTGCCCGAACAACGCCTCCGACGTATGGCGGATTTCAAGCCGCGGCAACAAGCCGAGCTGGATGGCCTGCTGCGTCAGCGAATATGCGCCGGTGATGACGGCCTGACTTGCGATCACGGTCGCAGCGGTTGCCAGCAGGATCATCGGCAGCAGTGCCCAGTCGGGATACAGCAGGAAGAACGGATTTTCGACTGCCGTTGGCTGGGCAAGCACCAGCGCGCCCTGCCCGAGATAGTTCAACACCAGCGCCGGCAGCGCCGCGCCCATCCAGGCCGCGCGGATCGGGCCTTTTCCGAAATGGCCAAGATCGGCATAGAGCGCCTCCGCGCCGGTAACGACCAGGAAAATCGCGCCAAGCGTGATGAAGCCGATAGTGCCATGGGTCAGCAGAAAGCCGACGCCATAGACGGGGTTGAATGCCTTGAGCACGGCCGGGTTTTGCACCACCTGCAAAATGCCGGGCGTTGCGATGGCGACAAACCACACCAAAGTAATGGGACCAAAGAACGCGGCGACCCTGGCCGTGCCGCGCGATTGCACCGCAAAAAGGCCAACCAGAATGACGACGGTCAGCGGCACGACGTAAGGCTCAAATGCGGGCGTTGCGAGCTTCAATCCTTCGACCGCCGACAGTACGGATAGCGCCGGCGTGATGATTGCATCGCCATAGAACAATGCGCCGCTGGCGATGCCGAGCAGGGTGACAAGTCCGCTGCGCCCGCCGAGCGCACGGTTCGCAAGCGCCATGAGGACAAGCGTGCCGCCCTCACCGTTGTTGTCGGCACTGAGCAGGACCACGACGTACTTGAGCGTCACCACGACGATAAGCACCCAGATGATCAGGGAGAGAATACCCAGCACGATGGGTTCGGTCGGCACACCGCCCGCGCCGGTGGCCGCCTGAATGGATTCGCGAAACGCGTAAAGCGGACTGGTGCCAATGTCGCCGTAGACAACGCCAAGACTGCCGAGGGTAAGCGGCCAAAAGCTGGTGCGGGCGCGGCCAGTGTCGTTGCTCGACGCCGGCGTATCGGTGGCCGAAATGGTCCCCTTGCCGGGAGCCGTGACTTCGGTTTCCATGGTTTGCTACCTCAAAGATACGCCGCAACAGATAACTGGTTCACGCCGGTTTCGTGCCGCAGGCAAACGCTAAATTGTAACCTGCGTACCGACTTCCACCACCCGTCCGGTGGGGATGTGAAAGAAGTCGGTGGCGTCACTGGCCGACCGCGCCAGGGTAATGAACAGCCGATCCTGCCAGCGTGGCATGCCGGAATGCGCCGCCGGCTTGAGCGAGCGGCGCGACAGGAAGAACGACGTCGACATGATATCGAATTGCCAGCCCTTCTTGCGGGCGATGGCGAGCGCGTTCGGCACGTTCGGCGTTTCCATGAACCCGAACCGCAGTTCAACCAGCGAGAACAGCGGGGAGAGCTGCGTCATCGTCACACGGGATTCGTCAGAAACGCGCGGCGTATCCGCCGTCTTGATCGTCAACACTACGTTATGTTCGTGCAGCACCTTGTTGTGCTTGAGATTATGCAGCAGCGCGGTGGGTGCGGATTCCGGATCGCTGGTCAGGAAGATCGCGGTGCCGGGTACCACATGCGGCGCTTTCTTTTCAAGGCTCTTGATCAGTGCGGCGAGCGGAACTTCGGTGCGACGTGTCTTGCCGGCCAGCAAGGTCGTGCCGCGCCGCCAGGTGACGATCAGGATGACGATGCTGGCGCCGAACACCAGCGGCACCCATGCACCCTGTACGACCTTCATGAGATTTGCAGCAAGGAATGTCGTGTCGATGAAAACCAGCGGCGCCATCAGGGCGGCGGCACTCCACGGGTTCCACTTCCACAATTTCCAGATCACGATGAAGCCAAGGATGCCATCGACCACCATCGTCGTCGTAACGGCGATGCCATAGGCCGACGCCAGCGCGCTCGATGTGCGGAACGTCACGACCAGCAGCAGCACGCCCAGCAGCAGCGCCGCGTTGACGCGCGGGATATAGATCTGGCCGAGATGCGTTGCCGACGTATGGCGGATTGCAAGGCGCGGAATAAGGCCAAGCTGGATCGCCTGCCGCGTCAGCGAATATGCGCCGGTAATCACGGCCTGGCTTGCGATAATGGTTGCGCATGTCGCCAGCACGAGTACCCCCGGCAGCAACTGCGCGGGGAACAGCAGATAGAAGGGATTTTCCAGCGCGGCAGGATCGGACAGCAGCAGCGCGCCCTGCGCGAAATAGTTGACGATCAGGGATGGCAGCACCAGGGCAAACCATGCGGTCTGAATCGGCTTGCGGCCAAAATGACCGAGATCGGCATACAAGGCTTCACCGCCGGTGACGGACAGGAATACAGCGCCGAGCGTCACCAAGGCGATGACGCCGTGGTTGACCATGAAAAACACGGCGTGCAGCGGATTGAGCGCTTCAAACACAACCGGGTTATCGAAGAGGTGCGTGAAGCCGGCCACCGCCAGCACCAAGAACCACAGCACCATGATCGGGCCAAAGAATGCAGCGACCTTTGCAGTGCCGCGCGACTGGACAGCAAACAGCCCGATCAGGATGACCACCGTCGCCGGCACGACGTAATGCTCGGACGCCGGCAACACCAGCTTGAGACCTTCGACGGCGGACAGCACCGAGATCGCCGGCGTGATGACGCTATCGCCATAGAACATCGCCGCACCGATCATGCCCAGCATCAGGATAAACGGCGAACGCCGCCCCAGCGCGCGTGTCGCCAGCGCGGTGAGCGACAGTGTGCCGCCCTCACCGTTGTTATCGGCGCGCAGCAGGATAATCACGTACTTGATGGTGACAGTGACGACGAGCGACCATACGATCATGGACAGCACGCCGAGGACGATTTCCTTGGTAATTGCGCCGCCGTGGCCGACCGCAGCCGTTACGGCTTCACGAAAAGCGTAAAGCGGGCTGGTGCCAATGTCGCCGTAGACGACGCCGGCACTGCCAACGACGAGAGCGATCTGGCTGGCCGGTTTGGCATGGCCGATGGATTGCCCGTCCGGGGTGCCCGGCGCGTGACTCGGTTCTGCCATGAATGAAAGCGTTGTTGTCGCCGGTTAAGTTGAGCTGCCATGCAGCAAGGCGCGTCCTTATAACACCCCGTCACAGCAATAAAACCGGCATTTTATGCCTGTCCCGCGCCATAATGGCAGCGGCACCTTGAATTTTAACAAGCAATATCAGATAGTTATAAAATCACGGCTTGAAGTCGACCGGGATCGGCGGTTCCTCGCGCATCAGCGTGATGGTGACGCGGCGGTTGGCGGCGATGAACGGATCGTCCGGGAACAGGGGCTGGGTATCCGCCTTACCTGACACCGCGAAGAAATTTGCCGCCGGAACGCCCTCGCCTTCGAGGATCTGACGAATGACGCCGGCGCGATCGGTCGAGAGTTCCCACGGGCCGTAACCCGGACGCGACGGCGTCCTGCTGGCCGACGAATGTCCGGTGATGGTGATGCGGAACGGAACGGCCTTCAAAGGTCCAGCAAGTTTCGCCAGTGCGCGGCGCGTGCGCTCGTAAGGCTGCTTGGAGCCTTCCGGAAACATCGAGCGGCCATCCTGATCGACCAGTTCGACGTTCAGCCCGTCCTTCGTCTCTTCCATCATGATGTTCTTGGAGAGCTCGGAGAAGTCCGGGAGTTCCTGCAGCGATTGACGCAATGACGCGGCGGCAAGCGCCAAAGAACGGTCCTTGGCGATGCGCACGCCTTCGCGGCGGTCACGATCGTGCGATTCCGGCGAGGGATTGCCGCTGGCTTCCTCGGGCGGAATATGCGCGGCGTTCTTGATCTTGGCGCGGGTCGGCAGGCCCTGCACTTCGATGATGCCGGAATAGCGGACGGCATTCTGCACGCCGAACGCATCGCGCATCGAGCCGGCGACGACCTGAAGCTTGTGTTCGTCCTGATTGGAGAACGCGACCAGCATCACGAAGAAACTCATGAGCAAGGCCATGAGATCCGCGAATGTCACGAACCAGCCGTGACCGCCACCGTGTGCTGCTTTTTTTCTGGCCATGGTTTTCTACCGGCCGCCGTGACGTACTACTTACGCTGGCGCGGCTGCGGCCTCGCCTTCATCGTGCCGGTGCTTCTCCGGCAGGTAGGCCAGCAGCATTTCGCGCACCAGCGCCGGGCTCTTTGAATCGCGCATCATCAGGATGCCGTCGATGATCAACGTGCGGCTGATTTCTTCCTCGAGCAGCTTGACGTGCAGCTTGTCGGCCAGCGGCAGGCAGAACAGGTTGGCGACCAGCGCGCCGTAGAGCGTCGCGAGCAGCGCGACCGCCATGAACGGGCCAAGCTTGGAAGGGTCGGACATGTTGGAGAACATCTGCACCATGCCGAGCAGCGTGCCGATCATGCCGAACGCCGGGGCGCAATCGCCGTAGGCACGGTAGATCTTCTGGCCTTCGTCGAGATGGGTCAGGAAGTTGTCGCGGTCGCGCTCGAGGTTGTCGCGGATGAATTCGGCGTCGTAACCGTCGGCGACGTAGCGGATGCCCTTGGCCAGGAAGGAGTCGTCCGTCTGCACCGATTCAAGTCCGATGGGTCCCTGTTTGCGGACGATTTCGGCAAGGCCCGCCAGTTCGTCCACCAGTTCGCGCTGGGTCGTGCTGCGAATGCTGAACGCATATTTCGCGCCCATCGGCACGCCGTGGATGATTTCCTTGAGCGGAAAGCGGATCAGGGTCGAGGCGGTCGAACCGCCGAAAATAATGATGATCGCGTGGATGTCGTAGAACATCCGGAAATCGCCGCCCATCAGGATAAGGACGGTAATGACCGCGCAACCAGCCACGATCCCGACGATGGTTGCGATATCCATAGAATTCCCCAACGCAAAACATGTGCAGCCGGATTGCCCGGTGGCACGACCCGACTTTATGCGGCGCGTACTTAAAGGACGCTTAAAGAGAACCGATTGCTTGACCTGCCGGGCCCGGAACATGACAATTCGCGTATCAAAGCGGGCGGACGGCTGCTAAAACCCGCCGAAATGCTTGAAATTGCGGGAGAGAACGCCATGCGCGACATCGGACACTTCATCGGCGGAAAACAGGTGAAGGGCGGTTCCGGCCGCGCCGGAGACGTCTTCAACCCCAATACCGGCGAAGTGCAGGGCAAGGTCGCCCTCGCCTCTAGGTCTGAGGTCGAGCAGGCCATCGCCAATGCCGCCGCGGCGCAGCCGGCCTGGGCGGCGACCAATCCGCAGCGCCGCGCCCGCGTGATGTTCAAGTTCCTTGAGTTGATTGCCAAGGAAAACGAAAGCCTTGCGCAGCTTCTTTCATCCGAACACGGAAAGACCGTTGCCGACGCCAAGGGCGACATTCAGCGCGGCGTCGAGGTCGTCGAATTCGCCTGCGGCATTCCGCACCTGATGAAGGGCGAATACACCGACGGCGCAGGCCCCGCCATCGACATCCACTCGATCCGCCAGCCGCTCGGCGTCGTTGCCGGCATCACGCCGTTCAACTTCCCGGCGATGATCCCGCTGTGGAAATGCGCGCCGGCCATTGCCTGCGGCAATGCCTTCATCCTGAAGCCGTCCGAGCGTGCGCCGGGCGTACCAATGCGGATCGCCGAACTGTTCCTGGAGGCAGGATTGCCGCCAGGCATCTTCAACGTCGTCAACGGCAACAAGGAGGCCGTCGATACGCTCCTTACCGACAAGCGGATTCAGGCCATCGGCTTTGTCGGCTCGTCGGCCATCGCGGAATACATCTACTCCACCGGCTGCGCCCACGGAAAGCGCGTGCAGTGCTTCGGCGGCGCCAAAAACCACATGATCGTGATGCCCGATGCCGACATGGATCAGGCCGTCGATGCCCTGATCGGCGCGGGCTACGGCTCGGCCGGCGAGCGCTGCATGGCGATCTCGGTCGCGGTGCCGGTCGGCCAGAAGGCCGCCGACTTGCTGATCGAGAAGCTTGTCCCCCGCGTGGAAAGCCTCAAGGTCGGGCTCTCGACCGACGCGCAGGCCGACTACGGCCCGATGATTACCCGCGCGCACCTTGAAAAGGTGAAGGGCTATGTCGAGACCGGCATCAAGGAAGGCGCCAAGCTGCGCGTCGATGGCCGCAACTTCAAACTGCAGGGCTACGAGAACGGCAACTTCATGGGCGGCTGCCTGTTCGACGACGTGACGCCGGACATGACAATCTACAAGGAAGAAATCTTCGGGCCGGTACTCTCGGTCGTGCGCGCGAAGGATTACGAAGAAGCCGTGCGGCTGCCGTCCGAACACGAATACGGCAACGGCGTCGCGATCTTCACCCGCGACGGCGACACCGCGCGCGACTTCGCCTCGCGCGTCAATGTCGGCATGGTCGGCGTGAACTTCGCTATCCCCGTCCCGCTCGCCTATTACACGTTCGGCGGCTGGAAGCGTTCCGGCTTCGGCGATCTCAACCAGCACGGACCGGACTCGATACGCTTCTACACCAAGACCAAGACCATCACCTCGCGCTGGCCTTCCGGCACCAAGGAAGGTTCGGAGTTCACCATCCCGACCATGCGCTGACGCGGCGCCTCATCACGCATTCGACACAAGGAAATTTCATGGCCGAATACAAACTCTATTGCTTCGCCCAATCGGGTAACGCCTACCGCGCGGCACTGATGCTCAACCTCATCGGTGCAGACTGGGAGCCGGTATTCGTCGATTTCTTCAAGGGCGGCGTCCAGCGCACGCCAGCGTTCCGCAACGAGATCAACGAAATGGGCGAAGCGCCCGTGCTGGAACACAACGGCCGGAAACTCACGCAGTCCGGCGTGATCCTCACCTATCTCGCCAAGCGTTCGGGCAAGTTCCAGCCGCAAGGTGAAGACGAAGAGCTGGAAGCACTGCGCTGGATCATCTTCGATAACCAGAAGCTCAACGGCTATCTCGGCCCGTTCCGCTTTCTCAAGAACTTTGCCAAGCCCGCGGGCGATCCGGCGGCGATGGCGTTCCTCAAGGGCCGCATTGACGGCAGCCTCGGCATTCTCAACAAGCGGCTCGAAAAAGCGCCGTTCCTGCTGGGCAGCAAGCCGACCATCGCCGACCTTTCGCTGGTCGGCTATCTCTATTATCCGGCCGAGGAGTTCGGCTTCGATATCCGCAAGGACTATCCGAACATCGGACCATGGCTCGATCGCATCAAGGCGCTGCCGGGCTGGAAGCATCCTTACGATCTGATGCCGGGCCATCCGCTGCCTGCGTAGCGCGACCGGCACCGCAAAAAACCAAAGCCCGCCGCAGGATTTGCGGCGGGCTTTTCATTTTCACCCAGAAGGTCAGAAAGCAGGTCGTCAGCTCGCCGGCCCGACCGCCTTCTCGACCATCGCACGCGCATCGGCGACCAGCGCCTTGCCGTCGATGCCCTTGCCTTCCATGTCCTTGATCCAGGACTCGACCGCCGGTTCCGCCGCCGCGCGCCAGCGCTTCATCTCGGTGGCGTCGATGGTGATGATGGTGTTGCCGCGCTTCTGCGCCACTTCGAGGCCCGGCGCGTCGCCGTCATTCTGGACCTTGCCGGCCCATTTCGACGTCTCAAGCCCGGCGTTGGCGTCGATCACCTTGCGCAGATCGTCCGGCAGGCTCTCGTAACGCTTGGTGTTCATCACCGTGACGAACAGGCCGACACACAGGCTGCGGTTGCCCGAGAATCCGGTGTGCGTGTTGACGAGTTCAGCCACCTTCAGCGGCGTCGTGACTTCCCACGGAATCAGCGCGCCGTCGATAACGCCCTTCGAGAGCGAGTCCGGCACCGCCGGCACCGGCATGCCTACCGGCGTTGCGCCGAGAAGCTCGATCATCTTGTTGATCATGCGCGAAGTGCCGCGCAGCTTGAGGCCCTTCATGTCCTCCAGCTTGCGCACGCCGTTGCCCTTGCAGTGAATGAGATACGGCCCGTTGGTCTGGACCGCGAGCATCTTCACGTCCTTGTATTCGTCCTTGAGATGCTTCTCGTAGAACGCCCAGGTCGCCGGGCTGTTCTGCTCGCCGTTGCCCGCGATGAACGGCAATTCGAACACTTCCGACTTGGGAAAGCGGTTCGGCGTGTAACCCGGCAGCGTCCAGGTGATATCGATGACGCCATCCCGCGCCTGATCGTAGACCTGCGGCGGCGTGCCGCCGAGCTGCATCGAAGGATAGAGTTCGATCTTGATGCGGTTGCCGGATTCCTTCTCGATCTTCTGCGCCCACGGCACGAGGAAGTTCTTTGGCACCGGCGCGGCGGCCGGCAACTGCTGCTGCAGCTTCAACGTGACCTGCGGAGCCTGCGCATAACCCGTGCGCAGAATGGCCGGCATGGCGACAGCCACGGATGCGGCGCCCGCGGACAGCTTCAGGAAATTACGGCGTGCGATGGTCATGAGCATTCCTCTCCTTACATATGGTTTTTATTTGAACGGCTATTTCAACAGCCTGACTGCCCACAGGGTAATCTCCGGGACAAACAGGAGCAACACGATCCGCACCACATCGGATACCAGGAACGGCATAATGCCGCGGTAGATCTCGCCAATCGGCACGGTTTTGGCGACCTTGTGGACCACATAGACGTCAAGCCCGACCGGCGGCGCAATCAAGCCGACCGACACCACGACCAGCATGAGAATGCCGAACCAGATCGCCTTGTATTCGACCGTTAGCCCGAACAGGTCGAGACCGAGAATGGTCGGCAGAAGCACCGGCAACAGCAACAGCATCATCGCCAGTTCGTCGAGCACGCAGGTCAGGACGATAAACAGGAGCAGGAAGCCGCTGACGATCAGCAGCGGATGCACATTCAGGCCCGCCGTCCACACCGCGAAATCCGCGGGCACCTGCGACACGGCAAGCGCCGTGTTCATCATCGCGCCGCCGAGCAGCATCGTATAGATCATCGCCGTCGCCTGCGCCGCCGGCAGGAAACAGCGGGCAATCTGCACCCATGTCATGCGCCGCCGCGCCAGCGCGAGGCCAAGCGTTGCGGTTGTTGCAACTGCTGCGCCTTCGGTCGGCGTGAAGAAGCCGCCGTAGATGCCGACAAACAGGATGACGAAGATCGACGCAATCGGCCACGCCTTGCCGATGGCGGCAAGGCGCTCGGCCCCGCTCGCCTTCGGCGCAATCTGCGCATGGCCGGGATAAAGCCGGACGTAGATCGCGATGGCGACCATGTAGCCGATGGCGGCGATGATGGCAGGAATGATTGACGCGGCGAACAGCTTGGTGATGCTCTGCTCGGCGAGCAGCGCATAGACGATGAGAATAATCGACGGTGGAACCAGAATGCCAAGCGTACCGCCCGCCGCCAGCGTGCCGCAGGAAAGCCGGTCGGAGTAATTCAGCCGCCGCATTTCGGGTAACGCGACCTGCGACATCGTCGCAGCGGTCGCGACCGACGAACCGCTGATCGCGCCAAAGCACGCGCAGGCGATGATCGCGGCCTGTGCGACACCCGCGTTGCGATGCCCAACGAGTGTGTTGGCAGCCTGAAACAGGTCGCGCGAGAACCCCGCGCCCGACGCGATCTGCCCCATCAACAGGAACAGCGGAATGACCGAGAGGTCATAGACCGAGAAGCGCGCCCACAATAATCCCTTGAGGTAGTTGAGCAACACCGCATCGCCGACCATCCACCAGTAACCGGCAGCGCCCGCAATGAACATCGCCGCGCCGAGCGGCACGCGCAACGCGATCAGCACCATCATTCCGGTAATGAAAATTCCGGCGATCTCGGCCTTATTCATGAGCGGGCTTCTCCGCCGCCAGAATGCCGAAAGTCTGCGCCAGCGCGGTTATCCCGGCGAGCAGTACGCCCGGCACCGTGCCCGCGTAACCAATCCAGATCGGCACGCCCATCAGCATGGTGGTATCGTGGCTGCGCAACATATCGAACGTGCCGACAATCGCCCGCCAGCCGACCGCAAAGAACATCACGGCCATCAGCAGGCTGCCGAAACGGTCGAGGAAGTTGCGGGTCCGGTCGCTGACCTTGAGCGTAAAGACATCGACGACAATATGCCCGTAACTGGTCTGGCAATAAGCGAGGAACAACGAGCCTGCGACGGCGGTGCCGAATTCCACCAGTTCAAAATCGCCGATGATCGGACGGCCCAGCGCCGAACGGCCGACAATGCTGATCGCCGACATGATGCCGACACCCGCCACCACGACGCCACCCGTGTAGGCAAACGCGACCGCCAGCCGCTCCAGCGCGTGGCCGAACGCGCCGGACGCTTGGACGCGCGGCGGAGGCTGCACGCTGTCAGTCATGTGAACCGCCGCGCCGCGCGGCTTCGAATGCCATGTAAAATTGCCCACCCCGATTTTCTGCCCACTCGGAATATCCGGGTGGGCAGACATTTGCAACTGCGCGAAGGCGCGCAGCGGCTTTTGTTTTCAGGGGGTGGATAAGAAGCGGCTTCGCCGTGTGGAGTCGCTAGGACCTTTAGCGGTGGCCGTGACCGGCAGTTCCGTGCGCATGACCATGGTCGTGGTGGTCATGGCCGCAATGGCTGTGATCATGGCCGTCGTGATGATGATGGTCATGATGATCGTGCGCGTGATCCGCATGGCCGTGACCGGCATGCGCGGCGACGGCGTAGGCGCCGCCTTCCGGCTCGAACGGCGCTTCGATCTGCGCAACCTTGCCGCCCAGCGAAACGATCAAGGCTTCGACGCCGTCGGTGCGATGCAGCCGGATGCGGTTTGGCATGATCTGCGCCGGCAGGTGGCGGTCGCCAAGCGCATGCGCGACCCTGGAGAGCGTCGGAATATCGCCGCGCACTTCCAGCAGTTCTTCCGCAGCTGCGACGACCTCGACGGCTTCGCCGGTGTCGAGCAGCAAGACATCGTCCGTCTGTAGCCCAACGGGTTCGGCAAAGTCGAAAGTGACAGAAGCGCCCTTCTCTCCCGTCACAGTACCACGCTGCATACGGCGCTGATCGGAATTCAGGATGAGCGTATCGATGACGCGGCCGCGCGTTTCGCCAGGTCCGAGAACTTTGATGGCACGAGGCATCGGATGGATACGATCAGTTCAGGCGGGTCGGACGGTCGGCGTCGGATGAACCCGGCGGCGACGGCTCGGGAGCCACATCCAGCGCGACGGCCTCGCCCGCGTTGGCGGGATTAACGCCTGCATCATTCGCGGCAAGCGCTTCCGCGTCCTTGCGCAGATGGCTCTGATACGACAGCCAGCCGAGCGGCAAGGTTGCGAGGAAGGCCAGCGTCATGACCGTCAGCACTTCCCACGGATAGCTGACGAACAGCGCGCAGAAGGCGACGACGGCGACGAACACCGGCAACACCATTTCGGGCGACACGCGCGTGCCGACCTTCTTGCCGGAGAACACCGGCAGCCGCGACACCATCAGGCCGGCCATGGCAAATGTATAGAACAGCGTCACGACCGGCGGCACATTGATGCTGACGATGCTCAGAAACTGCAGATAGACCGGCAACAGCACGCAGATCGCGCCCGCGGGGGCCGGCACGCCAACGAAGAAATTGACCGACCATGCGGGACGATCCGGGTCGTCGAGCATCACGTTAAAACGTGCGAGCCGCAGCCCGGCGCAGATCGCGAACACCATGGCGGCGATCCAGCCCGGCGACTTGAGAACATGCAGTTCCCAGAAATACAGGATCAATGCAGGAGCGACGCCAAAGTTGACGAAGTCCGCGAGGCTGTCGAGTTCGGCGCCGAACTTCGACGTGCCCTTGAGCATGCGGGCGATGCGCCCGTCGATACCGTCAAGGGCGGCGGCGGCGACGATGCCGGCCAGCGCCCAGTCAAAGCGGCTTTCGGCCGCAAGCCGGATCGCCGTCAGGCCGGCGCAAAGCGCCAGCAACGTAACAAGGTTCGGCAACAGGGTTCGGACCGGAATCGCGCGGAAACGCCGCGGTTTACCGAGTGGATTTTTAGGGGCGAAGGATTGCGACAGGGGTTCACGCATGGTGCGAATATAACGACAGCATTCGGGCGGCGCCATGGCGGAACCGGGTCGCCACAGCCCCTGCGGCAATATCGTTAACCCACCCGGTAAGTGCGGCCCGGATCAGCGGTTTTCAGGTCGGCGATGACCGTCTCGCCGGCCAGCGAGAGTTGCCCTTCTGAGACCAGCGGCTGGATGCCTTCGGGCAGATAGACGTCCACCCGCGAACCGAAACGGATCATGCCAATGCGCTCGCCGGCCGCGACCGTCTGGCCTTCGTTGGTGAACTTGACGATGCGCCGCGCGATCAGGCCGGCTATCTGCACCAGGCCGACCCGGACGCCGCCGGGCGTGACCATCACGAAACCGTTGCGCTCATTGTCCTCGCTCGCCTTGTCGAGATCGGCATTGAGGAATACGCCGGGCTTGTAGCGGATGCGTTCGATACGGCCGGCGAACGGCGAGCGGTTGATGTGAACGTCGAACACGCTCATGAAAATCGACACGCGCGTCAGCGGCATGGTGCCAAGCTCAAGCTCGGCCGGCGGCAACACTTTCGCGATCTGGCTGACGCGGCCATCGGCCGGCGAGACGATCAAGCCTTCGCGCGACGGCGTGACGCGCGGCGGATCACGGAAAAAGTAGGCGCACCAGGCCGTGAAAATGCAGCCAATCCAGCCGAGCGGCGGCCACAGCCAGAACAGGATCAGGCTGAGAAGCGCAAACGCGCCGATAAACGGATAGCCCTCCGGATGAACCGGGACGAGCTGCGAACGGATGGAATTGGTAATCGACATTTGTCTACTCCGCGGCGTCGGCTTCGACGGGCGTTCCGCCGGACAAGCTTGCCGTTGTATCGAGGGTGTTCTGTTCTGACAGGGGTGGATTGCGGTTAGGCTGCTCGTCCGTATCCCCGATCATGGCGAGCTTCTCGCGCGCTTCATCGGCTTCGCGCTGGCGGTTCCACATGCTGGCATAGAGACCGCCGCTGGCAAGCAGCACCGCATGGGTGCCGCGTTCGGCGATACGTCCATGTTCCAGCACAATGATCTCGTCAGCGCCGATAATGGTGGAGAGCCGGTGCGCGATCACCAGTGTGGTGCGGTTCTGCGAAACGGTATCGAGCGCGTCCTGAATGTCACGTTCGGTATGGCTGTCGAGCGCAGAGGTCGCCTCGTCCAGCAGCAGGATCGGCGGCGCTTTCAAAATCGTGCGGGCAATGGCGACGCGCTGCTTCTCGCCGCCGGAAAGCTTGAGGCCGCGCTCGCCGACCTCGGTGTCGTAGCCCTTCGGGGTCATGCGGATGAATGTGTCGATGCGCGCCATGTCGGCGGCCTTCTCGACTTCGGCGTCGGTCGCATCCCAGCGGCCATAGCGGATGTTGTAGCGCACGGTGTCGTTGAACAGCACCGTGTCCTGCGGAACCATGCCGATGGCCTGGCGCAGCGACGACTGCTTGATGTCGCGGATATCTTGTCCGTCGATGGTGATGCGCCCGCCGGAGACGTCGTAGAAGCGATAGAGGAGCCGGGAGATCGTGGATTTTCCCGCGCCTGAAGGCCCGACAATGGCGACGGTCTTGCCTGCCGGCACTTCGAACGAAATATCGCGCAGGATCGGTCGCGCAGCATCGTAGGCGAATACGACGTTCTCGAACTTCACCGCACCCTTGGTTACGACCAGCGGCAGCGCGCCCGGACGATCCTCGATTTCGAGGTCGCGCGTCAGGATCCTGAACATCGCCTCGATGTCGATCACCGCCTGCTTGATTTCGCGGTACAGCATGCCGAGCAGATTGAGCGGCTGGTAAAGCTGGATCATCATGGCGTTGATCATGACGAAATCGCCGACGGTCTGGGTGCCGTTGCGAATGCCCATCACGCACATCGCCATCACGCCGGTGAGACCCACGGTGAAGATCACCGCCTGCCCGGCGTTGAGCACCGCAAGCGACGTGTATGATTTCACACTCGCTTCTTCGTAGCCCTGCATGGAACGGTCGTAACGCTTGCTCTCGCGCTCTTCGGAATTGAAATACTTTACCGTCTCGAAGTTCAACAGCGAGTCGATGGCCTTGGTATTGGCTTCGGTATCGCTGTCGTTCATACGGCGGCGAATGCCAATACGCCATTCGGTCGCGTAATAGGTGTAGACTGTATAGAGCGTGACCGTGACCGTGATCACCGCCACATAGCGCCAGTCGAACACATAGAGCAGCACGGCAGCGACCATCGCCACTTCGACCACCGTCGGCAGCAGCTGCAAGATCACCATGCGTGAGATGGTTTCGATGCCGAGCCGGCCGCGATCCAGCACGCGCGCGAGGCCGCCGGTCTTGCGTTCCAGATGGAAGCGCAGCGACAACAGGTGCATGTGTTCGAACGTGATGACGGCAATGCGGCGCACCGCATGCATCGCGACCTTGGCGAACATGCCGTCGCGCGCCTGCGTGATCAGCGCCATCACGACGCGGGTGAAGCCGTAAGCAACCGTCAGCGCGAGCGGTGCAGCAAGGGCCCATCCAACCCAGGAAATATTTTCTGTAGCGCCTTCGCTGACGGCAAGGGCGTCCGTTGCCCATTTGAAAGTGAAGGGCACCGCCATGGTAGCGGCCTTGGCAAGAAACATCAGCAGGGTCGCCAGCGCGACGCGGATTTTCAGGTCGCGCCGGTCGGACGGCCAGATGAACGGCCACAGATTATAAAGCGTGCGCAGCAACGCACCCTGCTCGCCGGAAACCGGCTGCGGCTTGGGGTTCGTTGGCGACACCTGGTGGACGTTCATCAAAAAATCCGGCGCGGCCCGCGCAATCGCAGGCCTTACTTCAGTCGAGGGATACTCGTCCCCCATATAGAGCTTAACTGCCCAGAATTCATCGGGAAAACGCCCAATCCGAGGGCTTTTTTGCCGCTGTTTACGGCTTGCCTCGGGCACTCGCCGATGCCAGATGTGCCCTATGGCAACGATTCGATCTATTTGCGTCTACTGCGGCTCCAGCGCAGGAAAAGACCCCGCTTTCATGGCAACCGCCCGCGCCTTCGGCAAAATCATGGCCGAAAACGGCGTAACGCTCGTTTATGGCGGCGGCTCGAACGGTCTGATGGGTGCAGTCGCTGGCGGCGTGTTCGAAAACGGCGGCAGGATTGTCGGCGTGATCCCGGAATTTCTCAAAACGCGTGAACTTGATTTCAAGGGCGCCCACGAACTGATCGTGACGCACGACATGCACGAGCGAAAGCAGATCATGTTCGATCGTGCCGACGCTTTTGTCGCCCTGCCCGGCGGCATCGGCACGCTGGAAGAACTGGTCGAGCAACTCACCTGGTCGCAGCTCGGCCGCCACAAGAAACCGATCCTGTTTGCCGACATCAACGGGTTCTGGAAGCCGCTGGTCGAATTGCTCGATCACATGAAGGACAACGGTTTTATCCACTCGGCGCTGAGTTTCGAATACGGCATCGCAGACAAGGTGGAGGACATTCTCCCCATGCTGCGCGCGGCGGCGGCAAAGCACAGCGAAGCCGATGAAGAAGGCATTCCGGGCGTTATCAAGAGGATGTAGGAAGCGCGATTACGCTTTCCCGCCGACAAACGTCACGGCCTCGATACGATTGCCGTCGGCATCGCGAATGAACGCGGCGTAGTAGCCCTCGCCGTGCTGCGGACGCAGGCCGGGCGCGCCGTCGGACGTCCCGCCGCCCCCAAGCGCGGCAGCGTGAAACATATCAACCGAGATGATGCTGGGCGCGCGCAGCGCGATATGCGTGCCGTTATCCGCCGGCAACTCCGGCATATCGACGCGGAGATTGATCCAGAACTCGGAATAACGTTTGCCGAACGCGACAGTACCGGCCCGCGTTTCGCGCAGCGTATAGTCGAGTGGCGCCAGCACTACTTCGTAGAAGCGCGTCGCGCGTTCGAGGTCTCGAACCGCAATGGAAACGTGATCGATCATGTTCGACCCGCGCTGAGGGTTACGCTGGCGCGCCGGATTTCACGAGCTTGAAGATGATCGAATCCATCAAAGCCTGGAACGAGGCATCGATGATGTTCGGCGACACACCGATGGTCGTCCAGCGCTCGCCGGTTTCGTCGCGGCTTTCGATCAGGACGCGCGTCACCGCGCCCGTCCCCCCATTGAGGATACGCACCCGATAGTCCGTCAGTTCGAGGCCGGAGATGAATTTCTGGTACTTGCCGAGGTCCTTGCGCAAAGCGACATCGAGCGCGTTGACAGGGCCGTTGCCCTCGCCCGCCGAGATCAGCGTCTCGCCGTCGATCTTCACCTTCACCACGGCGGTCGTCAGCGTCTCGCTGGCCTCACCGTTGCTGCCACGCTGTTCGACCTTCACGTCGAAATAGCTGACATCGAAGTAATGCGGCACGGAGCCGAGCTTGCGGCGCGCCAGCAACTCGAACGACGCGTCGGCCGCCTCATAGGCGTAGCCCTTGGCTTCGCGATCCTTGATCTCTTCGAGGAGATGCCCGATGCGCGGATCGTCCTTGGCAACCTTGAGGCCGATGCGATCCAGCTCCGACATCACATTGGCACGGCCAGCCTGATCCGACACCAGCACCTTGCGCTTGTTGCCGACCCTATCCGGCGCGACGTGTTCATAGGTCTGCGGATCCTTCACGATGGCGGAGGCATGAATGCCTGCCTTGGTCGCGAAGGCGTTTTCACCGACATAGGGGGCGTAGCGATTCGGGGAGCGATTGAGCATTTCGTCGAGCGTGCGCGAAGCATGCGCCAGCAATTTCAACTGCGCATCGGACACGCCGATTTCGAACCTGTCGGCGAATTCGGATTTCAGTTTCAGGGTCGGGATGATCGAGACCAGGTTCGCGTTGCCGCAACGCTCGCCAAGACCATTGAGCGTACCCTGGATATGGCGCACGCCGGCGCGCACCGCCGCCAGCGAATTGGCGACCGCCTGCTCGGTGTCATTATGCGCATGAATGCCGACGTGATCGCCCGGAATGACCTTCACGACGTCGCCGACGATCTTCTCGACTTCGTGCGGCAGCGTACCGCCATTGGTGTCGCACAGCACGACCCAGCGGGCGCCCGCGTCATACGCCGCCTTCGCGCAGGACAACGCGAACTGCGGATTAGCCTTGTAGCCGTCGAAGAAGTGTTCGCAATCGAGCATCACCTCGCGGCCGGCATCCTTCGCCGCCTGCACGCTGTCGCGGATCGAAGCGAGATTTTCCTCCGGCGTCGTCTCCAGCGCGACACGCACCTGATATTCCGACGACTTCGCGACGAAGCAGATCGCGTCAGCCTTGGCCTGCAACAGTGTTGCAAGGCCCGGATCGTTCGAGGTCGAGCGGCCGGGCCGCCGTGTCATGCCGAAGGCGGTGAACGTGCACCTGAGATCGCGGTCCTTGGAGAAAAGCTCGGTATCCGTCAGGTTCGCGCCGGGATAGCCGCCCTCGACGTAATCAACGCCCAGTTTGTCGAGCATGCCCGCAATGGCAATCTTGTCCGCGAGCGTGAAGTCAACGCCGTTCGTCTGCGCGCCGTCGCGCAGGGTCGTATCGAACAGGTAGAGACGTTCACGGGACATGATGCTTACCAGACGCCGAAGAGTTTGAGCGCGAGCGCGATTGCCGCGGCAAGGACGACGAATTTCAGAACAATGTAGTAGCGCCAGTGGCGCGGGAACGGCGTATCGGGACGTTTCATGACGCGCTCCTCAGGTTGCAGCTTTGGCTGCGAGTTGCTTGTGCATGGTGGTGTTGGCGAGCCAGACGCCTTCACGCAGCACCGTGTTGCGCTGCTGGGCGACATAGCCGCGATGGGCGAAGAAACCTTCCGCCGTGTCGCTCGCCTCGACCTTGAGTTTGTCGGCGCCACGCGCCGCCGCCAATTTCTCGATGGCGTCGCACAGCATGGCGGCGACACCCTGTTCGGTTGCTGCCGGATGCACATAGAGAAGGTCGATCTTGTCGTTGCCTTCCAGGGCGACAAAGCCGATGGGTGCGCCGCCAAGCGTCGCTACCAGCGTGAGCCGTTCGGCAAGCCGCGCGGCGAAATCGGTTTCGTCATCGACGGTGGAAGCCCAGGCCTCCTGCTGTTCTTCGTTGTAGTCGTCTTCGGTGAGTTCCTCGACGCTGGCGCGCAGGATGACGGCCAGCATCGCAGCATCCGCCGGCAGGTACGGCCGCAGCGCGAGTTTCGGGTTGGCGACGCCGCTCATCGCCCGATCTCCCAGGTCGTTCCTTCCTTGGAATCCTTGAGGACGACGCCAAGCGCTGCGAGTTCATCGCGGATGCGGTCGGATTCAGCGAAGTTTCGCGCCGCCTTGGCAGCGAGCCGTGCATCGATCTGTTTCAGGATTTCACTTTCGGAAATCTTGAGCGCGGGCGCGCGCGCGGCTTTCCATGCGTTGACGGCATCGGCGCGGAACCCGAAGAATGCCAGCGTACCTGCAAGCGACTTGTGGCCAGCGCGATTGCGCAGCGCGTGCATTTCCGCGATTGCCTTCGGTGTGTTGAGATCGTCCGTGAGCGCCTCGACGACCGACGGCGCCGGGCGCGGATCGGCCTCGCCTGCCGCAGCGTCGAACCATGAGGTCAGCGCCTTCTCAGCCTCTTCCAGCCCCTTCACCGTCCAGTTGATCGGCTGGCGATAATGGCTCGCCAGCATCGCAACGCGGATCACGTCGCCCGGCCAGTCGGCCAGCACTTCGCGGATCGTAAAGAAGTTGCCGAGCGACTTCGACATCTTCTCGCCTTCGACCTGCAGGAAGCCGTTGTGCATCCAGTAGTTTGCCATCCCGTGCGTGTGGAACGCCGAGCGCGACTGCGCGATTTCGTTTTCGTGATGCGGAAAGACGAGATCGATGCCACCGCCATGAATATCAAACGTTTCGCCGAGCAGCGCAGCCGACATCGCCGAGCATTCGATGTGCCAGCCCGGACGGCCACGGCCCCATGGGCTTTCCCAGCCCGGCAGTTCCGGTGGCGACGGTTTCCACAACACGAAATCCTGAGGGTCGCGTTTGTAGGGCGCAACTTCGACGCGCGCACCGGCGACCATTTCGTCGAGTGGACGATTGGAAAGTTTGCCGTAGTCCGGCATCGAAGGCACATGAAACAGGACATGCCCTTCCGCCAAATAAGCATTGCCATTGGCGATCAGCTTGCCAATCAGCCGGACCATGTCGGTCGAAGCCGACGCATTGCTGATGTATTCTGTCGCGCGCGGCTCGACGCTCGGCGGCAGGCAGCCCAGCGCCGCCACATCTTCCTTGAAGTTATTGTAGGTCGTCTCGGTCAGTTCGCGAATGGAGATGCCGCGCTCGGCGGCACGCGCGTTGATCTTGTCGTCCACGTCCGTGATGTTGCGCACGTAGGTGACGTGGCTGTCGCCATGAAGGTGGCGCAGCAGGCGGAACAGCACGTCGAATACGATCAGGGGCCGCGCGTTGCCGATGTGGGCGAAGTCGTAGACCGTAGGCCCGCACACATACATGCGCACACGCTTGTCATCGAGCGGCACGAAGTCCCGCTTGGCGCGCGTCAGGGTATCGTAAAGCTTTAACGTCATGACAACTCCAGCCTGCGCTGGCTTGGCGTCCGATCGTCTCGATGTGAGAATAGACGGCCGCAGCCAGCGAAGGACGCTAGCGAATAATCTCGCGGCAAATGCCGGGGATTGCGAAAAGACCGTTCATGGGCCGGGACATTGGGCAAAACCGCCCTCGCCGTCAAGGGTTTAGGCGGCGAAAGCGCACCGCGGTTACTGGAGTATGCTGCCCGCCGCCGCCGGAAACCTCAGCAATAAGAGGAGGTAAGTGAACCCTCTCGGTTAACGGCACCTTAAAGGTTTCAGGCGCATTCTAGCGATCAGCATGCAGCTTCTGCGGCCATTCCGCTGCATCAACTAAGCGAGTCATCCGATGCGCGTTTCCATTGCGGCCATAGCGTCGATTGCCATGATGCTCGCGCTTGCCCCAGCGAGCGCCGAAAAGCGCCTTTTCATCATCACCAGCAATGCCGGCGGCTACGGCGTCGACCGTTGCCTCGCCACCGGCGGCAAATGCGGCGACGCCATTGCGACGTCCTATTGCCAATCCAAGGAGTTCTCCAAGGCGCTGTCGTTCCGCAGGGTCGATCGCGACGACATCACCGGCGCGATCCCCGGTGAAAAAGAGAACTGCCCGCGCGGCGTGTGCGAGGAATACGTCGCCATCGAGTGCAGCCGCTAAGGCTTCCACATCTCATTTTACTGAGGTTGCTCAGCCGCCCCTATTTCCGGGCGGCTGCTTTGCGTTGCCAACTGCCTTCATTGCCTCGACAGCCTGCCCACCCGGACGGTAATGTCCCGGCGCAACAATTTGCGCATGATCTGATCCGAAAACCGGAAGCCTACTTTTCGGGATCATGCGCCTGGGAGGCAACGTGCATCTCTATAACTATTTCCGTTCGTCGGCGGCCTTTCGCCTCCGCATCGCGCTCAACCTCAAGGGCATGGACTACGGCTCGACGTCGATCCATCTGACCAAGGACGGCGGCAAGCAGTTCGAGGCCGGATTCCGCGCAGTCAATCCGCAGATGCGCGTTCCGGCCCTCAAGCTCGACGATGGCACGATCCTGCTGCAGTCGCTCGCCATCATCGAATACATCGACGAAGTCGCGCCGCAGCCTCCGTTGCTGCCGAAGGACCCGGTCGCACGCGCGCAGGTACGCGCCGTATCGCAGATCATCGCCTGCGACATTCATCCGCTCAATAACACCTCGCCGCTCACCTACCTGCGCAAGCAGATGAAGCAGGACGAAGCTGCTGTGAACGCGTGGTATCAGCACTGGGTCATCGCCGGCCTCGACGCTATCGAAGCCCTGCTGCCCGGCAGCACCTACGCCTTTGGAAATCAGGTGACACTCGCCGACGTCTGTCTCGTGCCACAGCTCTACAATGCGCGGCGCTTCAAGGTCGATCTCGCCAAGTATCCGAAGATCGTCGCCGCCGACGCCGCCTGCCAGAAACTCCCGGCGTTCGAACAGGCGAAGCCTGAAAACCAGCCGGACGCCGAGTAAATTTCATCACGCACCTTCGTCACTCCATCGCGTCGTTTCTTCACATCGCAGCAAGGTGACAGACCTCCCGTGACATCAGCCAATCTCGTTCGAGCAGTGCTGTGGATGATCGGCACGTTGTTGTCGTTCTCGGCGATGGCGCTGTCGGTGCGCGCGCTCGCCGGCGCGTTCAAGATTTTTGAAATCCTGACCATCCGCACCGCCATCGGCATGATCATCCTTATTGCCATTGCGCTGGTGAAGCCCAGCTTGTGGCGGGAGATAACGCTTACGCGGTTCCGAATGCACATCCTGCGCAACGGCATCCATTTCAATTCGCAGTATCTGTGGGCGTGGAGCCTGACGCTGCTGCCGCTCGCCACCGTGTTCGCGCTTGAATTCACGATGCCTGCATGGACCGTGCCGCTAGCATTCCTGTTCCTCGGCGAAAAAATGACTCGCGCACGCATCGGCGCGGTGATCTGCGGTTTCATCGGCGTGCTGGTCATCCTGCGACCGGGCGTGAGCGTATTCAATCCGGCGACTCTGATGGTGCTGGTGGCGGCCTTCGGCTACGCGACCACCAACATCGTCACCAAGAAACTGACCACCACCGAAACCGCCTTTGCCATCGTATTCTGGATGAACCTGATCCAACTGCCGCTCGGCTACATCGGCAGCGACCCGCTGTTTTTCCAAAAAATCACCGCCGGCAGCATCGTCCCCATGCTCGGCATCGGCATCGCCGGTCTGAGTGCCCACTATTGCCTTACCCGCGCCCTCCAGGTCGCCGATGCTACCGTGGTAATACCGCTCGATTTCATGCGGTTACCGCTCATTGCAATCGTCGGATGGACCTTCTATGGCGAGCAGCTTGATGTGTTCGTATTCGCCGGGGCCGCCATTATTATCGCTGGCGTCCTGTGGGGACTGAACACCGAGGCTAGAAAAGCCGGTTCCCGGACGGGGACGCCACAAAGCGACTCTAGTAATCTGGTAAAGCCGCCATCCAGGCACGGATAGGCAACGCAGCAATGGAACGGGCCGACCTGACGATGCAGCGACTATTCCGGCGGCCTTCACTTCGGACCATTCTGGCGACCGGCCTGATCGTGGCTGGCGTCGCCCTTTGCGCGCCAGTATCCGCCCAGATTTTCGGCGCGCCGACGCCGCCCGCCCCCATCGGCCAACCACAGCAAGCACTACCGCCGCAGGCGTATCCGAGCGGCCAGCCGCCCGTCAGCCAAAACGCGAACTCGGTTTGCGCGAGGCTTGAGAACCAGTTGGGCGCCATCGACCGCGGCGTCGGCGACCCGGCGCGTGCCGCGCAGATCAAGCGGACTGACGAAGCCGTGAACCGCCAGCAGGCGGACCTCGACCGCATGGTGGCGCAATCGCGCCGGCTCGGCTGCCAATCGAACGGGTTTTTCTCGATCTTCTCGAACCAGCCGCCACAATGTAACGGCCTCAACAACCAGATCGAACAGGCGCGCCAGAATCTTGACCGCGCCATGAACGATGCCCAGCGTTCACAATCCGGCGGCACCGGCGAGCAGGAAAGCCAGCGCCAAAGCGTGCTGATCGCGCTTTCGCAAAACAATTGCGGCCCGCAGTATCGCGCTGCGGCGCAGCCCCGCGGATTGTTCGACAACCTGTTCGGCGGAAACTCGAACTACGGCGGCATCGATGTCTCGCAGGGCGGCACGTTCCGCACGCTGTGCGTCCGCACCTGCGATGGCTACTACTATCCGATCTCGTTCGCGACCACGTCGGCGCGCTTCATCGATGACGAAGCAGCCTGCAAGGCGACATGCCCGGCTTCCGATGTCGCGCTCTACTCCCACCGCACCAACGAAGACGAGCGCTCGGCCATGTCGATCAGCGGACGGCCTTATACCGATCTTCCGAATGCATTTCGCTATCGCCAGCAGTTCGACGCCGCCTGCAGCTGCCGCAAAGTCGGACAGAGCTGGGCCGATGCGATGGGGCAGACCCGCGACGGCACCGTCGAACGCGGCGATATTGTCGTAACCGATGAAAAGTCGAAGGCGCTGGCGCAGCCGCCGCGTCCGGCTCCGGCCCGCAACAGCCAGCAAGGCGCAGCCGCGCCGAAGGCGCCCGCCGCTGCGGAAGCTCCGGCAGCCAGTGCAGCGCCGACAACCGGCAGCGCCATCCGCTCGGTCGGACCGGCGTCCAGCTATCCGACGCGATAGAAATTCTCAATAATCGAACGACTCTGCCTTCGCGACAGAACCCTGCGCAATCGACACATCGGGCTCCGGCAACGGCGTGCCGGGATCGCGGAATTTATTGACGATGGGATAGCGGCGGTCACGGCCAAAGCTGCGCAGCGTCACCTTCACCCCCGGCGCGGCCTGGCGGCGTTTGTATTCGGCGAGGTTGAGCATGCGGTCCACGCGTATCACCGTGTCGCGGTCGAAGCCTTCCGCGACGATGGCGGCAATCGGCATCTCGCGCTCGACCAGCCGCTCCAGCACCGCGTCCAGAAGATCATACGGCGGCAGCGAGTCCTGATCCTTCTGGTTCTCGCGCAATTCCGCCGTCGGCGCCTTGGTGATGATGTTGTCGGCAATCACGACGCCATCGGGACCCAGCGCGCCGGCAGGCTTCCATTGGTTGCGCAGCCGCGACAAGCGGAACACTTCGGTCTTGTAGAGATCCTTGATCGGGTTGAACCCGCCGTTCATGTCGCCGTAGAGCGTCGCATAACCAACCGACATTTCCGACTTGTTGCCGGTCGTGACGACCATCGCGCCGGACTTGTTGGAGATCGCCATCAGGATGACGCCACGGGCGCGCGCCTGAAGGTTCTCTTCGGTGACGTCGCGCTTCATGCCTTTGAAAAGCGGTTCGACCGCGGCCTCCAGTCCTTCGACAGCGCTCGCGATTGGCACCACGTCGTACTGAATACCGAGCGATTTCGCGACGAATTCGGCGTCGCTGTGCGACTCCTGCGAGGTGTAGCGATACGGCAGCATCACGGCGCGCACACGCTTCGCACCCAGCGCATCGACGGCGAGCGCCGCGCAGATCGCCGAGTCGATGCCACCGGAAAGGCCCAGCACGACCCCGGGAAATCCGTTCTTCTCGACGTAGTCACGCAATCCCATCATGCAGGCGGAATAGTCGGCCTCATCGCCTTCGGTGACTTTCGCGATCTGGCCTTCACAACGCCAGCCATCGGTGCCGCGCGTCCATTGCGTGGTGACGACCTCCTCGCGGAATGTTCCGAGTTGTGCGGCGAGCGAACCATCAGATTGCAGCGCGAAGGAACCGCCCTCGAAAACGAGTTCGTCCTGCCCGCCAACTTGATTGACATAAAGGAGCGGCAACCCGGTTTCCGTGACGCGTGCGACAGCGACATTGAAACGCTCATCGACAACGCCACGGCGATAGGGTGAACCATTCGGCACCAGCAGGATTTCACCGCCGGTTTCGTAAATGCATTCGACCGGCTCAGGGCCCCAGATGTCTTCGCAGATCGGCAGGCCGATACGCACGCCGCGAAAGCTCACCGGGCCCGGCATCGGGCCTGGCGTGAACACGCGCTTTTCGTCGAACACGCCATAGTTCGGCAGATCGACCTTGAAGCGCAGCGCCGCGATGCGCCCGCCTTCGAGCAGTGCTACCGCGTTATAGAGCTTGCCATCATCGACCCACGGCGTACCGATCACCAGCGCCGGGCCGCCCACGCTCTCGCGCGCAAGCGCCTCGACGGCAGCGCGGCAAGCGGCCTGAAACGCCGGCTTGAGGACAAGGTCCTCCGGCGGATAACCGGAAATGAACAGCTCGGGATAGACAACCATATCCGCGCCGTCGGCTTTGGCCTTGTCGCGCGCGCGCCGCGCCTTTTCCGTATTGCCGGCGACATCGCCGACAATCGGATTGAGTTGCGCCATCGCGATGGCCAGGCGGTCGGCGGGCTTGGTGTCCGTGTTCATGGGGAAGGTTTAGCGTCCAGGGCGGCGCACGGCAATCACGCGCCGCCGGGACAGTTAGTGGAAAACGTAAGCATCCATCGAGAGAACGCCGTTGGCATAGCTCGAATGCAGGAGTTCGCCCTTGGCGCCCTCGCCCGCCGCCCCCACCGCCACATGCAGCGGCAGGAAGTGTTCCTCGGTCGGATGGTTGCGCGCGGCGTGCGGCGCCAGCTTGCGGTAATCGATCAACTGCTGGGTGTCGCCTTCCTGCACCCTGACACGCACCCATTCGTCGAATTGGAGCACCCAATCCGGCGCTTCGTCGGGCTTCATGTGACGATGGTTGTAGAACTCGCGCAGGTTATGCGTCGCCGAGCCCGACCCGATGACCATGATGTTTTGCTCTTTCAGCGACTCCAGCGCGCGACCGAGCGCGACGTGGTGTGCCGTGCCGAGGTGCGGCTGGATCGCAATCTGCACCACCGGAATGTCGGCATCGGGGAACATCAAGGACAATGGCACCCATGTGCCGTGGTCGAAACCGCGGCTGGAAATCACGCCAGTCTGCAATCCGCTGTCGTGGATCAGATGCGCGACCTTCATCGCGACTTCCGGCTGGCCGGGCGCTGGATAGACAATCTTGAACAGCGCATCGGGAAAGCCGCCGAAGTCGTAGATCATGTCCGGCTGCGCGTCGGTAACGACGGCGGGGATTTCGGTCTCGAAATGCGCCGACGCAATCACGATGGCATCGGGCTTCGGCAGCGTCTTGCCATACGCCATCAGGAAATCGCGCGCCGGCGAAGGCTCGATCGCCAGCATCGGCGACCCATGGGAAATGAACAGCGTGGGTGCGCGCATGTGAAAGTCTCCTGGACCGGGCGGTCCGTCGTGGACCGCCCTTACCTAGGTATTCCGGCTCGATATTAAAGCCCCGACACAGCTGCCAATGGCTTGGCCTTGGGCGCGCGCTTTTCCCGCAACAAGTCCGTAATCAGGAAAGCAAGCTCGATGGACTGATCGGCATTGAGACGCGGATCGCAGGCCGTGTGGTAGCGGTCGTTGAGATCCTCGTCGCTGACGGCACGCGCACCGCCGGTGCATTCGGTGACATCCTTGCCGGTCATTTCGAGATGCACGCCGCCGGGATAGGTCCCCTCCGCCGCGTGAACCTCGAAGAAGCTCTTCACTTCCTGCACGATACGGTCGAACGGCCGGGTCTTGTAACCCGACGCCGAGGTGATCGTGTTGCCGTGCATCGGATCGCACGACCACACCACCGTGCGGCCTTCGCGCTCGACGGCGCGAATGAGCGCAGGCAGGTGGTCGCCAACCTTGTCGGCGCCGAAACGGGCAATCAACGTCAACCGGCCGGCCTCGTTGTCCGGATTGAGGATGTCGATCAGGCGCAGCATGTCGTCGGGCTTGAGCGACGGGCCGCACTTGAGGCCCAACGGATTCTTGATGCCACGGCAGTATTCGATGTGCGCGTGATCGAACTGGCGCGTGCGGTCGCCGATCCAGACCATGTGGCCCGACGTGTCGTACCAGTTGCCGGGCTGCGTCGAATCCTCGCGGGTCATCGCCTGCTCGTAGCCGAGCAGCAATGCCTCGTGGCTGGTATAGAATTCCGTCGAACGCAGTTCGGGATGGCTCTCCAGATCGAGGCCGCAGGCCTGCATGAAGCCGAGCGCCTGCGAGATGCGGTCGGCGAGTTCGGCGTAGCGACGCTGCTGCGGCGAATCCTTCACGAAGCCAAGCATCCAGTCGTGGACGCTCTTGAGGTTGGCGTAACCGCCGGTCGCGAAGGCGCGCAGCAGGTTGAGCGTCGCCGCCGACTGGCGGTACGCCTCAAGCTGGCGGCGCGGATCGGGAATGCGCGCTTCCGGCGTGAATGCCGTGTCGTTGATGATGTCGCCGCGATAGCTCGGCAGCTCGATGCCGTCCTTCTTTTCCATCGGCGACGAGCGCGGCTTGGCGAACTGGCCGGCGATACGGCCGACCTTCACCACCGGCGATGCCGCGGCGAACGTCATCACCACCGCCATCTGCAGGAAGACGCGGAAGAAGTCGCGGATGTTGTTGGCGCCGTGTTCGGCGAAGCTCTCGGAACAATCGCCGCCCTGCAGCAGGAACGCTTCGCCCGCGGCGACGCGGCCGAGATGCGCCTTCAGCGCGCGTGCCTCACCTGCAAAAACCAGCGGCGGAAACGTCGCGAGCTGCTTCTCGACATCGGCAAGCAGGCGGGCATCCGGGTAATCCGGAACCTGCAGCACGGGTTTCTTGCGCCAGCTATCTGGCGACCAACGCTCGGCCATCACTCCAACTCCCAACAGCGGCAGTCCCGGTCCACACATAGGAACGGGCGGCACAGCCGCCAAATTCTTTCGTAGCTGGCGCAGCTTATACACGATAGGTGCCGCCAGAGGCCAGATCGGCGGAGGGGCCTGAATTTAGGGCTTTTTGGGTGCGGAGCGCGCTATTCGGCAGCGGCCAGC
The DNA here is from genome assembly GCA_947472885.1 of Hyphomicrobiaceae bacterium. Lineage (GTDB taxonomy): Bacteria > Pseudomonadota > Alphaproteobacteria > Rhizobiales > Xanthobacteraceae > CANJBX01. The sequence goes on from CANJBX010000041.1 coordinate 27,951, forward strand.
CCGTACCGGGCGGTCGGGGTGCGCATGGTGACCAGTTCCTCGGCCATGGTGGGATGGACCGCCATGGTGGCGTCGAAGTCGGCCTTGGTGGCCTTCATTTTGACCGCGATGCCAATCAACTGGATCATCTCGCCCGCGCTTTCGCCGACGATATGGCAGCCCAGCACGCGGTCGGTCTCGCCATCGACGACGAGCTTCATCAGGACGCGGGTGTCGCGGCCGGACAGCGTCGCCTTCATGGGTCTGAACGTTGCCTTGTAGATATCGACCCGGCGGAAATCCCGGCACGCCTGCGTCTCGGTCATGCCGATGACGCCAATTTCCGGTTCGGAATAAACCGCCGTCGGTACGTTGGCATGATCGACCTTGGTCGGCTTGTTACCGAACACCGTATCGGCAAAGGCATGGCCTTCGCGGATCGCGACCGGAGTCAGTGCGATGCGGTTTGTAACATCGCCAACGGCATAGATATTAGAAACCGAGGTGCGGGAGAATTCATCGACCGCGATGCCGCCGTTGGCCGCGAGCTTGACGCCTGCATTCTCGAGGCCAAGCCCCTTCACGTTCGGCTTGCGGCCGGTCGCGAACATTACCTTGTCCGTATCGATCAGCGAGCCGTCACCCAGCTTGACCCCATAGCTGCCGCCTGCCGCCTCAACTGCCGTGACGGTATGGCCACACACGAATTTCACGCCGCGTTTTTCCATTTCAGCGCGCACATGCATGCGCACGTCGTCGTCGAAGTCACGCAGCACATTTTCGCCGCGATAGACAATGGTCACTTCGGAACCGAGGCCCGCGAAGATGCCGGCAAACTCGACCGCAACATAGCCGCCGCCCTGGATCACGATACGGCGTGGCAACTCCGGCAGATGGAAAGCCTCGTTCGACGAGATCACATGCTCAATGCCGGGAATATTCTCGCCGGCGAACGGCCAGCCGCCGGTCGCGATCAGGATGTGCTTCGCATTGACCGTGCCGCCGCTCGCCAGCGCAATGGTGTTGGCATCCTTGATCGTCGCGCGCGTGCGCACGATCTGCGCGCCGGGCTTGGTAAGGTTCGCCACATAGGCCGCCTCCAGCCGGTCGATTTCCCTGTCCTTGTTGGCGATCAGCTTCGCCCAGTCGAACTTGGCTTCAGGAACCGTCCAGCCGAAACCCGCGGCATCCTCGAACTCGTGATGAAACCGCGAGGCATAGACCAGCAGCTTCTTGGGCACGCAGCCACGAATGACACACGTTCCGCCGACACGATACTCCTCCGCCACCATGACCCTGGCGCCATAGCCCGCGGCGATGCGCGCAGCACGCACACCGCCCGAGCCGGCACCGATGACGAACAGATCGACGTCAGCAGCCGCAGTCATCAGAGATCGTGGCCCTTCTTTTTCATCTCGACGCGCATGCGCGTGATGACCTGCTCGGAAAACGTATTGGCCCAGTCCTGCGCACGCTTAAAACCGTCTTCCACCGCGAGCGACTCCTCGGTCAAAACTTTCTTGCCGAGCGTGGTCCGGTAAAACGCCAGCAATTCTTTCAATTCATTTTCAGAAAAGCGGCTCGCGTAGGCCCGCGCAACCTCGGTGTAAACCTCGGCCTTCTTCGGCTCGTACTCCTTGCGCAACTGTGCGGTCACTTCGTTCAGCGGCTTGGCCAGACTTGGATTGGTCGGCAAAAAGGCATTCTTGGCGCTCTCGATGACGCCGGCCACCATGCTGTCGAACATTTCAACACCGCCCTTCAATGCCAGCAACTCCTTGGCTAGGTTCACCGCAGTTGCAGAGGGATTCGGATTCGATGGCGGAGTCGGACGCGGCTGTGCCCATGCGCTGGTGGAAATAAAGCCCGCGAAGGCAATGGCGGCGACCAGTGACAGGCCACGCAACGACAATCTGAAATTCATAGTCCACTCCTTCAGGGTCATATTTTCTGGTTGTTTTCTTCTACTTGTCGATGACGCGAATGCCGGTTGCCGGATCGGCGAGAATGGCGGTCGTCACCAGCCCAATGAAAAGTCCATGTTCCACAACACCGGGAATTTGGCAGAGCCGCGCCGCCAGCGCCGCCGGATCTGGAATGCGCTCCAGCGCCGCGTCGAGAATCCAATGTCCTCCATCCGTGACAAAAGGATGGCCTTCCTTGGTCCGCCGCAGCAGCGCCGGGCCGGGACATCCCATCTCGGCGGCCGCTTTTTCGACAGCATGACGGGTCGCCGCAAAGCCAAACACGTTGACTTCAACCGGAAGCAAAAAACGACCCAGAACCTGAACCCATTTCGTCACGTCTGCGATCACAATCATGCGAGCCGACGCAGCGGCCACGATCTTTTCCCGCAGCAGCGCGCCGCCGCCGCCCTTGATCACACTCAGGTCCGGCGCGATTTCGTCGGCACCATCGATGGTCAGGTCAAGCTCGGGCGTTTCTTCCAGGGTCGTCAGCGGCACACCCAGACTTTCAGCCTGGAGCCGCGTCACTTCGGACGTCGGCACGCCGACGATGGACAGTCCGCCCTGCACGCGTTCCGCGAGCAGTTCCACGAAATGCTTGGCGGTCGAGCCGGTGCCGAGGCCGAGCTTCATTCCTGGCTGCACCATATCGAGGGCGCGCGCGGCCGCAGCGCGCTTGAGCTTTTCGATATCCATGCCTACGAGACGTGCCTTGTCGTTGAATGGCTGACTGTTCTAGCGTCATCCGGGTTCCCCGCCTAGGGAAACATCAGCCCATCCCGGGGCTTCGGACGTTGAATTTGCAGCTATTTATCGGGTGGACGGGTTCCCGCAGGGGACTCATTGGCGCTGCCAAGTTTCCTGTGCCCTGCGGCTTTCCGCCGTCCCCATGGGCAGGAATTTGTATTACTTAAGTGGCAATGAGCACGACCAAGACTTCCATCATTTTCGATCTCGACGGCACGCTGGTCGATACCGCGCCGGATCTCATCGAAACCCTCAACGTGATTCTCACCCGCGAAGGTTTCAACGCCGTCGCTTATGGAGCAGCGCGTGAAGCCATTGGCGGCGGCGCCCGCCGGATGCTGGAGCAAGGCCTCGCCAACGACGGCCATTCAGTTACGCCTGAACGACTTGACGATCTCACTGCCGATTTCATCGACTACTACGCCAAGCATATCGCCGACCATTCCCAACCCTTCCCCGGCCTTCACACCGCGCTCGACACGCTGGCTGCGGATGGCCACACCTTTGCAGTCTGCACTAACAAGCTCGAATGGCTATCGGTGCGATTACTCGATGCGCTCCAGCTGTCGTCGCGGTTCGTGACCATCTGCGGACAAGACACGTTCAAGATCGCGAAGCCCAATCCCGAAGTGCTGCGCAAAACCATTGCGGCGGCGGGCGGCGACATCTCGCGCTCGATCATGGTCGGCGATTCCATTACCGACATCGCGACGGCGCGTGCCGCCGGCATTCCCGTCATTGCGGTCGACTTCGGCTACACCGACACGCCGGTGACGGAGCTGGGTCCCGATATCGTCATCAGCAGTTTCGATGAATTGCCGGCCGCAGTGCGGACGCTGACCCGGAAATGGCAGTGACTCTTCGGCCTGTTCCGCTGGCTAAAGGCAGCGACTATTCGCGGTATGGTTAACTTGCAGCGCCGGTTTTCGCCGCGCTGCAAACGTGAGGCGATGCGAGAACCGCCCGCCATTCCCTCTACTTTTCGAAAATACCCCTCAAATTGACGTAAATCCGGTGTCATTGGACCACTGGCCGGGACCTTCGGCATTTCACATTACCCCAAGCGTACCCCCGACCCGCCCTTGCGTGAATCTGCGTCAGGTTGCGCGATCCGGACCCCGTTCGTTATGGTGCGTCATAGTGTCTACGGGCTGATAATTCAGGTCCCACGGGTGGTTATGATGAAACGTGTTCTCGCGATAATGGCTTGCGGTGTGTCGCTCTCGGCATGCGGATCGATGAACTGGTCGATGCCAAGCATGGACATGTCGGCGTTCAAGACCGCGCCCATCAGTGCAAGCGTGCGTGTTGAATCAGAGCCCGCGGGTGCGGAAGCCAAGGCGCCGACCGGCCCCGGCTGCCGCACGCCCTGCACGCTCGCACTTCCCGCCAACGGCACCACGGTCGTCAGCTTCTCGCTGCAAGGCTATCTGCCCCATTCCATTCCGGTGACAATCACGACAGCGCGCGAAGGCGGGGACCTCCCGGAATCGGGCGCCGCCGATAGTGTTCGTGTCGATCCGAGCCCGGTTTTTGCCGCGCTTGAAATAGCGCCGCCTCCCCCGCCACCGCCGCGCAAGAAGGCAGCCCCGCCGAAGAAGCCACGCCCGAATCCTGCACCCGCCGCGCGAGCCGCACCGGCTCCGCCGCCCCCGCAGCCTGGCTTCGGTCCGCCAGCCGGTGCGCCACCGCAGTCCGTGTTCCGTTAAGTTAGAGAATTTCCATTTACAACGGCCGCCATGCGCAAGCACGGCGGCCGTTTTGCATTATGCTACGCACAACGCTTGCGCGGACGCGCTGATCTGAAACAGGAAAGTTGAAGATGGATGCACTCGACGCCATGCAAACGCGGCGCACGGTTGGACGCCTTGTTGATCCCGCGCCTGACGACGCAGCACTCGCCCGCGCCTTCCAGGCCGCGGTGGCCGCGCCCGATCACAAGCGGCTGCGGCCATGGCGCTTCCTTGTTATCACCGGCGACGCCCGCAAGCAGCTTGGCGGGCTGATGGCGCAATCGCTCAAGCAACGCAAGCCGGACGTCAGCAGCGAAGACATGGAACGCGAGAGCGGCAAATCGCTGCGCGCGCCGATGATCATCACCGTGGTGGCGAAGATCGACAAGACCGCGAGCATCCCAGAAATCGAACAGACGCTTGCCACCGGCGCGGCAACCCAGAACCTGATGCTGGCGCTGCATGCGCAAGGCTACGGCACCGCATGGAAGACCGGCCCCGGCAGCTATTCACAGGTCGTGCGGGATGGCCTTGGTCTCGCCAGCGGCGATCAGATCGTCGGATTCATCTATGCCGGTTCGATGTCCGCGCAGCCGCCCGCCATGGCACCCGCCAACTGGCAGGATTATGTGAGCGCGTGGAGCGGAACGGCGTAGGCCGAAATGGAATTATACCCAACTCAAGCGGCGTTTCATTCGCGGATGTGATAGCATGTCCCGTGAATCAAGGAGGCTGACATGGCCAAAGGCGAGCAGAAGAGCAACCGCGAGAAGAAGAAGCCCAAGAAGGACAAGATCGCAGCCGGCGCCAAGCCCGGCATGCCGAATATCGGTTCGGGTTCGGGCAAGAAGTAAATCCCGGCTGCGTTAAGCGGTCACTGATTACAATCATCGCGCCTAAACTGGCGCGATATCCGCTGCTTGACAGAGCAGTCTCCGGCCTTATGAATGCGGCCGGTTACGGGCGTTTAGCTCAGCGGGAGAGCGTTCCCTTCACACGGGAGAGGTCGAAGGTTCGATCCCTTCAACGCCCACCATTTCCCGAAAAATCAATGCCTTAGCTCTGGGTTTTCTCCGGTGGGACACACAGGGGAGGCATTGTCTTTGTTCGCCGTCAGCACCCCTGAGACCATTTGAGGGACTTCACGAAGGGAGGATTTCTGGTTCATCGTAGCCGCAAGGAGCGAAGATGAAACAGAAACCCGGACCGGGCAAAGCGCCCGCAGAACAAGTGCTGAAGGACATTCGGCGTCA
>CANJBX010000042.1 GCA_947472885.1 Hyphomicrobiaceae bacterium
CACATCCATTCCCGTCTTTTTATGATTCTTGAGCAGATCTTGGCCCAGGGGGCGCCGGTTCCTTTGGATGTCGAAGTTCCCAATAGCACCCTGATTTCAGTAGAAATCTGAGCCCCCGATCGGTTTTTTCAACATCCTGCTAGTGCGTGCGTTTCCGCTGTAGCGTTGCGGACGGAAATTCGCCGAAACGTTCGGCGTAGCTGCGCGAGAAGCGCCCGAGATGCGCAAAGCCGAACTGTAGTGCGACCTTTGTGACGTTGTCGTCGCAACCCGCCTGCGCCATCAGGGCTTGCCGTACCAGGTCGAGGCGCAGCTCGCGCGCGAACTGGCCGGGCGTCTTGCCGCGGAAACGCAGGAACGCATCCTGCAAGGTCCGTTCGCTGACCTCGGCGATCCGGGTGAGTTCGGACATTTTGATGGATCGGAATGCGTTGTCGCGCAGATGGTTTTCCCCGCGCCGCAGATAATGCGGGATTGCGCCCGAAGCGATCTGGCCGACGGCTCTGCCCTGCACATGCGGAACGCTCGCGAGGATCCCGCCGAGCAAGGCATCCTCCATCTGGCGGCGAATGTACTCGTCCCGCAGCAAACCGTCGTCATCGGACAGATCGCGGCAGAGATAGTCGATCAGCCGCAGCAACGGCATCATCGCGCCGCTGAACGGGTGCACCTGATTTGCGAAGACAATCGAAGTACCCGATCCACCGCCCGCCTTTTCCGCCGCCCGGCTTTCCAGCCGTTGCCGGGGAATCTTAATCATCAGTTGCCGCGCGTCCCGCGACCAGTGCTTGCGATAGGTGACGCCGGGATTCATCACGAATACCGACCCTGCTCCCAACGTGCGCTCGAACTGCGAAGTCCGCACACCGACCTCGCCGCCGAGCGTCATCTGTAAAAGGTAGAAATCCAGCGCCGGCGCGACGACCTCGACCTCGGTTCCGTAGCGCAGCAGACCGATGGAGGTGTCGGACAGCATCGTATGCTGATGGGCGAAGTCCACCTTGCCCGATTTCAAAAGCAAACGGTGGTCCGCGAAAATCCGACCAAGATAAGACTGCGCGACGCCCGGCAACGTCGTTCTGACCGCGGGCAGATGCCGGCCAAGGCCCTCCAGATGCGGAATAGCGTGTAGCACGCGGGTCGCTTCCGTTTTTTCGGCAAATGAATATTCCGCAATGCTAGCACCCGCCCGCCGCTTTTCAACGCGGCACAGCGCGGAACGCTGCGCTATTCGGCGCTATTCTGCGGTTTCCGGATAGTCACTGCTTTCGCGCCGTTCTCTATTGGCAGAAGCCGTAACGCGGAAATTCGAGGCGAACATGCTGAAAACAGGCAAGGAATACGTCGCAGGGCTGAAAGACGGCCGCGTCGTTTATATCGGCGACCAGCGCATCGATGACGTCACCACGCATCCCGCATTCCGCAATGCTGTCAACACGATAGCCGAGTTCTACGACCTCAAGGCCGACCCGGCAAACCGCGCGCAGATGGCCTATGAAGAAGACGGCCAGCTTCACAGCGCCTACTACCTGAAGGCGCGGAATAGAGACGATTTAGCCAAGCGCAGCGAATGCCACCGTATTCTATCGCAGGCAAGCTACGGATTGCTTGGCCGGTCGCCGGATTACATTGCGAGCTTCGTCACCGGCATGAACCTGAATCCCGAACTGTTCGGCCAGTTCGCCGACAACGTCCGCGCCTATTACAAGTTCATGCGCGACAAGGACATTTACGCGGCGCATGCCATCGTGTCGCCGCAGGCCGCGCGCGATCCGGCGTTCTACCAGCGCCAGAACCTGCCGAACCCAAGCTGCCGTGTCATCAGCGAAGACGCGGACGGTGTTGTGGTTTCCGGCATGAAGATGCTGGCGACGGCTTCCATTCTCGCCGACGAAATCTGGATCGGCAACATCTTGCCGCTGGCGCCAGAGGCCAAGGCAGAGTCAATCACGTTCGCCGTTCCGTGCAATACGCCTGGCTTGTCGCTGTGGTCGCGCAAGCCTTTGGAGCCCACCGCCCGCTCTGAATTCGACGCGCCGCTGTCATGGCGCTTCGACGAAACCGACGCCATGGTCATGTTCGACAACGTCAAGGTGCCGTGGAGCCGCGTTTTTGTGCACAACGACCCGGCGCTCTCTCGCGGGCTCTACATCGAGACCGCCGCGCATTCCTACGGCAATCATCATTCCAACTTGCGGCTGCTGGTGAAAATGCAGATGCTGGTTGGTCTTGCCAGCCGCATCGCACAGGCTACCGGCGCGGATCAGGTCCCCGCCGTGCGCGAAACGCTCGGGCGGCTGGCGTCGCTGGAGGCCCTGCTTGAAGCCACGGTGGCCGGGCAAATTCACGCTGCCGAGGAGTGGCCGGTACCCGGCTACGTCACGTTCAACCGCCGCATGATGTACGCGGGGCTGAACTGGGGCGTCGAGAACTATTCCGCCGTCATCGACTGCGTGCGCGAACTGTGCGGCGGCGGTGTCCTGCAGATGCCCGCCGACATCTCGGTCATGAATAACGACGAACTGGCCGAACGCTTCAAGACCTACTGGCAGACGCCGCAGATGAGCGCGATCGACCGGATGAAATTGTTTAAACTCGCGTGGGATATCGTCGGCTCCGAATTCGCCGGGCGGCATCTCCAATATGAAAAGTTCTTCCCCGGCGCATCATTCATCGTGCGCAACCACAATTTCCGCGAGGCACCATGGGCCAAGTGGCACGGCGTGATCGACAGCATTCTGGAACGGATGCAACCCGGTGGCCCCATCACCTGAGCGCAATCGGTTGTAGGCGTCCCGGCCATCGGCTATCGTAATCGCGGCTGATTTTTCAGCGATCGCGGTTCTGGAAATGCACAACGTCTCAATCCGGCAGGAAATCATCGACCGCGTACTCGCTCGCCGGGGCCGCTATCATTGGTTCGACCGACTTGATCCGAAGCAAACCGCCCTCGTTGTCATCGACATGCAGGATATGTTCTGCGCGCCGGGCGGTCCCGGCGAAGTGCCGCAGGCGCGCGGGATCAAGGATGCGCTCAACAGCCTGACCCGTGAATTACGAACGCTGTCAGTGCCCGTCATCTGGGTGCTGCATGCCAATTCGCAAACCACCGGCGGCAGCGACTGGGAACTGTTCTTCAATCACGTTGTCTCGAATGAAGTGCGCGCGCGGACCCTCACAAGCCTCTTGCCGGGAAAGCAAAAAGTCTGGTCCGGGCTGGAGGTCGATCCGGGCGATATTCAGATCGTCAAGAACAGGTACAGCGCGCTGATTTCCGGCTCGTCCGGACTTGAACGCATCCTGCGCAGCCTTGGCATCGATACGGTTTTGATTGCCGGCACCAAGACCAACGTCTGCTGCGAGTCGACCGCTCGCGACTCCATGATGCTCGATTTCAAGACCGTCATGATTTCGGACTGTTGTGCCGCCCTGTCCGATGACGAGCATCGTTCGGCGCTGGAAAACATCATTCAACAGTTCGGTGACGTCATGACGGCTGACGAAACCCTCACCGCACTACGGCGCAGCAGCAACACGTGGCGATCAAACCAGCCCACCCGCGCCGTCGCGCAAGACATTACGCTGGATCTTGCCGCTGGTGGTCCGCGGCAGCGACTTGCAGTATTCAATCGCACGCGGATATTTGTAAGGCGCGACCGTGTTGCGGACCTGATCCTGCAGGATTTTGGTCATGGGCTCACCCGCGTCGTACCCATCCACAAGCACAATGAATGCCTTTACGATCTGTCCACGTTCAGCATCGGGCACACCGACCACTGCACATTCACTCACGGCGGGATGGTCGAGCAACACTTCCTCGATTTCCGCGCCGGAAATATTGTAGCCAGCAGACACAATCATGTCGTCCGAACGCGCGTGGTACCAGAACAGGCCATCCTTATCCTGCTGGAACGCATCGCCCGTGAGGTTCCAGCCGTTGCGAACGTACTTTTCCTGCCGTTCAGCATCTTCGAGATAGCGGCATCCCGTCGGCCCACGCACCGCAAGGCGGCCGACCGTATCCACCGGCACCGGCTGCATATTTTCATCGACCACCATTGCCTGATGACCGGGCAGCGGAACGCCGACCGGCCCTGCCCGCGCGCTGTCCGGCGGCATGGCCAAAAACGCATGCAGCATTTCCGTCGAGCCGATGCTGTTGACGATGCGGTGGCCGGTTGCGTTACGCCAGTTCTCAAAAACCGAGGCAGGCAAATGCTCGCCGGACGACACGCACATCTTCAGCGATGAAACATGGGTGCCGGCGGCAAGTGCGGTCATGGAGCGGTAGAGCGTCGGCACCGTGAACAGTGTCGTAACACCATGCTTCCGGATCGCTTTCAGCAATCCGTCCGCCGTTGCCTGTTCGAGCAGCACGGACGACGCGCCATGCCGCATCGGAAACAGCAGCAACGCGCCGAGGCCGAAGGTGAATGCGAACGGCGCACTGCCGGCAAATACGTCATCCGGCGTGGTCTTCAATATCGGCTGCCAGCTATCGCAGATCGCCAGCACATCGCGATGGAAATGCAGCGTGCCTTTCGCCGGGCCAGTCGTGCCCGACGTGAAGGCGATCAGCGCAACATCGTCATGCGATACCATCACATTGGCAAACGTGTCGGGCTTTCGCGCTGCGCGCGCTTCCAGACCGTCAGGCCCATCCGTATTGAAAAACAGCATCTTCAACGAAGGCGCTACAACAGCCCTCAATTCTTCCGCGAGCCGCGCGTCGCACAGCGCAAAGTCGATCTTCGCCTTGCCGATCATGTAGGACAGCTCGCGCGCGCGCAGCAGCGGCATGGTCGCGACCGCAATACCGCCGACCTTCAGAACCGCCAGCCAGCACGCAGCCAGAATCGGCGAATTGGGCGCGCGCAATAATACCCGGTTGCCGGGCACCAGACTGAGATCGTCGACCAGCACCCCGGCGATTTGGTTCGCCTTTGCCAGTAACTCGCTGTAGGTCCAGATTTCCGTCATGGTGCGGATGCACGGACGCTCACCAAAGCCATGCGCGACAGCGCTATCCAGCAGTTCAACCGCCGCGTTCATCCGCTTGGGGTACCGGGCAGCCTCAAGCGCCTTCTGGTCAAATACCGGCCAGAGATTCGCCGGGGGCAAATGATCGCGAGCAAATGTGTCGGGATAGGCGGAAGCGTCGAGCATGGCGTAGTATATCGTGCAAGCGCCTTGCAGAACAACGACTGACCCGCACCGGACTGCCTATTCGAACGTAAGGACCGAGAAGCCATGTGGCGTCCGCCGGAACGCATCCGCCATCAACCGAGTTTTGGCCATGTGCCGAGCGCTGCGCAAGCCGCGGCCTCACGGCTGTTCTCGTCCGTACCTGTCGGCGCGCTAACGCTCGCCCAGCGAACCTGGGTGCCGGCCATGGTGCCGTGGCGCGCGACAGAAGACGGCTTCGTGACCGGCGACGTCATCGACTGGTATGCACGCTTTGCGCGGGGCCGTCCGGGCGCCATCGTTGTTGAGGCGACCGGCATTCGCGATATCCCGAGCGGGCCACTCCTGCGCATCGGTCATGACCGCTTTCTCCCCGGCTTGCACAAGCTGGTGGAGGCCGTGCGCGACGCCAGCGGCGGAAAGACAAAACTCCTGATTCAGATCATCGACTTTCTTTCCATTCGCCGCCGCCCGCCAAAAGACAAATACTTTCAGCGATTTCTGGCAATCACCGATACGCACCGCCGGGCGCTGGCAACCAGCGATGACAACGAGGTGCGCGCGCAACTTTTCGCCATGAGCGATGAGGATCTGGCGCAAGTGCTTACGCCGCGCGAGTTCGAGAGCTACCAATTCGGCGACCGCGAGCGCGTAACCGACACGCATCTTCCGCATATCCGCGATCTGCAGCGTGTGTTGCCCGGCCTGTTCGCCGATGCCGCGGCACGCGCCAAGGAAGCCGGCTTCGACGGCGTGGAACTGCACTACGCCCACGCCTACACCATGGCGTCGTTCCTTTCCCGCATCAATACGCGCGACGATGGCTACGGCGGGGCGCGCGAAAATCGGGCAAAACTTCCGCTTGAGGTATTCGCTGCCGTGCGCGAACGGGTCGGCAAGGACTACGCGCTGGGTTGCCGTTATCTGGCGGACGAATGCATCGATGGCGGAAACGACGTAGCGGACGCCACCTACTTTGGCGTGGCGTTCGCACGTGCGGGCATGGATTTCATTTCCACCTCACGCGGCGGAAAATTCGACGATGCCAAGCAGCCCAATGTTGGCGGCGTGTCCTACCCCTACACAGGACCGAGCGGCTACGAATGCATGCCGCAGTATATTTCCGATGAGAAAGGCCCCTTCGGCCGCAACAAGGCCCCGACCAAAGCGATCCGCGAAGCTATCCACGCCGCTGGTCTGTCCACGCCGGTTGTCTGCACCGGCGGCGTCCACAATTTCGAAATGGCGGAAGCCATGCTGGCTGACGGCGCCTGCGATATCGTCGGCACCGCCAGGCAATCGCTCGCCGACCCGGACTGGACGCTCAAGACGCAGCTTGGTCTGGGCGCAAGCGTGCGTGTGTGCGAATACACCAATTACTGCGAAGGGCTGGACCAGAAACACAAGCCGGTGACGTGCAAGCTGTGGGATCAGGTCGAACGGGACGACACGCACACAAAACGCACCAGCGACGGCAAACGCCGCGCTACCGCACCAGCCTGGGACCCCGCAACCGGCACACCAGGTTAACCGGCGCGAGGGCTAATCGGGCGTGGCAACCCGTGACGAGATTGCGCCAGCTCACATAACGTCAAGACGGCTTGCCAAAGGCCCCCTGCGCTTTCAGCGCGGCGATGCCTGCATCGTCGAAACCAAACTCCCGCAGAATGGTTTGCGAGTCGATATCGAGGCGCGGCGGCGGCCGGTCCACGACGCACTCCGAACCCGACATCTTGAATGGCGTCGCAACGGCTTTCACCTGACGACCGCCGACATCGAATTCCACGAAACCGTCAATCGCCGCAAGCTGCGCGTGATCCGCCGCCTCACCCACCGAATTGACCTTCGCGACATTGACCTTGACGGCGCTCAGCCGCCGGACGACTTCCGCAACCGGCATGCGCTGCGTCACCGCACTCAACGTCGCGACCAGCAGGTCGCGGTTGTGCAGCCGGCTCACCGTCGTCGCAAACTCAGGACGTTCAAGCTCGCTGGATTCCAGTGCCTTCACCATCCGCTGCCACATCTCGTTGGTCGGCGCGATGATGACCACGCCGCCGTCGGAAGTCGGAAACACCTGATTGGGTACGCTGAGATGGTTTGCCGTGCCCATCGGCTTTCGCACGGTGCCTTCCATCCAGTATTCAGTGTAAAAGTAATTGAGGAGATGCGCCGACGATTGCAGCAGCGAAGTCTCGACCTGCTGGCCCTCGCCGGTTCGCTCGCGCTGAAACAGCGCGGCAAGAACCGCACTGACGATGGCCAGGCTTCCGTGCAGATCAATCGCCGCAGTCCCGACACGCACCGGCGGACGATCCGCTTCGCCGGTCAGGCTGATGAGGCCGCTGTGCGCCTGAAGGGCAAGGTCGTTGGCGCCAACGTGCGACATCGGCCCTTTCTGGCCATAGGCCGTGAACTCGCAATAGACAATGCGCGGATTGCGGGCGCGCACCGCGTCATAGCCAAGTCCGAACTTCGCCATCGCACCCGGCCTGAAGTTGTGCACGATGACGTCGCATTTCTGCGCCATCGCCATAGCGACTTCGCGGCCTGCCGCGCACGACAGGTCCACCGCGATGCTGCGCTTGTTACGGTTGAGTGCGAGGAACGAAGGGCTGACGCCGCCGAATTTCTCCAGCTCCTGCCGGTCAACGCCGAGGTAACGCGCCTCATCGCCCTTGCCGGGCTCTTCCAGCTTGATGACGTCGGCGCCAAGGTCGCCAAGAATCTGCGTCGCCGCTGGCCCCGCGAACACGCGCGAGAAATCCAGAACCCGAATGCCGTCCAGTGCACGCGCCACGTCAACCCTCCAAACGTCAGCCCGCAGGCTTCGTGCATCAGCCGCGCGATGCGTAGACCGTCGCCTCACCCACCGTCAGCTTCTTGCGGGTATCGTCTTCGCACCAGACTTCGAGCTGGTATGCAGCTTCGCCGCCGGGTGCAGGTTCAATGGAGGTCACGCGCGCACATGAGATCACGATCTGGTTTTCGTAGATCGGCGCGATGTATTTCGTGCGCAGGCTGCCCTTGCGCGCGAACGCCTCGCCGAACTCGTCCAGCAGAAGGTTCATGATCCAGTTGGTGGAAATCATGCCGTCGGCGATGATGCCCGGGAGGCCCTGTTTCCTGGCGTAATCGTCGTCGTCGTGAATGGTCGGGTCCTGGGTGGCGATGCGGCCGTTGTCGGCGGCAACCGTCGCCTGTGCATCGACGTACCAGCGCATGCGCTCGCGCGTCATCGGCCGTGGCGACGAACGAAGCTCGGAACCGACGTTCAGCTTCGCGCTCATGCGGCGGATTCCCTGGCCTGATACGAAAGGATCACGGTGTCGCGGTAGGAGACCAGCAGGCGGTTGTCCCTGGCGGCGCGCACTTCCATGTCGATCTGGACATAATCGCGGCCACGCTTGTTGAAACGCTCCGTAACCTTGCCTTGCACGCGCAGCGGCTCGCCAACCTTCACCGCATCGTGGAACGTCGCGTCGTATTCGACATGCACGCGCGCGCTCGGCCCCGTCCCCGCAGGACAGGCATGGCGATACAGCCGCAGCTTTTCCAGATGAACCAGCGTCGGCGGTGCGATCTGATTTTCAACGCCCTGAAAGTAATCCTGATGCAGTTCGACGGCGTGACAATATTCACGCACCGCGAACGCGCTCAGCGTATATTCGACCGGGCCGAGCAGATCGCCGGAGTCGAGGTCACTCACATAACGGCCAGTTGCCACGTTGGCACTCCTGTTTCAGGCCCACTTCGATAGCAGGCGGCCCATCGGCGGGAAACCGGGATGCGCAAGCAGCATCTTTGCGCGCAACGTAAAGCTGTTGCGCAAATCAATTGCACGGGGTGAAAATTGCCGTTACAGCTTTGCTTCCAGTGCAACGTTGGGGTGTAGCAAGTGGAATGGTTGCGGACGATGCGCCTGTTCGTCAGCGTCGTGCAGACCGGCAACCTGTCGGCGGCGGGACGGCAATTCGGGCTATCGCCGGCGTCGGTATCCCGGCACATGAGCGCGCTCGAGGAAAGCCTCGGCGGCAGGCTGCTCAATCGCACCAGCCGCAAGGTAACATTGACCGAAGCCGGCGAAATCTATTTCCGCAAGGTCGAACTGATCCTGCAACAAGTGTCGGAAGCGAACGAAAGCGTCGCGCAACTGCAATCCGTGGCGCGCGGCACCTTGCGCGTGCATTCTCGCATGCTGGTCGGACAGCAATATCTTGTCCCGGCATTGCCAAAATTTCTGGCGGAGTACCCCGAGATCAAGGTCGATCTCCTGCTGTCGAACCATGTGGTCGATCTGGTCGAGCAGAATATCGACGTCGATATCCGCATCGGCAAGCTCGTCGATTCCGCGCTGGTAGCGCGCAAACTGGTCGACAGTGAGCGCATTGTCTGCGCCGCGCCGTCCTATCTCGATCAGCACCCGGATATAAAGACACCCGCCGATCTGGCGCAGCACAACTGCCTGACCTACCGGCTCAACCCTGGCCGCACCATCTGGCGTTTCAAGGAACAGGGCGGCGCAATCGTCGAAGCTCCCGTCACGGGCACATTCCAGACCGACAACGGGCAAGCGCTGCTATCCGCCATCACCGCCGGAATGGGCATCGGTCTGATGCCGGACTGGTCGATCCGCGACGAACTCAAGTCCGGCAGCCTGCGCAGGCTGTTCACGAAGCACAGCGTCACCTACGTCGAATTCGAAAACGGCGTCTATGCGGTCTACCAGAAAAGCCGCCACAAATCGCCGAAGGTGCGCGTCTTCGTCGATTTCATGTCGGGCCTGTTCAAGGAACTGCGCGCGTGATGCCGGACACTACGGCATCGTGTCCGATGGGACGAATTCATAGCCATCGCCGTTGCGCTTGACCCTTCCGCAGTACGGCGCGCCGAAATGCACCGGCAGCAGCAAACAGCCGGTATCGGCGGCGTAATTAAGAATCTTCGTACGCGTGACGCGCGCGAGATCCTGATCTTCGCAATATTTGCTGTTCCACGACGGATGATAGACCTGAATCGGCTGGTGCATGACGTCGCCGATGAACAGCGCCTCTTCACCACCCGATTTTACACGCACCGCCATCATGCCAGGCGCATGGCCGGGCACCGGCATCAGGTCGATGCCCTCCGCGATCTGCTCCGTACCCTCGACGATCCTGGCTTTTCCGGCGTCGATGATCGGCTGCACGCTGTCGAGAAACGGCAAATTTGCGGCCGGCGGCTTCATCGATGCGCCAAGCTTCGGATCGCGCACCTCGCGCTCGGCCCGCGACATGATGTAGGTGGCGTTCGGAAATGTCGGCACGTTCTTGCCGTCAACAACCTGGGTGTTCCAGCCGACATGGTCGATGTGCAGATGCGTGAGAATGACGAGATCGATATCGGAAGGCTCCGCCCCCGCGGCCTTCAGTCTTTCAAGATAGGGCGTGTTCATATTTGCAAAGCGCGGCGACAGCGGACGATCCTTGCCGTTGCCGGACCCCGTATCGATCAGAATCATCTGCTGCGGCGTTTTGACCAGCCAGCTATGGACGCTGGTGACGAAACCGTCCGCGGATCGGTCGTAGTAATTCGGCCCAAGCGCGAGGTGCGGCGTATCGGCCATTTCCTTGCGCCACAAGCTGAATACACTGGAGGCTTCCAGCACCACGATCTCTTCGATCCGGCTGATTTCGACGTCACCGATACGGATCATCAAGGCTCCTTGTGTGAAGGCCGCGCGGCGAAACCGCGCTGTTAGATGTAAAAGATGCAAACTGCAATAGCATGATATAGCGTCTTAAATTGTCACACCTTTGCGGCAGCCACAACAATGCTTTGCACGCTGCATGGTCTGCCAGACTTCGTGATTCATCCCGCCGGGGTTACGATCCGTTGATGCCGCCACTTCTCACCATTGATCGTGTGTCGCTTGCCTTTGGCGGCGTCAATGCGCTGACCGATGTCGCCGCGAGCGTAGCCGATGGCGACATCACCGCGATCATCGGTCCGAACGGGGCTGGAAAGACCAGCCTGTTCAACATCACTTCCGGATTTTACAAACCCGCATCAGGCACGGTGATGTTCGACGGCAAGGACTTGCTGCCGCTTCCGGCCCATGCCCGGCCCAAGCTCGGCATCGCGCGGACGTTCCAGAACATTGCGCTGTTTGCGGGCCTGAGCGTTTTGGAGAACATCAAGCTCGGCGCACACGCACAACTCAAAGCCAACGCTGGAACCGCAAGCCTTTATCTCGGCCCCGCCGCACGCGAGGAGCGCGACGTCACCGCACATATCGAGAATAACATCCTCGGCTTCCTGAACCTGAGCGAAATCCGGCACCGTGCGGTGGGTGGCCTGCCCTACGGCGTACAGAAGCGCATCGAACTCGCGCGCGCGCTGGTGATGCAGCCGCGCCTACTGATGCTGGACGAGCCTTTCGCCGGCATGAACGCCAACGAGCGTTTGCAGATGGCAACGTATATCCGCCGTTGCGTCACGGAATCCCGGACAACCGTTCTGCTGATCGATCACAACATGGAAACCGTACTTGGCCTGTCGAGCCATGTGGTTGTGCTCAACTTCGGCAAGGTGATTGCCGCCGGTACACCGGATCACGTTCGCACGCATTCCGGTGTTATCGATGCTTATCTTGGAGCCGCGTAGGCGCGATGCTGCAGTTTCTCGAATACAGTATGATCGGCGTTGCCTCCGGCGGCATCTATGTGCTCGCCGCCCTTGGCTTTGTCATTATCTACAAGTCCACCAACGTGTTCAATTTCGCCATCGGCGAAATGATGATGATCGGCGCCTATCTGTTTTATGCCGCGACCGGACAGCTCCATCTCGGCTGGCCCATTGGCATCCTCGCCGCACTTGGCGGTTCGATGGCGCTTGCCGCAGGCATTGAGCGCGGACTGCTTCAGCCGCTCATCGGCCAGCCCACCATCGTTCTTGTCATGGTGACGTTCGGCGTCGGCAGCATATTGCGCGGTCTTGCCGGCATGATCTGGGGACCGGACATCATCCAGATGCCGGACTTCCTGCCGCGCAAGCCGATTTTCATCGGCGACGTCCTGATCCCCGGCAAACTCGCATGGGGCTTCATCGCGGTCGGCACGCTGTCACTCGCATTCATTCTCTATTACCGTTTGTCGCGCACCGGCATCGCCATCCGCGCGACTTCCGCCGACCAGATGACTGCCGAAAGCGTCGGAATCAACGTGCGCCGCGTGTCTTCGCTGTCATGGGCAATCACCGGCCTGCTGACAGGTGCCGCAGGCATTGTTGTCGGATCGCTGAACGGCCTGACCCCGACGCTTGGCCTCGTCGCCCTCAACGTGCTGGCTGTCGTGATGCTTGCAGGCATGACCAGCGTCGGCGGGGTCGTCGTCGCTGGCCTGTTCATCGGCTGGTTTGAAACGCTCATCGGCGCCTATCTCGGCGGCGCGTGGCAGAGCTTCATGCCCTACCTCGTCGTACTGGTCATGATGACGGTAAAGCCGAACGGGCTGTTTGGCGAACAACGGGTCGAGCGCATCTGATGGCGGACAGCATCGACATTGCGGCAGGAAAGACCACGCAGCTTGTGCCCGGCCGTCAGTGGGCTTACTGGCAGGTCGCCGGATGGATCGCGCTGATCATTGCGCTCGTCGCGCTGCCGGCCACCGCAAGCGGCTATGTGCTCTTCATGGCAACGCTGGTCGCGATCAACGTGATCGCCACCGTCGGGCTGAACATCACGGTCGGCTATGCCGGCCTTCTCTCCATCGGCCATTCCGCATTCATCGGCGTCGGGGCCTATGCCAGTGCATTGATGGCGATCCATCTCGGCACGCCGCTCCTGCTTAACGTCATGGTCGGCAGCGCCGCAGCCTTCCTTGTCGGACTGGTGTTCGGGGCTCCATCTCTGCGCATCAAGGGCGTGTTTCTCGCCATCGCAACGCTGGCGGCCCAATACTCGCTCTATTTCGTATTCCAGCAATGGACCCCGGTCACGGGCGGCGACCGCGGGCTTTCCGTGCCGCAGGTCGATATCCTGGGCATGGGTGACAAGGGCTTCTATCTTTTGGTGGTGGCGGTCGCTGTTGTTCTCTGCATCGCATCCCGCAACCTGTTTCGTACCCGCATCGGCCGCGCATTCATCGCGGTGCGCGAGCGGGATTACGCCGCGCAAGTGCTGGGCATCGACGTCGTCCGCACCAAGCTGCTGGCGTTCGGGCTGGGCGCTGCTTACGCTGGTGTTGCTGGCGGCCTGATGGGTGCGTTCCTGCGCATCGTCAATCCCGATCAATTCACACTGCTGGCTTCGGTGTTCTTTCTTGCTGCTGTCGTTGTAGGCGGGCAGGCGTCGCTGCTCGGCTCGCTGCTCGGAGCAACGTTCATGACGCTGATGCCAGAAATGCTGCGCGCAACGATGGAAGTGCTTGGTCCTCCCCTCGGCGCGACCGATGTCGCCGGTTTCCTGTCGCCACTGAGGGAAGTCATCTTCGGAGCAATGATTGTCGGATTTCTCTACTTCGAACCACGCGGACTTGCCGGCCTCGTCGAGCGGGTTCGTGCGCTTGCCACCAGATCTTGAAATACAAGCCTACTGAAAAGACAAAACGGGAGGGTAGAATGATGAAACTGAAAGCCACACTGTTTGCAGCTGCTTTCGGCAGCCTGCTTGCGACAGCACCAGTTGCAGCTCAAGATATCAAGTTCAGCCTGCAACTGCCGCTGACCGGCCCCATCGCATTCACCGGCCAGCTCAACCAGGCCGGCTGGCAACACGCCATCGAATGGATCAACAAGACCGGCGGCGTGAAGGGCCGCAAGCTGGTGCCCTATATCTACGACTCCGAATACAAGGTCGATGTCGGCATCGCGGGCTGGAAGAAGGCCATCGCCGATGGCGACATGGCATTCTCGATCGGCGACGGCACGCCCTTCATTCGCGCCGTGACGCCGGAAAATAACGAGCGCCACAAGCTCCTGATGTCGAACACGGGATACGCCTCCGATCTCATCGACACTGCAAAATATCCCTATCACATCCTGCTCGGGCCGACCTACTCCGACCAGATCGCGATGTTCTACACCTACATCAAGCAGAAGCAGGGCAGCGGACCGGCGCCGAAAGTGGCGCTGGTCTATACCGCCACGGAATTCGGCCGCGACCCGATTGAATTCGCCAAGAAGCGCGCGAAGGAACTCGGCATCGAGATCGTCGCCGAGGAAGAAACCAAGTTTGCCGGCATCGACGTGACGCCGCATGTCATCAAGCTGCGCTCGGCAAACCCGGAATACGTAATCTTCCAGGGATATGCCGGAAACCTGTGGCCGGAAATGGTCAAGCTGTCGCGTGAATACGGCATCAAGGCGCAGTTCATGGGTACGGTCTATGGCGCGCAGGCCGACCTCGTGCGCGGCGTTGGACCGGCCGCGGATGGATTCCTCGGCTTTGCTCCGTATGAAATGAACGTCGCTGCAAACAATGGCCCCGTCATGAAAGCGATGGACGCCGCGCTGAAAGCCTGGGGCAAGCCTTACGAGGGTTACAGCAACGTTGGCTACGTCCAGGGCTGGGCCATCGCGCTGTTCATGCGCGATATCCTGATCAAGACCGTCGAGGCGGGAAAGCCGATCAATGGCGAAAATCTCATTGCTGCCGCCAATGCCATGAAGGACTGGGACAGCGGCGGCCTGATCGGCGTGCCGGTGACATTGAAGAATGGCCGCCTGCCCTACGGCATCATCTACCGCTTCAGCGTCAAGGAAGGCGCGTTCTCGTTCAAGCCGGAAACAGGCTGGCTGCAGGCGAACTGACGTGACCGCAGCACTCGAGATCAGCGGCCTGAACGTCGTGTACGGCGGGGCGATCACGGCTATCCGTGATCTGTCCCTCACCGTGCCCGAACGTGGCTTTGTCGGCATGCTCGGCGCCAATGGCGCCGGCAAGACGACGACGCTCAAGGCGATCTCGGGGCTGCTACCGTTCGAGAACGGCCGCATCACCGGCGGGACGATCAAGCTGTTCGGTGAACCCATCCAAGGCGCACTAGCCCACAAGCTGGCGCGCCGCGGCATGTTGCATGTACGCGAAGGCCGTCATGTGTTCATCAACATGACCGTGGAAGAAAATCTCCTCGCCGCGACCTTCGCCCTGACGGGCCGCGGCGCGAAACGTTCCAGCTTCGATGAAATCTATGCATTGTTTCCGCCGCTCGCCGCCCGCCGGCAAAGCTATGCGGGCTTCCTGTCCGGCGGCGAACAGCAGATGCTGGCCATCGGACGCGCACTGGCGGGCGAACCGCGGCTATTGCTGGTCGATGAGGCTTCGCTCGGCCTGGCGCCGATGATCGCGCGTGAAATCTTCGAAACGCTTTCGCGCATCAACCGGGAGAAAGGCATCGCCATCCTGATCGTCGAACAGAGCGTGACGCTCGCACTCAAGCATATTTCCTATGGTTATGTCCTTGAGAACGGCAGCATCGCGCTCGAAGCATCCTCGGACAAGCTCGCCGACCGCGAGATGATCTCGAAGCGTTATCTTGGCGAAGCAGCAGAACCCGCCGGCGTTTGAGTTTGATGCGCGGGCTTTGCCGCACTGTTGGATGGGCTGCCCCATGTTTAGCTGCGCCATTCTCGACGACTACCAGGACGCGGCGCTGTCACGTGGCAGCTTTGAGCGGCTGAAGGGGCGCGTCGAATTCACGGTGCTGCGCGAGCATATCGCAGACACGGGCGTCCTCTGCGCGACCTTGCAGCCATTCGACATCATCGTCATCATGCGCGAACGCACCCGCTTCGACGCCGAGCGGCTTTCATCGCTGCCGCAACTCAAGCTGCTGATCACGACGGGAGCACGCAACGCTTCCGTCGATCTGGAAGCTGCGAAAGCACAGGGGATCGTGGTCTGCGGCACGGACGGTTTTGGCGGTTCGACCGCCGAACTGACCTGGGGCCTGCTGCTGGCGCACATGCGCCAAATCCCGCGCGAGTATACAAATTTCCAGGCGGACGGCCCCTGGCAATTATCAGTCGGACGCGACCTGCGCGGGCTGACGCTTGGCGTTATCGGACTTGGCGCACTCGGCACACGGGTCGCGAGCATCGGCAAGGCGTTCGGAATGAAGGTGCTGGGCTGGAGCCGCAGCAACACACCTGAGCGATCGCAGGCGCTTGATGTCGGTTATTGCGCGGGGCTGGATGACCTTCTTGCCGCCAGCGATGTCGTTTCAATTCATATTCCGCTCAACGACGATACGCGCGGCCTGATTAATGCGCGGCGGCTCGGGCGGATGAAGAAGGACGCGGTGCTGGTCAACACATCCCGCGGGCCGATTGTCGATGAAGCCGCGCTGGTCGCGGCGCTTCGCGATAGCACGCTTGGCGGCGTCTGCCTTGATGTGTTCGACCAGGAACCGCTGCCAACAGCACACCCCCTCAGAACGTTACCCAACGTCACCGCCACGCCGCATCTGGGTTATGTCACAGAGAATGGTTACCGCGCCTACTTCAAGGGTGTCGTCGAGGCCATCGAAGGCTGGCTGAACAACAGCCCTGTCCGCCGGATTACCTAGCCTTCCGGGTAGCAGCCTGAGAATCCATCCCTGATTTGGCAAAGCCGATCAGGAATGCGGAACCCGTCTTGCAATCGCAAGATGCAGCATTCCTTGCACGCAAACCGCATCTGACACTGGAGCAATGTATGAGTTAATCGCTTTGCAGGCGCACCCGGCTGGCTAATATGCCCCAAATTTTTAGCCAACCATCGGGACCATCATGAAGACAGTTGTAGAAATGCTGATGCGCCCGGCCTCCGTCGTGATCGTCGGAATGTCCTCCAAGGCCGGAAGCGCCGGCCACATGGTCCTCAACAACCTCAAGTTCAACGATTTCAAAGGCGCAATCCACCTTGTTGGCCGTAGCGGCGGCAACGTCGATGGTATCCTGGTTCTCCCGACCATCGATGAACTGCCCGAAGGTATCGACGTCGCAGTGTTCACACTTCCCGCCTCCGGCGTGAAAGAAGCGCTGGAAGGCTGCGTGCGGCGGCGTGTAAAAGCGGCCGTGATCTTCTCGTCGGGCTTTGCCGAAGTCGGCGAACGCGCCGCGCAGGAAGAACTCTCGCGCATCGCGCGTGAGGGCAATGTCGCCATCCTCGGCCCCAACTGCCTTGGCTACACCAACTACGTCGATGGCGTGGTGATCGGATTCACCGGCGCGGCGAAAGTGCCGGTAATCGACTCCGACCGCGATCCGGCCATCGCAATCGTGTCCCAGAGCGGCGGCCTCGCCGGCCATATCCGACAGGCGCTTGCCGCCCGCGATATTCCAACATCCTACAACGTCTCGACCGGCAACGAGGCGGGCCTCGGCCTCGCCGAGTTCATCGACTTCTTCTCGAATGACGAAAAGACCGAGGCCATCGTCGTCTATGTTGAAGAATTCCGCCAGACGGAGAAATTCATCGCCGCCGCCGCCCGCGCACGCGACGCCGGAAAGCCGATCCTCATGCTATCGCCCGGCCGCAGCGCCAAGGCGAAGGTCGCGGTCTCCTCGCATACCGGCGCGCTCGCCGGCGATTATGCCCTGATGCGCACTATCGTCACCCACTCGGGCATTGCGCTGGTCGATACGCTTGACGAGTTGGTCGATACCACCGAAATCCTGGCGCGCTTTCCCAATCCGCCCACGCAGGGGCCCGCGGTCATGACCTTCTCCGGTGCCTTCTGCGCGCTGGCCTATGATTTCTACGAAGAACTTGGATTGGAAATTCCCGCGCTGTCGCCGGAGACCGAGGCCTATCTCAAGCCAATCGTGCCGTCTTTCATTCCGCCGAAGAATCCGCTCGACCTCGGCACCGCGACGCTGTGGCAGCCGGAGCTAATGGAGATCGGCCCGAAGGCGCTACTCGACGATCCCGCGCTCGGCGGTCTCGTGATCTCGGCGCCGGTCGGCACCAATCCCGCATTGTCGATGAAGTACCTCAACTACCTCATCGCAGGCACCAAGGGCAGCGCGAAGCCGATGATCTATGCGCCGCTCGGCGACCGCGCGCCCCTGCCCGAGGAATTCCTCGATCTCGCGCGCGAGCACCGCATGATGATTTCGCGCTCGGCGGATCGCAGCATGCGCGCGATGGCGCAGGCGACCTTGCATGCGCGTTCGCGCGAGCGCGCGAAGGGTTCCGTGAAACACGCGCCGTTCACCAACCTGCCCAAGCTCGGCAGCGGCACCCAGCCCGAATGGCTCGGCAAGCAGTTCCTCGCCGCCGCCGGCGTTCGCATTCCGGACGGTGCGCTGACCAAGACGGTCGATGAAGCCGCGACGCTGGCAAAAAAGATCGGCTTCCCTGTCGTGCTCAAGGCACAGGCCGGCGCACTCGCGCACAAGACCGAAGCCGGCGGCGTAATCCTCAACATCAGGGACGACGCAGGTTTGCGCAGCGCCTGGCAGACGCTGCACGACAATATCAAGAAGCATCAGCCCGACCTGAAGCTCGACGGCGTGCTGGTCGAGAAGATGGCGGCCAAGGGCCTCGAACTCGTCATCGGCGCAAAGCGCGATCCGCTGTGGGGTCCAGTCGTGCTGGTCGGCCTCGGCGGCATCTGGGTCGAGGCGCTCGGCGATGTGCGCCTGCTGCCGCCTGACCTTTCCGAAAAAGCAATTGTCGATGAGCTGATGAAGCTGCGGACATCAAAGCTCCTTAAGGGGTTCCGCGGCTCGCCCGCCGTCGATGTGGCGGCAGTGGCAAAGACCGTTTCGCTCGTCGGCCGCATCATGACGACGGTGCCGGAGATTACGGAAATCGACATCAACCCGGTGTTCGCGCACGGCGCCGGCGAAGGCGTTACCGCGGTCGATGCGCTGATCGTGACGAAGTAGCCATCCTCATACGGGAAAATCGGTCATGCAAAACACAATAGCAGCGGTCCTGGATCTGGAAGCGCGGCGATGCGCGGCACTCGCCGGGCGGGACGCATCAGCCCTGAGCGCGTTGTTTGCCGACAGCTACGTGCATTGCCATGCGAACGGCGTAATCCAGGACAAGGCGGAGATGCTCGCCTATACAGCCGAGCATCCACGCACGGTAGAGCCGCGTACACCGAAGGTCCGCATCTTTGGCGACACCGCAGTCATTACCGGAGAAATGGTCAACCGCGTCGAGAAGCAAGGCGCGGAGCCCACGCTAAGCCGGTTGTTTGTCACGCAGGTCGCGAGCTGCCTTGAAGGCGAATGGAAATTCGTCTCTTTCCAGTCAACACGCGCCGCGGCCTGAGCTTCTCCGCCCAAGGCAACGCACCGCCCTCGCCCGATGCGTGCGAACCAACGGCATCCGTGCCTGCGTGAATGGCGGTTACGCCGCGTTACTTTGTCCTGGAACAGGAACCCGCGCAGCGCGTTACCTCCCAATGGAGATCGCCCAAGGCCGCCATTTGTTGACTCATCTGGGTGTGCTGACGTCACGCCCGGCCGCGTTCATTGTATTCGTCATTTACGCAATCGCATGGGCTACGTTCGGGCATCTCGATTGGCACTCCGTAGCTACGCTCGCGACCTGGGCCATGACGCTGTTCATCCAGCGGGCCGAACACCGCGATACGCAGGCCATTCATGCAAAACTCGATGAATTGCTGAAGGTGAATGTCGATGCCCGCAACGAACTCATGGGTGTAGATGATAAGGACGCCGAGGAAGTCGAAAAGGAGCGAGAGCGCATGAAAGTCACCCCAGCGTCTGCCTAGGCGCGCGCCTGAAATCGCGCGACCGCCGTTTTATAGTCGCGCTCCAGCGTATCGACGACGGCTGCCATCGGCTCGATCGCCTTGCTCGCGTGCAGCCCCTGCCCGGCAGCCCAGGTATCGCGCCAGCGTTTGTGCGCCGTCTCCGGCGTATAATCACGGCCGGGCTTGCCCGAAAGCGTTTCAAGATCGATTCCGCAGGCGACCAGGCTCGGCTTCAGCCATGATGCCGCCGTGCCGGTAATCGCCGAACTGACGATCAGATCGTCGGGCCCGCAATCGACAATCATTTGCTTATAGGGGTCCACGGCCCGGCTTTCCGCCGTCGGCAGGAAGCGCGTGCCGATATAGGCGAAGTCGGCGCCTGCCGCGATAGCGCCTGCTATGCCCGCGCCACCGGAAATCCCGCCCCCGATCACCAAGGGTCCGTCGAAGAACTCGCGTACCGCCGAAATGAAGGCGAATGGTGAAAAATGCCCGGTATGGCCGCCGGCACCTGCTGCGATACATACGAGACCATCCGCGCCCGCAGCGACTGCCTTCTTCGCAAGATTGATGTTGACGACATCGGCGAACACCAGACCGCCGTAGCCGTGGACCACTTCAACTGCGGGTTTCGGACTGCCGAGCGCCGTAATGACCAGCGGCGGCTGGTAGGTCTTCACGAGTGCGAGATCGGCCGGCAGGCGTGTGTTGGTCGAATGGGTGATGAGATTGGTGGCCCAGGGCGCCGACGTTGTATCGAGGCCCTCCACGATGGCGGCCATCCAGGTTTCAAGTTCGGCCACTGTGCGGCAGTTCGGCGTCGGGAATGAGCCAACGATGCCGGCCCTGCAAGCGGCAATCACCATCTCCGGCCCGGAGATGAGAAACATCGGGGCCGCGATAACCGGGAGACGCAGTTTGTGGGGAAATTGCATATCAGTTGACCCGCTCGACAATCATTGCAGCGCCGATGCCGGATGCGCCCGAAGCAACCACAAGACCGCGCGACCCGCCGGAAGTCTCCAGCGCATCGAGCAGGGTAGACAGCAGGATCGCGCCGGATGCGCCGAGCGGATGGCCCTTGGCAAGATGGCCGCCAAGCGCGTTGACCTTTGCAGGGTCGGCGTCGCGGTCGCGCAGGAACATCGCAATCGTAACCGCGAACGCTTCCATGAACTCGATGCGGTCCATATCCCTGAGCGACAATCCGGCCCGCTTCAGCGCCCTGTCCATCGCGGAAAATCCCGCCGTAAGCGATGCGCGAGGATCACCGCCCGCTTCGGCATAGGCGAGGATTTTTGCGCGAGGTCTGCCGCCATCGCCGCCGATAAAGGCAAGGCCCGCGCCGTCCGAGACAGGTGGCGCGTGCGCAATCGTATGGCGATGGTCGATTTCGCGGTCGCCGACGACCGCTTTATAGGCGGCGGCTACTTCACCAAATGCCGGCTGCAAGGCCGCCAGCGACTGCGCGTTGGTCGATGCCCGCACGGCTTCGTCGCGCTCGAGTGCAGGAGAGCCGTCTTCGCGAAGCACGGGAATGCGCGAGCGTTGCGCTTTGGCGTCGGCCTCCGCCGCCGCGGCCTTCTGGTGCGATGTCACCGTAACAGCATCGAGTTCCGCGCGGGATACGTTGTTGTCCATTGCCAGCATGTCGGCAGCAACCACCACCGGCATGTAGCGCGCGGCCGGCGGCAGCGCCGTCTCGGAATAGAACGCCGCCTTGTCGCCCATGAAAGAAACGCGCGACATGCTTTCGACGCCGCCCGCAAGGGCAAAATCGACCTGGCCGGCGGCGACGGCATTCGCAGCCTGGCCAATCGCGGTCAGGCCGGAGACGCAATAATTATTGATCGTGTAAGCAGGCGTTTCATCGGCAATTCCGGCGCGAAACTTCGAGACCAGGGCAATGTTGCCGCCCTGCGCACCGATCTGCCCGACACAGCCCAGCGCCAGCAGGCCGGCGCGCTTTCGCACGTCACCAACGCGCTCGCCGAGCGCATCGACCAATCCCGCGACGAGATCCTGCGGTTTGATCGCGGCAAGCGATCCGTCGGCACGCGCCTTGCCGCGCGGCGTGCGCACCGCATCGTGGATGTAGACCGCCATTGCGCGTCAGGCCGAAATCTGCGCGCCGGGCGCCCAGGTCGCGTGGAAGCCCGCGGGCACGCGGCACGGCAAGATCACGCGGCCTATTGGGCCGGCTGCGATGTCCCTGGCGTTGAGAATTTCGACTTCGGAATTTCCGGTGTTCTCGTTGACCGTGAACGATACGACGTAACCATCGTCCTCGCCTGTCGTTCCGACGCGCTGCGCAAAGGCAGGTTCGGAGCCGAAAACACCCTTGGCATATTTGTAAGTCTGGCAAGCGCCGGTGCCGAGATCGTACTTATAGATGCCATCAAATTTCAGCGTTTCGGAATTCGGCAGCGACACGTTGTATGAGTAGCGCGATTTGCGGCCGGTGAATTCATTATTGATAACGGGAAATTCGCCGAGCTTGTCGTCGAGTTGCCGTGACTTGATCGTTCCGGTCTTCATATTCATGCGCCATTCGACCGGAACAGCGTGCAGCGCAAGCACCGCAGCCATCGGCGCGTAAGGACCGTAGGCCGGGTTGGGGCGCAAATTGTTCGGGATCATCTTGCAGGCATGCATGACAACCTCGTCGCCCTCCTCCCAGGAATTCGCAACGTGATAGATGTAGCAAGGCTCGGCCTCGAACCACTTGATGTCGGCGCCGTTGCCGTTACGCGGGGCAACGCCGAACCGCGCGGGGCGGTCATGCTGCTCGATGCGCCAAAGATTCTTCCGCAGCCCCGCCTCCGAGAACACTACCGGCAAATCATGCAGGATGACGTAATTCTCAGTCAGCCCCATGTCGTGCGGCAGACGCGGCCCCGCCAGTTCGACGCGCTGAAAATTCTTCAGCTCGTTGTTCTTATCGACGATGCCGTATGTCATCCACGGCTCGTACAGCGCATAATCGAAGAACGCGAACTCGCCGTTCCTGGTATCGACCTTGCCGTGGGCGGAGACGTGGCGCGGCAGTTTGCCGCCAAAATTTTCATTGCCGATGGTTTTCAGCGTGCGGGCATCGACACGCACCGGCTTGCCGCTGATGTACCACAGCGCCATCAGCGAACCGTTGTGGAACACGAGATCGGTGTTCGCCGTGTCCTTGTAGACAAGGTCGCGATTGCGATTGGCTGGCAGCAGCACGCCGCCCGCGTCGAGCGTACCGGCAAGCTCGGCCTTGTAATCGTCCGTACGGATATAGGCGTTACGATACTCGGCCTTGCCGTTCTCGAAATAGATCGAGTGGATCATACCGTCGCCATCGAACCAGTGATGCAGGTTCGTCGGCTCATGGACCGGGTTCGGTCCGTTGCGGCAATACGCACCGAACAGATCGCGCGGCACTTCGCCGACAACCTTGCAATCGACGACGGTCGTCTCCTGCGTCGCCGGCTTGAAGATGCCGTTGAGGTAGGGATTGATCTCAACCAGACTGGCGGACTGCACGGAGTCCATGGGCACGGTCTCGTTCATGGCATGCCTCCCGATATATGCGCGCCCCGGAACGCGCCGGGACTGCGTCACCCAGAATGCTACGCGGCTAAGTATCTTTATGCAAGTCACTGAAAGTGCGCTATCACAGCCAAATGACGACGATCCCGGCTACTACCCAAACCAAGCAAACAGCCAACTCCGCCCGCCGCGCCCTCACCGTGATTGGCGATCGCTGGACCCTGCTGATCCTGCGCGATGCGTTCCTTGGCGTGCATCAGTTCGGCGTCTGGCAAACCCGCCTCGGCGTCGCGCCGGCGGTACTGACACGGCGGCTCAAAAGCCTGACCGAAAACGGGATTTTGCGCCGCCAGCGATTGAAAACCGTGCCGCCGCGTATCGAATATCACCTGACCAAGCAGGGCTTCGACATCCACAGTATCGCGCTGATGGTGCTGCAATGGGAGCAGCGCTGGTTCAAAGCACCTAGGGGTTCGGCAATCGTGCTGCGTCATCTGGGGTGCGGCCAGATAACGGAGCCACGGCTGACGTGCGGAAGCTGCGGCGCGGAAACCAGTGCACGTGAAGTCCGCTACGAATCAGGTCCAGGCGCCGGCGCGGAAAACATCAACGAAAAGCGGATGCGCCGTGCGTCGATTACCGCGGCGGACAATCGGGCGACGCATGGCTTTCTTGAGCACGCTGTCGATATTCTTGGCGATCGCTGGGGCTGGGAGATCGTCGGCGCTGCATTTCTGGGCCACAAGCGCTTCGACGATTTGCAGGCCAGCACCGGCATGGCCACCAATATTCTCAGCGACCGGCTGCGCCGGCTTTCCGCCGACGGGATCCTGACACGGCACCCTTATCAGCAAAATCCGCTGCGCTACGAGTACGTCCTGACAGCCAAGGGCCGCGATCTCTTTCCAGCCATTGTCATGCTGGTGCGCTGGGGCGATCGCTGGCTCGCGAACGCGGCGGGCGTACCCATGCTGCTGTTTCACAAAACCTGCGGCGGGTCGCTAAATCCCGCCGTCAGTTGCAGCTCGTGTGGCGGCACGCTCGACCCGCACGAAATGTCCTACGAGTTTTCCGACGGTTCGGTCGGCAAAGCCTTGCCGCGTGCAGGCTGATGCCCACACGCGGCAGATCGGCGTCAGTTTTTACTTTTCGTTGAACAGCGGGCTGACCGCCGTCCAGGCGCCGCCCTTGATCTGCTCGACCTTCACCGACTCCGGCATGGCGTGATTGTTCACGAATTTCTTGGTGTCGTAAAAGATCAGGCTTGACTGCGAACTCGCGCGCAGCGCGGCAACGACCTTGTCCGTCGTGACATCGCGGCCGGCCGCTTCCACTGCCTTCACGAACCAGTCGGTGTAGGCGTAAGCAAGGAGCCCAGTCTCATCAGGCTCCAGGTTGTAACGGCTCTTGAACGTCGCGGCCCATTTCTGGACGTCCTCGGAACCTTTCGCCGGGACCAGCGGATTCCAGGTGCCGACGCCGTAGATGCCTTCGACGTTGTCCTTGCCAAGCTGGGCAACGAGGTTGATGCGGCCGGGTGTGCCGGTCAGCATCTTGGCATTCGTCATGCCGGCTTTCTTCATCTCGCCGGCAACCGCAATGGTTTCACGGATGATCGTGGCCGTCACGACGAGATCGACGCCAGCCTGCTGCATACGCGCAACCTGCGACGAGAAATCGAGATCGCCCGCCTTGTATCCGGCAGTCGCGGCAAGCGTCATTTTCTTCTCTTCCATCGCCGCCTTGACGCCAGCGCCAAGGAGATCGCCAAACGGGCCTTCCTGGAAAATAAACCCGACCTTCTGCGGCTTATACTGGTCGATCATCCACTTCAGGCCGGCGGCTGTCGTAGTGTCGTAATTGGCAATGGTGGTGAACAAAAGCGGGCTGTTGCCCGATATTTTCTGCAAGATCGCCGAAGCGCCCCACGGCGAGAAGTAGATCACACCGGCATCCACCGCGCGCTTCACGGCGGCAGCATTGGTGCCCGACCCGAACGGGTTGAGGATTGCGAACACCTCATCACTGTTGATCAGCTTTTCAGCGGCGCGCACCGCGACCTGCGGCTGGCTTGCGTTGTCCTCGACCACGAACTTGAACTTGCGGCCGTTGACGCCGCCCTTGTCGTTCGCCTCGTCGAGCCGCATCTGCATTCCGTTACGCAGTTGCGGCATGCCAGCAGCGACCGGACCCGACAGGTCGAGGTGCGTACCGACAACGATTTCCGTATCCTTGATACCGGCCGCCTGCGCGCCGGCAGCGAAACCCAGCGCAAGCGCCGCGCCGAAAATAGCCCTGCTAAACATGACGTTCTCCCTGCATTGCTCTTATTGGCACTATCTTAATGCAACCGATCCTAGCCGATTTACGGGCTACGGATACATGCGTTCGATCATCGCGGCGTATTTTTGCGCCACAACCTTGCGTTTCAGCTTCATGGTCGGGGTCAATTCCTCGTCCTCCGCCGTCAGCAACTGCTCGATGATACTGAAATCCTTGATCTGTTCGACGCGAGCGAGCTTGGCATTGGCGGCCTCGATCTCCGCCCGGATCAAGCCAATGACTTCCGGCGCGCGGGTCAGACTGACGAAATCGGTATAGGGAACGGCCTTGTCCTGGGCGAATTTGGCGACGTTGTCCTGATCGACCATGACAAGGCAGGTCAGGTAATGCCGGCCGTCGCCAACCACGATGGCGTCCGTGACATAGGGACTGAACTTCAGCAGGTTTTCGATGCTGGTCGGCGTGACGTTTTTCCCGCCCGAAGTGATGATGATATCCTTCATCCGGTCGGTAATCCGCAGATAGCCATCGTCAAGCGCGCCGCAGTCGCCGGTATGCAGCCAGCCGCCTTCCAAAGCTTCGGCGGTTTTTTCCGGCATCAGCCAATAACCGGGGAACACGTTTGGCCCGCGAATCTGGATTTCGTCGCCCGCGCCAATCCGTACTTCAACGCCGCGCACCGTCGCACCGGAATAGCCGAGCTTGATGCGGTTGGGCGGTGTGTAACTCGTGAGGCCGGTGGTTTCGGTCATGCCATAGGCTTCGAGCAGATCGACACCGATTGCCATGTACCACTTGAGCAGGTCCGGCGGCACGGGAGCTGCGCCAGCAAACGAACGCTTGAGATTGTGAAGCCCAAGAAAGCGCCGCACGTTGGACAAGGCGAGCGCAGCAAGCAGCCTGAAGCGCCAGCGTTGCAGCACCCCCACGGCGCGGCCCTCGACCTTAGCCTCCGCCATCACCTTGCCTTCCGAGAAAGCGTAGTTGTATAGCGCGCGCGCAAGCGGAATCGCATCCTGCATGAACAGCTCAACCTGCGAATACAGCTTTTGCCAGAACCGCGGCGGCGCGAAAATCAGATGCGGCGAGACCTCGCGGATATCGTTGAACACCGTGCCGGAATTTTCCGGGAAGTGAACGATCTGGCCGACAGCCAACTGGTTGAAGATCGTGCCCATCCGCTCGGCAATGTGGCTGAGCGGCAGAAACGACATCGTCTTGTCACCTTCGACGATGCCAAGGAATTCCGGCGCCATCTCGATCTGGAACATGATGTTGCGGTTGGAGATCATCGCGCCTTTGGGCAGGCCCGTCGTACCCGAGGTGTAAACCAGAAAGCCGATATCGCTTTGCCGGCCTGCATCAATCGCGGCATCAAACGCCGGACCCTGGCTATTCGCGAGTTCCATCCCGCGCGCCAGAAAATCCGCAAACGGCACGACCTGCGGATCGCTGAACCCACGCAGCCCCTTGAGGTCCATCACCACGATACGTTTGAGCAGCGGACAGCGCGCCCTCACCGCCAGCACCTTATCAAGCTGTTCGTCGTCCTCGACCACAAGCAGGCGCGTCTGCGAGTTCTGCAGGATATATTCGGCCTGTTCGGGCGACGAGGTTGGATAAATGCCGTTGCCGATCATGCCCATGCATTGCGCGCCAAGATCGACATAGGCCCATTCCGGGCGGTTCTCCGCGAGCACGGTCACGACTTCACCCCGTGCGACGCCGGCCTCCGCCAACGTAAGGCCAATGGCGCGGGCGCGCACGTAATACTCGGCCCAGGACACCGAATACCAGACACCCTTCTGCTTGTGGCGAAGCGCAAGGAGCGACGGATTCTTATGGGCACGCACACGAAACAGCTTGGCCGGCGTGTTGCAGCCGGCGACCTCAATATCGTCCGTGTCAGAATGGGGCATCGTCACGCTTCCTACCGCCACGTCTTGCGCCGTTTCCAGCGCCGCGCCTGTCCCTTTCCGGCGGACGCACTCCCACCGAGATAAAACTCCTTCACATCTTCCTTTTCCGACAGCGCAGCACAGGTGCCAGCCGCGACGATCCTGCCAAGCTCCATGATATAGCCATCGTGCGCGGTCGAAAGCGCAATGCCCGCGTTCTGCTCAACCAGCAGAATTGTGGTGCCAGTTTCGGCATTGATGCGCGCGATAATATGAAAAATCTCGCGCGTCAGCAGTGGAGACAGCCCAAGCGATGGCTCGTCCAGCAGCAGCAGTTTGGGCCGCGCCATCAACGCGCGGCCGATAGCGAGCATCTGCTGCTCGCCGCCCGACAACAGACCCGCATGCTGGGCCACACGCTCACGCAGCCTCGGAAACCAGCCGTAGATGCGCTCAATGTCAGCTTGAATGTCGCTTTTATCGGAGCGCGCAAACGAACCCATTTGCAGGTTCTCGCGCACGCTCAAAAACGGAAATATCTGCCGCCCCTCAGGCACCAGCACAACCCCGCGCCGCGCAACCACATCGGGGTCCAACCCGTTGATGGTGGCATCTTCAAAGTCGATGCTGCCCTTGAACGGATCGACCACGCCGGCGATGGTTTTCAGCAGCGTCGTCTTGCCGGCGCCGTTGGCTCCGAGCACGGCCACAATGCGGCCCGGCGCAACGTCGATGCTCACGCCCTTGATGGCATTGACCGGGCCGTACCAGGTTTCGATGTTGCGGACGGACAGCATCAGACCCCCAGATAGGCGGCTACAACATCGGGATGCGCGCGCACTTCTTCAGGTGATCCGAGCGCCAGCACACCACCCATGTTCATGCACAGCACACGGTCGGCGACTTCCGCAACCAGCGACATATCGTGCTCGACCATCACGATGGTGATGCCGAGATCGTTCTTGATGTCGTCGATCCAGAATGCGAGATCGCGCGTCTCCTCCGGGTTGAGGCCCGAAGCAGGCTCATCGAGCAGCAACAGTTCGGGCTCGGTCGCGAGCGCGCGGGCGATTTCCACGACCTTGCGCACGCCGTAAGGCAATCCGGCAACCGGGCTGTTGCGATAGGGCGAGATATCCAGAAGGTCGATGATCTCCTCGACTTTCCCGCGTGAATGATCCTCCGCCCGGCATGCCGATGGCAGGCGCAGGGCCTGTGCAAGCGGATTGCCGTGGGAGAAACGGTGGCGCCCCAGCAACAGATTATCTATCACCGTGGCGCTTTCGAACAACTCGATGTTCTGAAACGTGCGCGCGATCCCCGCTTCGGCGATGCGATGACGCGGGATGGCCGTGATTTCGCGATCGCGCAATGTGACGCGCCCCGCGCTCGGCTCGAACACACGGGTAATGACATTGAACACCGAAGTCTTGCCCGCCCCATTCGGGCCGATGATGGCAAATACCTCGCCCTGCTCCACGGTAAAGCTGAGGCCGCGGATTGCGGTCAGGCCGCCGAACTGCAAGCCGAGATGCTCGACCGCAAGATAGCTCATCGGTAGCGCTCCGACTTCATGTAGGTTTTGCCGCGCCGGAACGTATCCTTTCGATACAGCGGAAACGCACTGAACAACGACTTCAGCTTGAGCCAGCGGCCGTTAAGGCCCATCGGCTCAAACAGAATGAACAGCGCCAGCACCAGACCGAACACGAATGTCTCCAGCCCGAATTGTCCGGCGACGCGATCCGGCAGAAACGGCTTCATCGCGGAGATTGCGGTTGGCAACAAACTGATGAACACAGCGCCGAAGACCGCCCCGCGCAGTGAGCCCAACCCGCCGATCATCACCATAATCACCAGCTCAAGCGACAACAGCAGGCTGAACCCCTCCGGCGTCACGAACTGGACGTGATGCGCGAACAGCGCTCCGGCAATTCCGGTGATGCCCGCCGAGATTGAAAATGCGAGCACCTTGTAGCCGGCGATCCAGATACCGAGCGATAATGCCGCTGCCTCCGAGTCGCGCACGCCAACAAAGGCGCGGCCGGCATGTCCCCGCAGCAGGTTGACGAGCGCCGCAAGCACAGCCAGCAGGACGGCGAGGCAGAGAAAATAGAATGGCTTCTGCGCACCCAGATCGAAACCGAAAATGCGCGGCGGGGGGACCGGAATTCCCGTAAATCCGCCGGTAACGGATTTCCAGCGTCCGACAATCTGCTCAACGATAATCGCAAACGCCATCGTCACCATGGCGAGGTGCAGCCCCGATACGCGGATCGCCGGCAGGCCGACCAGCAACCCGATCAGTCCCGTAAATACGCCCGCGAGTATGATCGAAACGATGAATGGCACACCCGCCGTCAGCAGCAGCGTGTGCGTATACGCACCGATGGCCACGAACGCAGCATGTCCGAATGAAATCTGCCCGGTGAACCCCGTCACCACCATCAGGCCGAGGCTCGCGACACACATGATGAAAATATATGTGGCCTCGCCGACGTAGTAGCGCGGAAGTATCCACGGCGCGGCGATCAACACGGCAGCAAGCAGCCCATACGCGAGCCAATCCGCGCGATAGCGCAGCAACTTCTGAGCATCACGGTAACTGGTGTTATAAGGAAAGCGCATCAGACCCGCCGCCCATGGGCTTCGCCCAGAATACCGCGCGGCCACAGCACCAGCACGCCAATCAGCACGAGATATGCCATGACGTCCTTGAAGCCGTCCGGCAAATAGACGCCGGCAAGTTGCTCGACGATACCGATCAGCAATCCGCCGACAATCGCGCCGGGAATAGAGCCAAAGCCGCCCAGAACCAGTGCTGCCAGCGCCTTCAGCACCACGTACCACAGACCGATATCAACCAGCGCAATCGGCGCCAGCAGCAGCCCGCCGACCGCCGCCATTGCACCAGCCATCGCCCACACCATCGAATTCAGCCGCTTGACCGGGATGCCGCAGAGATAGGCGGCAAGCTGGTTTTGCGACGCCGCCTGAACGGAGATGCCAACCGATGTGCGCCGGAGAAAGAAGAACAGCAGCGCAGTGATGACGAGCGCCGCCACGAGAATCACCAGGTTAAGATCGGCGATCACCAGCGGACCCAGATGCGTCGTCTGCCCTGTCCATGGCGTCGGAAATGTACGCGAGGTCGGACCAAACGCCATGCTCACCGCACCGCGCAACATGAACGCCAGCGCCAGCGTCAGCATGGCGCCCGCAAACTGCGGCTGGCCAACAATGACACGCAGCACCCGCGCCTCAAGGACGTAGGACAACGCCGCGGCAAGCAGCATGGTGACAAGCGCCGCCAGCCAGAACGGCAATCCGGCGATGGTGATCAGCCCCCAGCCGACAAAGGCCGACGCCATGAGGATATCGCCGTGGGCAAAATTGATGATCTCGGTCGCCTTGTAGATCAACACCAGTCCAAGCGCGACGAGCGCATAGATCGCCCCGATCGCAATGCCGTTCAGGCAAAGCTGCACTAGTTGAACGACGTGCGATTCCATCCCTGGCTCCTGCGGCGTGTTCCCCGCCGGCAGGGCAGTCTAGAACATTTTTCTGGAAAGGTACCGCCGGCCATCATCGAAACATTCAGCACGCATTCGCAGTGTTCGTTCAGCATTGCGAGCCGACCGCAAATTACGTCACCGAGAACCGGGAATTCTCTTTATTACATTGAACCGCCCGGAACGGCTCAACGCATTTGACGAGCGCATGATTCGCGAAATGCGTGGCGTAATCTGGCGGTCGAATTTTGATGAAAGCATTCGTATCATCGTCATCACCGGGACAGGCCGGGCGTTCTGCGCCGGTCGCGACATCAATGGCCTCGACTATGAAAACAACCTTTCTACTGCGGGCTACCGCGCCTATGTGCGGGCAAATCATGAGCTATTCGACGACATCGAGGCAATCGAGAAGCCAGTGATTGCAGCAGTCAACGGCATCTGCGCCGGTGGCGGCGTCGAGATGGCTATCGCCTGCGATTTCCGGATGGCGGCGGAAGGCGCGGAGTTTCTGCTGCCTGAAAACCAGCTCGGCGTTATTCCAGCCTCTGGCGCCTGCTCGCGCATGATCCAGATGATCGGCATTGGCCGTTTGAAGGAAATGGTGATGGCTGCCTTGCCGGTTGATGCCAAGGAGGCGCACCAGATTGGTTTGGTCAAC
This sequence comes from Hyphomicrobiaceae bacterium, assembly GCA_947472885.1. Lineage (GTDB taxonomy): Bacteria > Pseudomonadota > Alphaproteobacteria > Rhizobiales > Xanthobacteraceae > CANJBX01. Next base: position 31,763 of record CANJBX010000042.1, read on the forward strand.
CGCGTATTTCCCGCAACTGACTTGATCGAACAGACACTTATTTTTGCTCGCAAATTGCTCGAGAGGGCGCCGCAGGCCGCTGGCATGGGCAAGCACATCATCAATATGTGTCAGAACGTCGATACAGAAACTGGACGACTTCTTGAACGTCTCGGCCAGTCTGTGCTTATTCGCACGAAGGACAATAAAGAAGGCATGACAGCATTCAAGGAAAAGCGCCGGCCTCAGTTTACTGGCGATTAATCTGAGTTTTTGTCGCACCCGCAGACGCTGCTCTCTATACTGCTTACGAAATTGAACTCTGTTAAACGGAATCCAGCCCCATTCTAACTTGTAACAAGTAAATGGCACGGACAGCGTCCGACCTAAACGCACCGCCAAAATGGGAAGCCGGCATCTCGGCGCTTCAGGTAACGATCCTGCTCGCAGGAGAATCGCCGCCGGCCCTCACGCGAAGGTCGGCGGCGGATTTTACGATGCCTTAATTGGCTGAAGCTTGGGAGCTCACGGCCTTCATCGCCGTAGCAATGAGCGCTGCAACCGCCTCGGGTTGCGAGACGTAGATTGCATGACTGCCTTTCTCTTCGACGACAGTCGAGCCCGCACGCTTGGACATCTGGCGTTGTGCAGGCGGCGGGATCATCTTGTCGTCCGTCGCGACCAGATACCAGCTCGACTTGGTCTTCCAGGCGGGCTCGGTCACTGCACCGGAAAGCGCACCAACGCCCCACGGCACTTGCGAGTCGGCCATAAAAATAGCCTTTGCTTCGCCAACAAGCCTATCGTCCACAAATTGCACGAAGCTTTCGCCCCGGTGCTGGCAGCGGGGATCTAAATCCACACTACTGGCTCGGCTCGGCTTGATCTCCGCTGCTTCGAACCAGTCTCTCCGCCAAAACCAACCTGTCTCCCGGCCGCTGGCGACCTTGAAACGGATATCCAAAATCTAGCTCCAGAGACTTCCACTATATGGTGCCCATTTAAGGCTTTAAAGTTTGTGTAAGTATGCTGGAGACTTACATCCGTCAGGCTAAAGGCCGCCAGCAGCGTACAATTTCGCAGGATGGTCGGTGGGAAGCGAGCTATGGTCAAAAGTTGGTGACGGGGTAGATCAGGAAGGCGGCATATCGTGGGGGTAGTTGAAGCCTCCACTTCTCCACCGAAGGAGTAATATGCCGTGTCGAATTCTAACGTCGTCAAACTGGTTCAGCCAGGCACCTTCAGCGA
>CANJBX010000043.1 GCA_947472885.1 Hyphomicrobiaceae bacterium
GCGGAATCCGCCCTTCAAGATCGACGTATGAAAACAGCGACCCCGATCTCTCATCCATCCCGCGCATCGCTCACCTCCGTCCTGCGTTAACAAGACGGAATCACGCTAGCGGGCCCAAGGGAAGACCCTTTTTCAACATCCTGTTAAGGGCCGCCCTTTGTCATTGATGCGCGAAAAAGCGCGTAGCGGGTGCGCGGGAATTACTCCGCCGCGGGTGCGCCTTCGGCCTTCTGCTTGGCTTCGAGGTCTTCGCCGGTCGCCTGATCGACAACCTTCATCGAGAGGCGAACCTTGCCCCGATCGTCGAAACCAAGGAGCTTCACCTTTACCTTGTCGCCTTCCTTGACGACATCGGAGGTCTTCTGGACGCGGCTGGCGGCGAGGTGCGAGATATGCACCAGACCGTCCTTGGCGCCGAAGAAGTTGATGAATGCGCCGAAGTCCATAACCTTCACGACGGTGCCGTCGTAGATCATGCCGATTTCCGGATCGGACGCGATCGACTTGATCCAGTTGACCGCAGCCTTCATCGCCTCGCCATCGGCAGACGCCACCTTCACGGTGCCGTCGTCCTCGACGTTGATCTTGGCGCCGGTCTTCTCGACGATCTCGCGGATCACCTTGCCGCCGGTGCCGATCACTTCACGGATTTTGTCGGTCGGAATCTTGAAGGTCTCGATGCGCGGTGCGTACTCGCCGAGTTCCGAACGCGCCGAGGTCAGCGCCTTCGACATTTCGCCGAGGATGTGCAGACGGCCGTCCTTCGCCTGGGTGAGGGCGACCTTCATGATCTCCTCGTTGATGCCGGCGATCTTGATGTCCATCTGCAGCGACGTGACGCCTGTCTCGGTGCCAGCCACCTTGAAGTCCATGTCGCCGAGGTGATCCTCGTCACCGAGGATGTCGGACAGAACGGCGTAACGCTTGTCCTCGAGGATGAGGCCCATGGCGATGCCGGCCGTCGGCGCCTTCAGCGGCACACCGGCGTCCATCAGCGCGAGCGATGCGCCACAGACCGTGGCCATCGACGACGAACCGTTGGACTCGGTGATCTCCGAGACGACGCGGATCGTGTAGGGGAACTCTTCCTTCTTCGGCAGGATCGGACGGAGGGCGCGCCATGCGAGCTTGCCGTGACCGATTTCGCGGCGGCCCGGCGAGCCCATGCGGCCCGTCTCACCGACCGAGAAGGGCGGGAAGTTGTAGTGCAGGAGGAATGTCTCCTTGTAGGTGCCGGTCAACGAGTCGATGTACTGCTCGTCTTCGCCGGTGCCGAGCGTGGCGACGACGAGGGCCTGCGTTTCACCGCGGGTGAACAGCGCCGAACCATGGGTACGCGGCAGCACGCCGACTTCGGAAACGATCGGGCGGACGGTCTTGACGTCACGGCCGTCGATGCGCTTGCCGGTGTCGAGGATGTTCCAGCGGACGATCTTGCCTTCGAGTTCCTTGAACACGGCTGCAACCTGCAGCTTGTTGTATTCCGGCTTTTCGACGTCAGGTGGACAGAAGTGCGCCAGCATCTTGGATTTTACGGCGCCGACGGCGGCGTAACGCTCCTGCTTGATCTGATGCGAATAGGCGGCGCGCAGATCCTTCTCGCAAAGCGCGAGCATCTGCTTTTCCAGTGCCGAATAATCCGGAGCGGTGAAATCTCGCGGTTCCTTGGCGGCCTTCTCGGCGAGTTCGATGATCGCCTTGATAACCGGCTGGAAGTGGCGGTGACCGAACATCACTGCGCCGAGCATGATCTCTTCGGACAGTTCCTTGGCTTCCGATTCAACCATCATCACGGCGTCGTGGGTGCCGGCGATGACGAGGTCGAGGCTGCTGTTGGTCATTTCGTCAACGGCCGGATTGAGTACGTACTCGTTGTCGATGAAGCCGACGCGGGCAGCGCCGATCGGGCCCATGAACGGTACGCCCGAGAGCGTCAGCGCGGCAGAGGCCGCGACCATCGCCAGGATGTCCGGGTCGTTTTCCATGTCGTGCGAGTAGGTGGTGATGACAACCTGCGTGTCGCAGCGGTAGCCGTCGGCGAACAGCGGACGGACCGGGCGGTCGATCAGGCGGGAAACCAGCGTTTCCTTTTCGCTCGGACGGCCTTCACGCTTGAAGTAGCCGCCGGGAATACGGCCGGCTGCGAAAGTCTTTTCCTGATAGTTGCAGGTGAGCGGAAGGAAATCGATGCCTTCCTTCGGGGTCTTGGCGGACACGACAGTCGCAAGGACGGTCGTCTCGCCGTAGGTCGCCATAACAGCGCCGTCGGCCTGACGCGCAACTTTACCCGTCTCAAGAACGAGCTTGCGCCCACCCCAATCGAGTTCCACGCGATGAATATCGAACATTTTTGTTTTCTCTCACGGTTTCGGTTTGCTCCGAATGCCATGAGCAAGACGGCGAGAAGCTGCTGCGTGCGAGAAAAGGAATTGCGTCGCGTTGCAACAGCGTCCGGCGATCCTGCCATGGCTTTCGTGCCTTTCGGCATCGGACAACCATTTGTCCGGAACACCCGATGGCCCAGCCACCGGGTTTAATGGCGGTAGCTTTTGATCCACCGCTTCAACACCGCGCGGAATTTCCGCGCGGGCACGATTTATAAATCCAGAATCGTCAAATCATTCTGCGGCGAACCGCTAATCCCGCACTTCGCCGCAAAAATGTTAGCGGCGAATGCCGAGCTTCTCGATGATCTTCTGGTAGCGGCCTTCGTCACCGCGCTTGACGTAATCGAGGAGCTGACGACGCTGGGAAACAAGTTTCAAAAGTCCGCGCCGGGAGTGGTTATCCTTGACGTGGGACTTGAAGTGTTCGGTCAGGTTGGTGATCCGTTCAGTCAGGATCGCAACCTGCACTTCCGGCGAACCCGTGTCGCCGGCCTTGGTAGCGTTGGACTTGATAACTTCAGCCTTGCGGCCTGTCGTAATCGACATCGTCAATGACCTTCGTCGTTGCGGCGGGCACTGCCATGCAGGCCGGCCAGATTGAACACACGCTTGGGGATGATTTCGCCACGGCTTGTCTCGGCAAGGGCCAGCAGCTGGCCCGCGACCGTTACGTAGACGATACCGTTGACGACAGGAGCATCCCGTCCGCGCAACAAGACGGCCTGGCCCCTCTGGAGCCTTGCCGCATCTGCCCGGCTAACGGCCAGCGCCGGGATGTCGTCCAGCGCGGTCTCGACGGGCAGTAGCGCGTCGGCAAGGCTTGCCTCACCGACGGCGGCTCTATCGCACATAGCCTCCAGTTCCGCCAGTGAAATCATGGTTTTTTCGGTAAATGAGCCTACCCGGGTACGCCTCAGGGTCGAGACATGGCCATGGCAGCCCAGGGCCCGCCCCATGTCCCTGGCGATGGCCCGGACATAGGTGCCTTTGCCGCATTCGGCCTCGAAAACCGCATGGTCGGCGTCGGGGGCGTCCCGCAGGACCAGGGAATGGATATCGACCGGGCGGGCCATCAGCTCGACCGTCTGGCCGTCGCGGGCGATGTCATAGGCCCGTTCGCCATCGACCTTGATGGCCGAGAACTGGGGCGGAACCTGTGAAATGGTGCCGGTGAAGCCAGGCAGCAGGGCCTCGACGGCTGGCAGTGTCGGGCGCAACTCGCTGGTCGCGGTGACGGTGCCCTCGGTATCGTCGGTGTTGCGCTCCTCGCCCCATTTCACCGTGAATCGGTAAGCCTTGCGGCCGTCCATCACGAACGGGACCGTCTTGGTGGCCTCTCCAAGCGCAATCGGCAGGCAACCGGAGGCGAGCGGATCGAGTGTGCCGGCGTGTCCGGCGCGCTTGGCCGAGAACAGCCGCTTCACGCGTGCGACCGCGTGGGTCGATGTCATGCCAATCGGTTTGTCGAGAATGACCCAGCCATGAACGTCGTGCTTCTCGCGGCGAAACTGCGCCGGCTTTTTAGGACGGGCGTTTTCCGGGCGCGCATCGCCGGCTGCTGCTTCTCCGTTTGGCGATTCGGGGACCTGAGATTCGCCGCTCACTCGTCGCGATCCTGTTTGAGATCTCGCTTTACCGCCGGTGTTCTCAATAATTTCTCGATCCGTTCCGCTTCGTCGAATCGGTCATCGAATCGAAATCTGATTTCAGGTGCGAATTTCAGGTTAATGCGGTGAGCGACTTCGGTGCGTATAAATTTTTTGTTGCGCTCAAGCGCTTCAAGCACAGCCTCGGTGTCCTTGCCGCCGAGCGGCATCACGTAGGCGGTCGCCTGCCGCAGGTCGGGCGACATGCGAACTTCCGGGATCGTGATGAGATGGCCGGTCAGCACCGGATCGTGGATGTCGCCGCGCGACAGGATTTCCGCGAGCGCGTGACGCACAAGTTCGCCGGCGCGCAACGCGCGCTGTGACGGGCCTGCGGGGCCTGAGCCGGTATCGCGATGATTTTTCTTTGACATGGTTGAACTCACTTCGTCACGGCCGCAAAAATTCCGGCCATCCCGGTCAGGAGGACATTTACGTCCTCAAGCCGGATGCCCGGCATATCGCCGGGCACGACAGTTTGAAAAAGTGGAACCTTAAATCAGCGCCAGCCTGCGATTTGGACTCAGAGCGAGCGTTGTACCGATTCCACGCGGTAGCATTCGATCACGTCGCCTGCGCGCATGTCCTGATAGTTCTCGAACGCCATGCCGCATTCCTGACCGGATACAACTTCCTTGGCGTCGTCCTTGAATCGCTTGAGCTGCGAGAGCTTGCCTTCATGGATGACGACGTTGTCGCGGATCAGGCGCACGTTGGCGCCGCGCTCGACCTTGCCGTCGGTGACGCGGCAGCCGGCGACCTTGCCGACCTTCGAGACGTCGAAGACTTCGAGGATCGCGGCATTGCCGAGCATGGTCTCGCGGCGTTCCGGCGTCAGCAGGCCCGACATCGCCTTTTTCACATCGTCCACGAGATCGTAGATGATGTTGTAGTAGCGGATCTCGATGCCGACGCGTTCGGCCAGTTCGCGCGCTTCCTTGTGGGCGCGCACGTTGAACGCAATGATCGGGACGCCCGAGGCTTCCGCCAGCGTGACGTCGGATTCGGTGATGCCGCCAACGCCCGAGTGCAATACGCGCGCACCGACTTCATCGGTACCGAGCTTATCGACCGAACCGACGATGGCTTCGAGCGAACCCTGTACGTCGGTCTTCACGATCAGCGGGAATTCCTTGCGGCCCGTGGTCTTGGCCTGCGCCATCATTTGCTCGAGCGAACCGCGCATCCCAGACGAGCGCACGGCCTGCTTGTCGCGCTTCTGGCGTGCACGATATTCTGTGACTTCACGCGCACGAGCTTCATTATCGACAACGGCAAGGCGATCACCTGCCTCCGGTGTGCCGCTGAAGCCGAGGACTTCGACAGGTGTAGACGGGCCCGCCCTGTCGATCGGCTTGCCGGTATCGGAGACGAGCGCGCGCACGCGTCCCCATTCCGCGCCGGCAACCACGATGTCGCCGGTATGAAGCGTGCCGCGCTTAATCAGCACGGTTGCGACTGGGCCGCGGCCGCGGTCGAGTTTTGCCTCGATCACAGTGCCTTCGGCGTCGCGCATTGGATTGGCTTTGAGGTCGAGAATTTCGGCCTGTAGGCCGATCGTTTCGAGCAGCTTGTCGAGATTGATCTTCTTGGTCGCAGAAACCTCGACGTCGAGCACGTCGCCACCGAGCGATTCTACTTGCACTTCGTACTGGAGGAGTTCGGAACGCACGCGCTCCGGCTTGCTGTCAGCCTTGTCGATCTTATTGATCGCCACGATCATCGGTGCCTTGGCAGCCTTGGCATGATTGATCGCTTCGACCGTCTGCGGCATGACGCCGTCGTCGGCGGCGACGACGAGAATCACGAGATCTGTCACTTTCGCGCCGCGCGCACGCATTGCAGTGAACGCGGCGTGGCCCGGCGTATCGATGAAGGTGATCTTGGTGCCCTGCGGCGACACCACCTGATAGGCGCCGATATGCTGCGTAATGCCGCCGGCTTCGCCGGAGACAACGTTGGCGGAGCGAATGGCGTCGAGTAGCGAGGTCTTGCCGTGATCGACGTGGCCCATGATGGTCACGACCGGCGGACGCGACTCCAGATCTTCCGGCAAGTCCGGAGTATCGAACATGCCTTCTTCGACATCGGATTCCGCGACGCGACGTACCGTGTGGCCGAGTTCTTCCGCAATCAGTTGCGCAGTATCGGCGTCAATCGCGTCGGTGATCTTCAACATCTGGCCCTGCTTCATCAGCAGCTTGATGACGTCGACACCGCGTTCCGCCATGCGGTTCGCGAGTTCCTGGATCGTGATGGTTTCCGGGATGATGACTTCGCGGACGAGCTTTTCTTTCTGCTCGGTGTCGCGATGTCCAGTCATGCGCTGGTTGCGGCGGCGGAACGATGCCACCGAGCGTTCGCGCACGTCGTCCGCGCTCAATGCGGTGACAAGCGTCAGACGTCCGCGTTGCTTCTGCGGTGCAGCGCGGGTCGGCTTTGGAGCAACGGTCGGGCGCGCGGCGGCGCCGCCGACGCCACGGCGCGGACGCGGCGCTTCATCGTCATCGGATTCGGTTGCGGCAACGGCGGCGCGTGGCGCGGGCGTGCCGGCTGGGCGAGCGGTTGTCGGGGTTGCGGCGGCAGCCGGAGGCGCGGAGCCGCCAAGGCGCTTGTTGGCTTCCTGTTCGGCGCGGCGCTTGGCGTCGTCGTCGTGCTTGTGACGTTCGTCTTCCTCGCGCTTGCGCGCCTCGGCAGCGTCACGCTCGACCTTGTCATGCGTTTCGCGCTCGGCGCGGCGGCGGGCTTCTTCTTCCGCGATCTTGCGTTCTTCGGCTTCGCGAAAACGCGAATCGGCAAGCGCAAGCGCGCGGGCGCTGCGTTCTTCCTCGGTCAGCGTGCGGAGAACGACACCCGACTTCGGGGCGGGAGCCGCAGCGGGAGTTGGTGCAGGCGCTGCCGGTGTTGCTACCTTTGCAGTGACGCGCGGCGCTGCCGGAACTGCCGCTGCGGGCTGCTCGGCTGGCTTGGCTTCGCCCGGTCCAGCGCGGCGCCGGACCTTTTCGACCACCACTGCCTTGGTGCGGCCGTGACTGAAACTCTGGCGCACGACGCCTGTCTCGGTGCGCGGCTTGAGCGTCAGCGTCGGTTTCGGCGGCGGTGGGTTCTTCGTATCTGTCATTCCATGTCCAGTTGTTGGGCGGCCGCATTCGGCAAGCCCGTATCCAAAAGCGTGTCGCCGGGCGCATTACCGTCCCGGTGTTCCGGTTCTTGCTCCGGCATCCGGAAATGCCCGAGGTCGCGCCAGCGCATGAGAAAAGTCTCGCTCGCCCGGCCAGCAAGCAGGGCAGCATGTACCACATTTGACCGGCCTAATGCCAAATCCAATTCGGCCGAAGTGAAGGTGCGAACCACCGGCATTTTCTCAGGCCCGGCCGTGTCGCCCGTTACTTTGCCGCTATCGTCCGGGACGCGCCGTTTGATCGCAGCAGCCAGCTTGCGGACCCCATCCGGGGCGGCATCAGCCGCATGTATGACCGCGATGGCCAGATCGCCAGTGATTGTGTCCTCAACCCGGCCGGTTCCGGCGGCGATCAGGCCCGACTTGTGGGCAATCGAGAGGGCATCGAGTGCTGCCTTGACCATCAGCCGCTCGACCATGCCCGGCAGGTCGGCCGGGATGGATACGTCGGACTTCAGGCTTTTCTTAAACGTGCCGCGCTTTACGGCATCTGCGACGGTTCCCCGCCGGGCGGTAATCCAGACCCCGCGGCCTGGCAATTTCCGCTTGAGATCGGGGACGATGCCCTGAGGACCGGCGACGAAGCGGATCAGGTCCGCGACAGGCCGTACTTCCCGCGTTGCCGCGCAAAGCCGCTCCCGGCCGGGCATCCGGGGCCCGGTGTCGGTTTCGGTCACTTGCACAGGCAACGCCATCGTCAGATTGCTCTCCGTTGTTATTCGGCCGGGGTGGTTTCTGCTTCAGCGGCTGCTTCGGCCGGCTGGGCGAGGTCGGCTTCCGTGATCCAGCCCGCCTTCACGCGTGCCTGCATGATGAGGCCTTCAGCGTCTTCGCGGGTCATCTCGAAGCCATCGAGCGCGCCGGGGTGACGGGTGGTTTCGCCATCCTTGCGTTCGCTCCAGCCGGTGAGATCGTCGGTCGCGCAGCCGGCGAGGTCTTCCATTGTCTTGATGTCGTTTTCGCCCAACGCGACCATGATCTTGGTGGTCATGCCCGGCACTTCACGCAGCGCTTCATCGACGCCAAGCTCGGCGCGGCGGGCATCGAGTTCGGTTTCGACGCGGCCGAGGTATTCGCGGGCGCGTTCCTGCAGTTCGCGGGCGGTGTCGTCGTCGAAGCCTTCGATCGACGCCAGTTCTTTTTCTTCGATGAAGGCGAGGTCTTCGATCGAGGCAAAGCCTTCCGACGCCAGCAACTGGCCGACGACTTGGTCGAGGTTGAGCGCATCGGTGAACAGCTTGGTGCGATTCTCGAACTCGGCCTGACGGCGCTCGGATTCCTCCTGCTCGGTGAGGATGTCGATGTCCCAGCCGGTGAGCTGCGAAGCCAGACGCACGTTCTGGCCGCGACGGCCGATGGCGAGCGACAGCTGCTGGTCCGGCACGACGACCGAGATACGTTCTTTTTCTTCGTCGAGCACGACCTTGGCGACTTCGGCAGGCGCCAGCGCGTTGACGACGAAGGTCGCAACGTCCGGTGACCACGGAATGATGTCGATCTTTTCGCCCTGGAGTTCGTTCACCACCGCCTGTACGCGCGAGCCGCGCATACCGACGCAGGCACCGACGGGGTCAACCGAGGAGTCACGCGAGATCACGGCGATCTTGGCGCGCGAGCCCGGATCGCGCGCAACGGCGCGGATTTCGACGATGCCGTCGTAGATTTCCGGCACTTCCTGCGCGAACAGCTTGGCCATGAATTGCGGATGTGTGCGCGACAGGAAAATCTGCGGGCCGCGGACTTCGCGGCGCACGTCGTAGACGTAGGCGCGCACGCGGTCGCCGTTGCGCATCATTTCGCGCGGCAGCATTTCGTCGCGGCGGATGATGGCTTCGCCGCGGCCGAGTTCGGCAACCACGTTGCCGTATTCGACACGTTTGACGATGCCGTTGACGATCTCGCCGATGCGGTCCTTGAATTCCTGATACTGGCGGTCACGCTCGGCGTCACGCACCTTCTGCACGATTACCTGCTTGGCAGACTGCGCGGCGATGCGGCCGTATTCGAGCGGCGGCAGGGTGTCGGCGATGGTGTCGCCAACCTGTGCGGCCGGGTTCTGGCGGCGGGCGTCTTCAACGGTGATCTGCGTCGAGGGGTTTTCGATAACCTCGCTCACCAGCATGTGGCGCGACAGGCGAAGCTCACCGCTCTTCGGATTGATCTCGGCCTTGACGTCGGTCTCGGCGCCATAGCGTGATTTTGCCGCCTTCGCGATGGCGTCTTCCATCGCGGCGATGACGATGCCGCGATCGATCGACTTTTCGCGTGCGACGGCATCTGCGATCTGAAGCAGCTCGAGTTTATTTGCGCTGACGACCATCGCCAGTCTCCTTCTTGCGAAGCCGCATTTCCGGCTTGGCCGGTTCTGCAGCGGAATGAATTTTTACGCGGTGTTTGTATTTCGGCTTGCCGTGAACATCACGTTCCGGCGCAAGCGTAGTGTCCTCTTCAACGGCTTCTTCGGCGACTTCTGCCTCGGAATTGTCTTCCGGAGCCGGCGACTTACCCTTGCTGCGGCGCAGGGCTTCGGCAATCAGCCTGTCGGTCAATACGAGCTTCGCTTCCGCGATGTCGGTCATCACCAGAATGGCGTCGGGATCGGTGCCTTCGCCTTCGATTTTCACGGCGTCGTCCATGACGCCAGTGATAATGCCGCGAAAGCGCTTGCGGCCTTCGACCGGCACGGCCATTTCGATTTTCACGACCTGGCTTTGGGCGCGTTCGAAATCGCTTTTGCGCACCAACAGACGATCAATGCCGGGCGACGACATTTCCAGCCGGTAGGCCTGCGGCACCGGGTCGGCGAGATCGAGTACCGGAGAAAGTGCGCGGGAAGCGGCTTCGCAGTCTTCAATCGACATCGAACCGTCGGGCCGCTCCGCCATGATCTGCACCGTGCAGCCTTCGGCGGCTGAAATGCGCACGCGCACCAGACGGTAGCCGAGCCCTTCAAGCACAGGGGCGGCCACGGTGCTGACACGCGCCGCCAGCCCCGTTTCAAGAACGAGGCGCGGTTCGGTCAGTTCGGATTCAATCGTCGCTGTCATTCGCTTGTGCTTGCTGCGCAAAAGGGCCGTTATTCAGGCCGCTGTCCGCATCACGACTAAAAATTTCTGGCCGGACCCGGCATTCCAACAGGGATGCCGCAGGTAACAAAAAAGAGCGGGTCCCGGCCGGGGCCCACTCTCAAAAACCGATAGGGTCTATGAGGTATCCATCACCGATGGACAGGCGAAATATAGTCTTTTCGCGGAAATAGGCAAGGCCGAACGGGCTTTTAGGCCAAATTCCCGGTGTTTTTTCGGGCGGCACGGTAAAGCGTTCCGCAATATTTATCGGCTGCGGGATGCAGTCAGCGCCGCTGAAAAATAAAATAGGCCGGTATACGGCCTTCGCGGAAAGCCTTGGCCTCGTAGCGGGTTTGCGTCCAGCCATCCCATGGCTTGCGCCAGTCGTCCGCGCGTTCGGCCGTCCAAACAAACTCCGGTGTGCGCAGCACACGTTCGAGCGTCCATGCCGCATAGTGCGGGATATCGGTCGCGACCCGAAACACCGACCCGGATTTGAGCACGCGCGCGATTTCCGCGACGCTGTCGTCCTGCACGAAGCGGCGTTTCCAGTGGCGAACCTTTGGCCATGGATCAGGATACAGAAGATCGACGCCGGCGAGTGCGCCATCCGGCAGCCAGCGCAGCAAATCCATCGCGTCGCCGAAATGCAGCCGGACATTCTTGAGTGCGTTGTCGTTGACGAGTGCGACAGCCTTCGCCATGCCGTTGAGGAACGGTTCGCAGCCGATGAAACCCGTATGCGAATGCGCAGCGGCATGCGCGGCGAGATGCTCGCCGCCGCCAAAGCCGATTTCGAGCCAGAGATTTTCGATTGTCCCCGCCGTTGGAAACAGCGTTGCGAGATCCTTTGGCGCAGGTGTCGCGAGATCCACGGCAAGCTGCGGCAGCAGCGTTTCTATCAACTCGGCCTGGCGGCGCTTGAGCTGATGGCCCTTGCGGCGGCCAAAGAAACGGCGGTCGTGCGTATCCGCGCTGGATTTGTCGTCGTCAGACATGGCGTTCGTTTACGCGAATGGAAAACCAAAAACAAACAGGGCGGCCCGAAGGCCGCCCTGTCGAATGCTTTAGAACTTCGAGGGAGCTTAGAACGCGCCCTTGAGTTCCTTGACGAGGTCCAGGCGCTCCCAGGAGAAGCCGCCGTCCTTTTCCGGTGCGCGGCCGAAGTGGCCGTACGACGCGGTGCGCTGATAGATCGCGCGGTTCAGCTTGAGCGTGCGACGGATGTTTGTCGGCGTCAGGCGGAAGATCTGCGGGAGGAGCTTCTCGAGCTTGCGCTCATCGACCTTGCCGGTGCCGTGCAGATCGACCAGGAGCGACATCGGATCGGCAACGCCGATCGCGTAGGCGACCTGGATTGTGCAGCGGTCAGCGAGACCGGCAGCGACGATGTTCTTGGCGAGATAGCGCGTGGCGTAAGCAGCCGAGCGGTCAACCTTCGTCGGGTCCTTGCCGGAGAAAGCGCCGCCGCCATGTGGGGCGTAACCGCCGTAGGTGTCCACGATGATCTTGCGGCCAGTGAGGCCGCAGTCGCCGTCCGGACCGCCGACAACGAAATTGCCGGTCGGGTTGACGAGGAAGTTCGCGCCCTTCGGCATCCAGCCCTTTGGCAGCGCCGATTCAACGGCTGACGAAATCAAGTCCTTGACCATGCCCGGCGAGTACTTCTTGCCGTTGCGCGAGGTGGCGTTGTGCTGCGTCGAGACGACAACCTTGGCCGCGCCAACGGCTTTGCCGTTGACGTACTGAACCGTGACCTGGCTCTTGGCATCGGGCTGCAAGTCGGCGAGCGACTTCGAGCGGCGCTTGTCCGACAGAACCTTCAGGATCTTGTGTGAGAAGAAAATCGGGGCGGGCATGTAGCTGCCCTTTTCGTAAACTTCCGATTCCGTGCAGGCGTAACCGAACATCATGCCCTGGTCGCCGGCGCCTTCTTCGTCAGCACCCTTCTTCTTCTTGGCATCGACGCCCATGGCGATGTCCGGCGACTGGCCGTGCAGCAGCACTTCGATGTCTGCGCCGTGGTACGAGAAGCCGTCCTGGTCGTAGCCAATGTCCTTGACGACACCGCGGGCGATTTCGGCGATCTGTTCGCGGTTGATGACGGCCTGGCTGCCATACTTCTTGAACAGCGGCGCCTGGCCACGGCCTTCACCGGCGATCACGATCTTGTTCGTCGTCGTCAGCGTTTCGCAGCCGAGACGGGTGTTCACGAGGCTGTCGTCAGAGATGCCCAGCTTGACGTCGTTCGTAAGGAACGCGTCGAGGATTGCATCGGAGATCTGATCGGAAACCTTGTCGGGATGTCCTTCGGACACCGACTCGCTGGTGAAAAGATAATTGCTGCGCTGAGCCACCTTGGATCACTCCTCAAGAGGGACGCAGCATTGTCGCCGCGTCAGTTAGGACGCGGCTTTATAGTCGCGTCAGTTAAACACGCCCAAGTTTCAATCAGCGTCGGAACCCAAGGTCAAGACGTGGGCGAATGATGGGCAGAATTTCGAGAATTACCCTAACAAACGTCAAGCCAAGTGGGCGTGTTTTCAGGGCTTAATCTTCGCCTGCAATTTGCTGCACGAGATCGACGATGCGCCGCCGCAATTTTGCATCCTTGATGCGCACAAACGCCTTGGTCAGTGCGAGGCCGTCGGAGGTCGCGAGGAAGTCTGCGACATACGCGGGCGAGGGCGAGTCTTCGAAAGCGCCGGTGGGGCCGCCGGGCTGGGTCGGTGCGCCTTCGAAGAAGAACGACACCGGGACCTGAAGGATTCCAGAAATCTGTTGCAGGCGGCTGGCACCGATGCGGTTGGCGCCCTTCTCGTACTTTTGCACCTGCTGAAACGTCAGACCCAATGCGTCGCCAAGTTTTTCCTGACTCATCGACAACATCATGCGGCGCATGCGTACGCGGCTGCCGACGTGGCGGTCGATCGGGTTGGGAATCTTCTTCACCATTGTATCCATCGTCCTGGGTCTTTTCCGGCCGCGGCCGCTCTTTGCGCCGGATCATGTTTCAAGAATGTCGAACAACTTATTCGGTAGCTGGAAGTTCGTTATTTCGTGAAAGTTGAGTTGCCGGTCCGGCGTTCAACCCTCAGGCTCATAACCGGAGCCACTACTACGGTACGAATGATATCCCATCAAGTTTCATTATGGATACAGCTACGCCACTGCCGTAGCACGACTTTTTTAAAGCGTCATGCCCCAGCGCGCCGTCGCCGTATACTGGCCATGGCGAAAACCAGAGCCAATACCACGGCGATGTGACGGTCGCCGATGCGGGCATAAGCCGTTGATTCAACTGGAGAGGGTAGTCCGGAGTCGATAATCCCCTCAGTTCCGAGCGGTAGCGAAGTAATGGTTCGGCCAAGCGGATCGATCACCGCAGACACTCCTGAATTGGCGGCGCGGACCAGTGGCAAGCCTTCCTCGATGGCTTTCAGGCGCGATTGGTGAAGGTGCTGATAGGGGCCGGTGCTGATTCCGAACCAGCCGTCGTTGGTCAGGTTCAGGAGCCAGCCGGGACGTTCTTCGTCGCGAGGCACGCCTTCACCGGGGAAGATGATCTCGTAACAGACAAACGGTGCGAAGTTCGGGATACGCGGCGCCTGTAGCGTGCGATTGCGCTCGCCAGGAATGAAGCCGCCCTGGACTTTGGTCAGCGACAGGAAACCACGGCGTTCCAGAAAGTCCTGGAATGGCAAATATTCGCCGAACGGTACCAGATGAACTTTGTCATAAATCGACAGGATCGAGCCGTCGTGATCGATCACGTAGACGGAGTTGTAGGCGCGGGTGATCCGTCCTTGTGCGTTCGGCGCTCCGGCCCGCACCGCGCCGGTGATCAGCACGGTGCCTTCCGGCAGGAAGTTTGCGATCTGCGCCATCGCGTCCGGCTCGCGTGTCAGGAAAAACGGAAATGCGGACTCAGGCCAGATCAGATGCGTCACGTCGGAAACGCCGGCATTGCGCGGGCCGGTAGCGCGATCCGACAGCGCGAGATAGCGCGCCATCACGCTGGCCTTGGCGTTGTAGTTGAATTTTTCGTCCTGCGGCAGGTTGGGCTGCATGATGCGCAGCTTCACGCCGTCAACGAGCGTCGTCGGCGTATTGTAGAGCCGCATGATGCCGAACGCAGCCATCGCCATCAGCGCCGCGGCGGCACAGGCCGGTGCGATCCACGGCTGGCGGGTGTCGGTGCGTTCGTCGATCAGCACGGCAGGACTGGCGAATACCGCGACCGCAATAAATGTCATGCCCCACAGGCCGAACAGCGAAGCGTTCTGCGCCAGCGGCAACCATTCGGTCAGCCCATAGCCATAGGCATTCCACGGAAAGCCGGTGAACAGATGTCCGCGCAGCCATTCTGAAACAGTCAGCGAGGCGGCGAGGATGACGATACGCAAAGGGCCGCGCGTCCAGAACAGCCGCGCCAGCGCAGCGCCGACGCCGGTGTAGATTGCCATCGCCGCCGGCAGTGACACCACGGCAAACGGCAGCAGCCAGCCGAAGGTCTGCACATCGACCAGGAATGCGTAACCGATCCAGTAAAGCCCCGTGAGCAGATAGCCGAATCCGAACCACCATCCCGCAGCTGCTGCCGACAGCGCGCCGCGCCAGCGTGTTGCGGCAACGCCGTCGATCAGCCAGACCAGAATAGAGAACGATACAAACATCACCGGCCATGCGGCGAACGGCTCAAGCCCGAGTGTGCCAAGCGCACCGGCGAAAAAGGCAATGGCGGCGCGTCGCGCGCCCCACGACAGCACGATGTAGAGGGCGATCGCTTGCAGGCGCTGCGGCAGCATCAACGGGTCTCGTCATTCGGCGGCGTGGCAGCGCGAACGCCGCTGTCGCCGCGGATGTCGGCTGCGGCAGTCGTGGTGGCGGCAGCAGGCGTTGTGCCTTGCGTGGCGCGCGGCGCGGCCTCGCGGGGTTTCTTGCGCTGATAGATGCGGATTTTCTTGATGCGACGCGGATCGGCGTCGAGCACTTCAAATTCGAACAGGCCCGGTCCCGGCACCAGTTCGCCGCGTACCGGCACGCGGCCGATACGCGTCACGACGAAGCCGCCGAGCGTATCGACTTCCTCGCCGGCATCGCCGATTTCGAACTCGGGACCGATGGCGGTGACGACTTCTTCCAGGTTGGCGCGGCCATCGGCGAGATACGAGCCGTCCATCTGGCGCGCAATGGTGTGGATCGAACCTTCGTCGTGTTCGTCCTGAATGTCGCCGACGATCTGTTCGACAATATCCTCAATCGAGATCAAGCCGTCGGTGCCGCCGTATTCGTCAATGACGAGTGCAAGGTGAATGCGCGTCGCCTGCATCTTGGCGAGGAGATCGATGGCCGGCATCGACGGCGGCACATAGAGCAAAGGCCGCGTGATGCCGACTGACGACAATGTGACGCTGAGATCGACGGCCTTGAAGTCGAGGCCCGCGACCGGAGGTTTGGTTTTCCGTTTCATCGGCTTGGGCGTCACCGACGCCTGCTTGGTCATGTACGCGATGAGATCGCGGATATGAATCATGCCAACCGGATCGTCAAGCGTCTCGTTATAAACGACAAGGCGCGAATGCGCTGCGCTCTCGAAAATCTTGACCAGTTCGCCGAGCGGAATGTCGTGCTCCACCGAGACGATGTCGGCGCGCGGCAGCATGACGTCGTTGATGCGCCGCTCGCGCAGATCCAGGATGTTGCGCAGGAGGCGGCTTTCGGCGGGCGAGAAGCCGGTGTCGTTGGAAGTTTCGGCGCTGAGGATGGTTTCGAGGTCGGCGCGCAGCGAGCCGGATTTCCAGCCGAACATCGAGCGAATGACGCGGCCGAACCAGCTCTCGTTGTCGCGCGCGAACTCGGCCGGGCGCGGCACGGGAATGGGGAGATTTCCGGAAGGTTGAGCGCCCCGGTTCGCGTCGGACTCTGGCATGGCTGCTTGAGTGTCTTGTCTCAGTCGCGGGTCACGTAGGGGTCCGGGATGTCGAGACGCGCCAGAATGTCACGTTCGAGACGTTCCATTACTTCAGCATCGGCATCCGATTCGTGATCGTAGCCCAAAAGATGCAGAAAGCCATGCACGGCAAGGTGCCCAAGATGGTTGGCAAACGGCTTTCCTTCGGCTTCTGCCTCGCGCGTGGTCGTTTCGTGGGCAATCACGATATCGCCAAGGAGACGCGGCGCGCCCGGCATCGGCGCAGGGGCCGGAAACGACAACACATTGGTCGGCTCGTCCTTGTGCCGCCACTGGGCATTGATCGCGCGGATGGAACTGTCGTCGGTCAGCACGATCGAAAGTTCCGCGCCCGCGACATCGTGGTTCGACATGCTGGCGGCCATTTCAATAGCGCGGCACACGACCGCTTCGTCGTCCTTCGCATTCCAGGCGCCGTTCTCGACGGCGATGTCGATCACCGGCGTGTTGTCCTTTGACGCGCGAGCCTTCGCCTTCCTGGCGGTCATGACCTGGTCTCGCGCTTGCTGGCCGATGCCTTGTCGTAGGCATCGACGATGCGTGCGACGAGTTCATGACGCACAACGTCCTGCGCCGAGAAGGTCGCGACGCCAATGCCTTTCACGCCGTCGAGCAGGCGCAAGGCTTCGCCCAGTCCCGAAGTCTGGCCCGGTGGCAGATCGACCTGGCTCGGATCGCCGGTGACGATCATGTGGCTGTTCTCGCCGAGGCGCGTCAGAAACATCTTCATCTGCATCGATGTTGCGTTCTGCGCTTCATCGAGGATGACGACCGCGTTCGACAGCGTGCGCCCGCGCATGAAGGCGAGCGGGGCGATTTCGATCTCGCCGGTTTGCAGCGCGCGTTCGACGATGCGCGCATCCATAAGGTCGCCGAGCGCGTCGTAGATCGGCCGCAGATAGGGATCGACCTTCTCGCGCAGATCGCCGGGAAGAAAGCCGAGCCGCTCGCCGGCTTCGACGGCGGGACGCGACAGGATGATGCGGTCCACTTCCTTGCGCTCGAACAGCATGATCGCATAGGCGACCGCGAGCCACGTCTTGCCGGTGCCGGCAGGACCCGCGCCGAACACCAGCGAATGCCGCTTGAGCGCGCGGATATAGGCATCCTGCGCGACCGTGCGGGCACGCACCGGACGCTTGCGCAGGTTGAGTTCCTCAAACTTTGCCGTGAGATTGCCGGACTCGTGATCGAACAGCGATCCTTGGGAAATAGCGAGACGCACCGCGCCTTCGACGTCGCCGGGTGCGAGATCGCGGCCATTGCGAATTTGCTCATACAGGCTGTCGAGTACGCGGCGGGCCTGTTCGCAAGCGCCGCGCGAGCCTTCAATCGTCACATGGTTGCCGCGCTGCTCTGCGGCGACGCCAAGCTTGCGCTCGATCAGCGCGAGGTTCTGCCCGTATTGCCCGAACAGCGCGGAGGCGTGCCGGTTGTCGTCGAAGGCAAGCAGGATCTGCGTCGCGCCTTCGCCGGGTACGGGGATGATCGAACTGGTATTGGATACGCGCTGTGGCATTCAGGCTTTCTGCAGTTCCATCGCGGCGGCTTCATGCGCGCGGGGTGCGTGCACCAGCGTACCGAACAATCCGTTGGAATTAATCTCGTTGATCTCAACATCGGCGACGGTGCTGATGATCGCGGCATCCGCCATCACATGCACGGGCTGAAGAAACATCGAGCGTCCGACCATCTGGCCGGGCAGGCGGCCCGCCTTGTCGAACAGCACCGGCACGCATGCACCCATCGAGCGCATATTGAAAGAGTGACGCTGTTGTTCGAGCAATGCCTGCAAGCGATGCAGGCGCGCGGTTTTTACGTTTTCTGGAATTTGATCTTCGCGCTCCGCCGCCGGCGTGCCGGGCCGCGTCGAATAGTTGAATGCGTAGCCGCTGGTGAACGGGACGTCGCGCACAAGCCGCATCGTATCTTCAAAGTCTTCATCGGTTTCGCCGGGAAAGCCGACGATGATGTCCGATGTGAACGCCATGTCGGGGCGAATGGCGCGGAGACGCTCGACGACGTGCATGAATTCCGCGCGGGTGTGGCCGCGGTTCATGGCGGCGAGAATGCGGTCGGAGCCAGACTGAACGGGGAGATGCAACTGCGGCATCACGGCGGGAATGTCGCGGTGCGCGGCATAGAGACTGTCGTCCATGTCGCGCGGATGGCTGGTTGAGTAGCGCAGCCGCACGATGCCGCGGATGCCTGCGATACGCTCAAGTAATTTGCCAAGCGTCCAGGTGCGGCCATCGGGGCCTTGACCGTGATAGGCGTTGACGTTCTGGCCGATCAGCGTGATCTCGCGCACGCCGGCATCTGCCAGACGTTCTGCTTCAGCGATGATGCTTGCCGCCGGGCGCGAGACTTCCACGCCGCGCGTATAGGGCACGACGCAGAAGGTGCAGAACTTGTCGCAGCCTTCCTGGATGGTGAGGAAAGCCGAGATGCCGCGCGTGCGGATTTTCGACGCACTCGGCTTGCCGAGATGTTCAAACTTGTCCTCGACCGGAAACTCCGTATCGACCACCGGGCCGTTGTGCGCGCGCGCCAGCAATTCCGGCAGGCGATGATAGTTCTGCGAACCGACGACGAGATCGACGGTCTTTTCGCGGCGGATGATTTCCTTGCCTTCGGCCTGTGCGACACAACCGGCGACCGCGATCCTGACCTGACGGCCTTCCAGCGCGGCGGAATCCTTCATTTCGCGCAGGCGGCCAAGCTCCGAATAGACTTTCTCGGCGGCACGCTCGCGGATATGGCAGGTGTTGAGAATGACGAGGTCGGCGCCTTCGGGGCTCGACGTCTCGGTGTAGCCGGACGACGCCAGAGTGTCCGCCATACGATGGGAATCGTAGACGTTCATTTGGCAGCCGTAGGATTTGACGTAGACCTTGCGCGCACCGCTCGTCGCGGGCTGGGTTGCTGCTGCGCCGTCTGCTGGTGCGCTGCTCATTCGATGCAAGTTGCTACTAACCGCCTGAAAATATTGAGAAACATACATGGCGCGCGAAACTGCGCTTGCTAGCGCAGTTCTTAGCGGTTTTTGGCCCAAAAGGAAATGATGGAACGGTGTCCCTGTACCAGTGTTTAGCGGCCTTGCGCGGCTTGCGGCGCTGAAACCTGCCCGCGCAGCGCCAGCGTGGTCATCCGCCGCACCGCGGCCTCAAGCTCGCGGGTGACATTCTTGCGGTTGGAGTTCTCGTCGAACGGCACCGGCTCGCCCCATGTAACGGTCACGTCGAAAGTGCCGATCCGGAGTGCCCGTACCAAGTGGGTGAACAGATCGAAGTCGCCATACCATGCGATCAGCGGGCGATATTTCCGTCCAAGCGGCAATCCCAGCATGCCGGTATAGGCAAGCGATAGCGGTTGAATCCACACGCGCCCGGCGTGTTCCGCCTCGGCCAGCGCGTCGCGCGCCGCACCGATCAGCGCGGAGCGAAACGCCAGTACGCGGTTGCCGTCGCTTGACGTGCCTTCGCCGAACAACAGGACCGGATCGCCGCCGGCGAGCCGTTGTGCGATCTCGGCATTCACTTCGCCGGTCTTGTGCCGCCGGCTACGGTCCACGAATACCGAGCGTTGCAGTTTGGAGAGCATCCCAAAGATTGGCCATCGGCCAACCTCAGATTTGGCGATGAACACCACCGGCGCGACCGACGTGATGATCGAAATATCCGCCCATGACACATGATTGCTCACGATCATCAGCGGATGTTCCGTAATGCGTGCGCCGACCACGGTGATGCGAATGCCGATCAGGCGGCAGACGATGCGGTGATAAAACACCGGCAGGCCGCGCTTGAGCGGCAGATCGAACCGGACCGCGAACCACTGGACCGGGATCAGGATGAGGGTGACAAGCGCAATCGCCGGTACGACGACCAGCAGCCGCATTATCGCTTGGCCTTGTCGTCCAGCGGCACGGCGTAAAGATCGAGCCGGTGATCGACCAGCTTGTAGCCGAGCTTGCGCGCGACTTCGGCCTGGAGCCGTTCGATTTCTTCCGACTGGAACTCGATCACTTCGCCGGTGCGCAGGTTGATCAGGTGATCGTGGTGGCTCTCGCGCATCTGCTCGTAGCGTGCGCGGCCGCGCCCGAAGTCGTGGCGTTCGATGATGCCGGAATCCTCGAACAGGTTGACCGTGCGATAGACCGTCGAGATCGAAATGCGCGGATCGATCTCCGCGCAGCGCCGGTGCAACTCCTCAACGTCCGGGTGGTCCTCCGCGCCGGCTAGTACGCGCGCGATCACGCGGCGCTGCTCGGTCATGCGCATGCCGCGGGCGGTGCACTGGGCTTCAATGTGGTTGGGTTTGCTGTCGGGCACGGGAACTCTCAACGGTCGGCTCATTGGACCTTATTATAAGACGTCAGTTTTGACGCGGCCATGGCGAACTTGAGAAATGGCGTCATGGACGCATTTTTCAACACATGCGTTATCACACAAGATCGCGGCGCAGGACGAGGGCTGTTCCGCCTTTTCCGTCCGGTCCACGGCCATAATAGGCCTCGCGGCGGCCGACCTCGCGAAAGCCGCTGCGGCTATATAGCCGTTTTGCAGGCGTATTGTTTTCATCGACTTCCAGAAAAATCGCCCGGACGCCGAGCCCGGCGAGCCTTCGCAGATGAAGACCAAGCATTTGACGGGCGACGCCGCGGCCGCGCTGCGAGGCGTGGACGGCAATTGAGAGGATTTCGGCTTCGCCTGCGGCATCGCGCGACATCACAAAACCAACGAGCTTGCGGCCGCGCAGGGCGCGCTGCGTGAACACATTGCGTTCGATCAGCAGGCGTTCGATTTCCTGTTCCGACCAGCCGCGCTGGAAAGATTTGGCATGCAAGGCCGCGATGGCGGCGGCATCGCCTGTTCCGGCTTCGGATAACACCACCGTGCGGCCAAGCAGACGGTCGAGCCAGTCCATCAAGGCTCGGATCATCGGCGCAACAACTGGCTGGCCGGCGGCGGCTTGGCGCTCGGTGTGCCGATATAGAGCGGCTTGGGCGGGTTATCCGCGCTGCCGGCCGATCCGATTTGCGCGACCCAGGCGATATCCGGTGCTGGCCGGTCGAAGCTAGCGACGACCTGGTCGGCTGGCAGCAATTCCGCGACGCGCTTTGCCGCCGAACCGATTACGCGCATCGGGCCGAGCTTGAGCATCGCCACCGTGCGCAGCGGACCGAGTTGCGCCGGCAGCAACACATGGCCGCCCGTACTGAAGGCCTGCATGTAGCCCTGATCGTTGCGCGCATCGATGGCGACCAGCACCGGCATCGTGTCGTCTTCCGCAAGGAATGGTGCTGCCAGTGCGGTCATGGTGGTGACGCCGACGGCGGGCTTCCTTGCGGCAAGCGCAATGCCGCGCGCAGCGGAGACGCCGACGCGCAGGCCAGTGAAGCTGCCGGGGCCGACGGTGACGGCGATACGGTCAAGCTGGTCGAACGAAATTCCCGATTTCGCCATCACGCGGGCGATCATCGGCATCAGCGCTTCGGCGTGGCCACGCGCCATCAATTCGGATTCGCTGGCGATGATGCCGCCGTTGGTGTCGCACACGGCGGCGGCGCAGGCGGCGAGCGCAGTATCTATCGCGAGGAGGCGCATGATCCTGTGCTGTTACCGGCGCGCGTGAAATTCAGATCGGGCGGACTTCGACGACGTCGGGCACGAAATGCCGGAGCAGATTCTGGATGCCGTGCTTGAGCGTCGCGGTCGATGACGGGCAGCCCGCGCACGAACCCTGCATGTGCAGGAACACGATGCCGTCCCTGAAGCCGCGGAACGTGATGTCGCCGCCGTCATTGGCAACCGCCGGACGCACGCGCGTCTCGATCAGGTCCTTGATGGTGGCTACGGTCTCGGCGTCCTTGGGCTCGAAGAATTCCTCGTCGGTCGAAACCTGTGCGTCGCTCGACGCCAGCAGCGGCGCGTCCGACATGTAGTGTTCCATGATCGCGCCGAGGATCGCTGGCTTGAGCTGCTGCCATTCGCCGTCGGTCTTCGTCACGGTGATGAAATCTGCGCCGTAGAACACACCGCCGATACCTGGAATGCCGAACAGCTTTTCGGCAAGCGGCGACTTTTTGGCGTCGTCAACGCTCGGCAAATTCAGCGTGCCTTCGGGCAGCACAACGCGGCCGGGCAGGAATTTCAGCGTCGCGGGATTTGGGGTCGCTTCGGTCTGGATGAACATGTCGGGCTCCATGGCCATCGCGGGTTCAAGGCCCACGGGGTCAAGTGTTGCTACCCGCCATACATGGGTCTTTCCGGCCCGAGGGTCAACCGGGAGAAAGCCCGCAAAAGCACCGATTGGATGGCCTAATCAGGTCCGAACCCCGAGCCAAAGCTAGGTCATGGCGTCGAGGTTTTCGTCGCTCAGATGGCCTGGAACGATGGCGACCGGGATCGGAAAAGTACCGGCGGATGTGCTCAGCGCGGCGACCAGCGGGCCGGGGCCTTCCTTGCCGGTGCCGGCGGCGAGCACCAGCACCATGATGTCGTCGTCCTCGTCGATCAGCTGGAGGACTTCCTCGGCGGTGTCGCCTTCGCGGATCACCTGCTCGGCGCTGATGCCGGCGATGCTTTTGACGCGCGCGGCGGCCTGCGCCAGCACGGTGCGGGCTTCGTCTTGTGCTTCCTGCCGCATGATGTCGGCGACGCCGAGCCACTGCTGATTGCGGTCCTTGGTCGCGATTACGCGGCACAGCAGCACGCTGATGCCGATACGCGCGCAACGGCGGCCTGCGTAGTAGATCGCGCGGTCGCATTCCGGTGTGTCGTCAACGACCACAAGAAACTTCGGCTTGTGGCCGGCTTCGAAGCTTTGGCGTTTGCGGATCATGTTGAGATGCTGCCACAGCCCGGCGGCGCAGGACAATACGCGCGCCTGCCCAATCGGATGGCGGCGGATTGCCTGCGGCAGGTGCGGTTATTTGCGGACGAAGCCGACGATGTCCTTGACGGCGTTCATGGTTTTGTCGGCGATCACGCGTGCGCGGTCGGCGCCGTCGGTCAATACGGAATCGATATAGGCGTGGTCCTGCACCAGCCGCTTCATTTCCGAGCCGATGGGGCCGAGTTTCGTGACCGAAAGATCGACCAGCGCGTTCTTGAATGACGAAAACTGCGCCCCGCCGAAATCCTTGAGCACATCCGCGCGCGACTTGTCGGCGAGCGCGGCGAAGATACCGACGAGGTTGTCGGCTTCGGGTCGCGCCTTCAGGCCTTCTTCCTCGCTCGGCAGCGGCTCCGGATCGGTCTTGGCCTTGCGGACCTTCTGCGCAATCGAATCCGCATCGTCCGTGAGGTTGATGCGCGAGTAATCCGACGGGTCCGACTTCGACATTTTCTTCGAGCCGTCGCGCAGCGACATCACGCGGGTCGCCGGACCCTGGATCAGCGGCTCCGGCTGCGGGAAGAATGCTTCGCCGAAACCGTGCGACGAAATTGTCGCGGCGAAGTCGTTGTTGAATTTCTGCGCGATGTCGCGCGCCAGTTCGAGATGCTGCTTCTGGTCTTCACCGACCGGAACATGGGTCGCGCGATAGACGAGGATGTCCGCCGCCATCAGGCTCGGATAGGCGTAGAGGCCCAGCGACGCGTTCTCGCGGTCCTTGCCGGCCTTCTCCTTGAACTGGGTCATGCGGTTCAGCCAGCCGAGACGGGCGACGCAATTGAAAATCCAGGCAAGCTCGGCGTGGCCGGAAACCTGGCTCTGGTTGAAGACGATGTGTTTCTTCGGATCGATGCCGGAGGCGATGAACGCCGCGGTGACTTCGCGCGTTGCTTTCGTCAACTCGGCCGGGTCCTGCCATACCGTGATCGCGTGCAGATCGACGACGCAATAGATACAGTCGTGGGTTTTTTGTAGATCGACGAACTTGACGATGGCGCCAAGATAATTGCCGAGATGAAGATTGCCGGT
This sequence comes from Hyphomicrobiaceae bacterium, assembly GCA_947472885.1. Classification (GTDB taxonomy): domain Bacteria; phylum Pseudomonadota; class Alphaproteobacteria; order Rhizobiales; family Xanthobacteraceae; genus CANJBX01. The sequence continues at coordinate 24,186 of CANJBX010000043.1, forward strand.
GGGTTGAACCCCGGAGAAAACCAGTTCCTTGAAAGACATTTGGACTGCCTCGCGTTGTGAGGGCGTCAATTGCCACGGCAGGTCGCGGGGGGCAAGCCGTTTATGACTCTGCTTTCCGCCGGTCGTTAACGGCTGCGATCAGATCCTTCAGGCGTGCGATGCCCAAAACATGCAGACAGGCGATGTAGGTCGCAAGCCCGGCCGTGACCATCGCCGCCAGGATGATGATGCGCCCAATGGCGGTGCTCGATGCCGAGAAGTTCATCGCGATCAGCGTATTCCCGCTGAGGATGACGATGCCCATCACGGCGCTGGCGAAAATGATTGCCGGCAAGCGCCGCCATGCGCTGCGATGGATTTTCAGCCAGCCGCGCTTCCACAAGATAATGGAGAGTGCCGTTGCGCCGACCCAGCCCGACATGGCGATGGCGGCTGCAATGCCGACATGGCCGAAACGTGGAAACAGCAGCAGCGCGAGCGTGGTCGCTACGGCGAGGCCGGCCAGTGCGGCGTACATGGGTGTGCGCGTATCTTCGTAGGCGAACGAGATGCCGGCCAGCACCTTTTCAAGAATGTGGCCAGGAAGCCCGGCCGAAATTGCGGCCAGCGCAGCGGCGACCGCAATCGTGTCGTTAGGTCCGAACGCGCCGCGCTCAAAAAGGCCGCCCGCAATCGGCGTCGCAAGCGTAGCGAATGCAATCGCGGAAGGCAGCGCGAGCGCGAGCGCAATTTCAAGCGCGCGTGATTGTGAAGCGGCGATGGCTTCGCGATCGCCAGCCAGTACGCTCGAGGCGATGCGCGGCGCCAGCACGGCGGCGATGGCGATGGAGACGACGCCGAGCGGCAGTTCGTAAAGCCGGTTGGCGTAGTAAAGCCACGACACCGCGGCAGGCGACGACGACGCCACCATCGCGCCGGCCATCAGCTTGAGTTGCGGAATGCCGCCGGCGATGACGCCGGGGATGGCGCGCGCATAAAAGCGCCGCGCTTCCTGCGACAGTGTGAATGAAATGCGGCGCGGACGTTGGGGCGATTTCATCAATGCGCCGCCAATGACGATGAACTGCCCAAGCCCCGCCAGCGCGATGGCGAACGAGAGAATGTCGCCGGCCAGCGTGGAGACACTGCCTATGGCCACGACGACGATCACGGCGCTGAGCAGGACGGCGTTGAACACCACGATGCCGATGGACACTGCGCCGACCCGGCCTTCCGCGTTGAGGATGGATGCCGCGACAGCCACCAGTCCAGCGATGGCGATATAAGGCGCAGACAGGCGGATGAACTCGACGGCGAAATGATAGCGCGCATCGTCCGATGCAAATCCCGGTGCGATCAGATGGATCGTGGCGGGCGCAAAGACGACGCACAGCAAGGTGATGAGGCCAAGCGCCAGAAATATCGTGCCGAACGCGCGCTCGCCGAATCTGCGTGCTGCGTCCGGCCCTTCTTCTTCGCGCAGCCGCAGCCACATCGGTACGAATGCAGCGTTCAATGCGCCCTCCGCCAGCAGGCGGCGGAACAGATTGGGGATTTGCAGCGCGGCAAAATAGGCATCCGACATCGCGCCCGCGCCGAGAATGGCGGCGATACCGACATCGCGGAAAAAGCCAAGCAGGCGCGACAGCAGGGTCGCCGAGCCAACCGTCGTAACGTCGCGTGTCAGTGACATTCCGCCTCCGTCATCATCCTACCCGGCGGGTGGGCACGCGGTCATGCGGTGATTTCGGTGGGCAGGGCGGGTTCCCCAGGGGCTTGTCCGCAATCAACCATCCGTTGCGCATGCGCTTGCGCTCGCTATAGTGCCCGCGAAATTTCACCCCACCATCAGTCCTTATCAGCGAAGAAGATCGAACACGACCATGGCAAACACCCGTTTCGACGTACTCGGCATTGGCAACGCAATCGTGGACGTGATTGCACGCGCCGACGACGCATTCCTTGGCAAGCAGGGCATGGCCAAGGGCGGCATGGCGCTGATCGACGAGATGCGCGCCTCGCAGATCTACAAGGACATGGGTCCGGGCACGGAAAGCTCCGGCGGTTCGGCCGCAAACACCATCGTCGGTCTCGCAAGCTTCGGCGCCAAGGTTGCGTTCGTCGGCAAGGTCAAGGACGACCAGCTCGGCAAGGTGTTCCAGCACGACATCCGCGCTGCGGGCGTGGCGTTCGATACGCCGGCCGCCAAGGACGGTGCTTCGACCGCGTGCTGCTACGTGCTGGTCACGCCGGACGGCGAGCGCACCATGAACACCTATCTCGGCGCTGCGCAGGCGCTGGCCCCGGGTGACATCGACACCAAGATGATTGCCGAAGCAGCCATCGTTTATCTTGAGGGTTATCTCTGGGACCCCAAGGACGCCAAGGATGCGTTCGTCGCTGCCGCCAAGGCCGCGCATGACGCTGGCCGCAAGGTCGCGCTGACGTTGTCGGATGCGTTCTGTGTTGGTCGTTACAGGGACGAATTCCTCGACCTGATGCGCAAGGGAACGGTCGATATCATTCTCGCCAATGAAGCCGAATTGAAGAGCCTTTATCAGACCGAAGATTTCGACAAGGCGCTTGAGATGCTCCGCAAGGACGTCAAGCTCGCTGCCGTGACGCGCTCGGAGAAGGGTTGCGTCGTGATCGAAGGCGCGAAGACGACGGCGGTTCCGGCGGCGCCCATCAAGAAGCTGGTCGATACCACCGGCGCAGGCGATCTGTTTGCTGCCGGCTTCCTGTTCGGTCTGGCGCGCGGCGCGAACCATGAGACCTGCGGCAAGCTCGGCGGCCTCGCGGCAGCAGAAGTGATCCAGCACATCGGCGCACGGCCGGAAGTGTCGCTCAAGGATCTCGCCGCGCAGGCCGGCATCAAGGTCTGATTGGGCGCGGCCTGGTCCTAGCCGGATACCGTTTGCACCACGCGGCGGCGAAAGCCTCCGCGCGGTAACTGTTTGGTAAGCAGACATGGTTACCGATTGGTGAATCTATCCAATCGGGAGATCGCCATGGACGCCAGCGAGAATCCGGAAAAAGCCAAGCCTTCTCTGGAGCCGACTGCACGCGATCAGGCTTCGGAATCGGTAGCGCATTCTGCCGGCCAGGCAGGGGAAATTGCCGCGAACAGCAATATCCCGACGGTCGATTCGCCGAGCGTTGTGCCCGAACAGGGCGAACACATCGATGCGCCCGCAGCCGCAGCGCCGGTAACGGCCCTCGTCATCAGTCAGCCTCGCTTCGACGGCGCGGATCACGGCGCAGGGTTTGGCGCCAGCGCACGCGACAAGGCGCGCGCGACCTACGCCGCATTCACCAGCAGCCTCGGCAACCTGCACCTGCCGAAAGTCTCGCAGCTTGCCGCCACGATCATGCTCGCCGCCGGCATTGGTGCGATTGCCGGATCGCTCAGTACGTTCGCCGTCAGCACCGCGATGGCGCCGCCACCGCCGCCATCGCCCGTGCCACTGATTGCCGAGACGCGTGCGCTCAAGGACACCGTCATGCGCCTGACGGCCGATCTCGCCGGCGTCAAAGCCAGCGCCGATGCGTCGATCAAGGCCGCAACGGCGCAGATCACGCGCATGACCGAGCGGCTTGAACGCACCGAAAAGCAGCGCTTCGCAGCAGCCGTTCCCGCGCCAGTGCCGCCCGCGACCATTTCCGCTGTGCCGTCGCCGGTTGCGGCGAACAGCAACGGCGCGCAGACCGAAACGACGGCCTCGATCAATCGCCAGGCGGCACCCCTCGGCTTCAGCAAAGACGCGTCGCGTCTGCCCGTCATTTCGGGCTGGGTGCTGCAAAACGTCTATGACGGCACCGCCTATATCCAGAGCCCCGAAGGCCGGATGGAAGTCGTGGTCGGCGACCGGCTGCCGGATGGCGGCCAGGTTCAGGAAATCCGTCGCCACAATGGACGCTGGATCGTCGTCACCACGCGCGGGCTGGTGATGATGCGTTAGGGCGTTCGCCGCCTTTACACCTGACGGAATGCCGCACGCCGCACGACCCATGCGGCGTGCTTTTTTGTGGGCGGCGGCAAGACGGGTCTGCCCGGCTGGTCTATGCTGACTCATCGGCAACCATCGGGATTTCTCCCCATGCTCGGTCGCGGACACGCAGTTTTTTCTGGCGGCCTTGCTGGCGCGATGTTGCTCGCTGCCGGCATTGTTTTCTCGGCCGCTGCGCAGGCGCAGACGCCGATCATGAAGGCGCAGGCCAATCCGGCGGTCAGGCCCGAAATGAAGGCCGAGTTCTGTCCGGGTTTCATCGCCGGCAATGCGCCGCGCGTGATACCGGCGGCGCTGGCGTCGGATCAGGTGCGCATCACGTTCGCGGGTCACGCCACGTTCCTGATCGAAAGCCCGAAGCTCGTCCGTATCGCCACCGACTATAACGATTACGTCCGTCCGCCGGTGCTGCCCGACATCGCGACCATGAACCATGCCCACAGCACGCACTACACCGACCGGCCCGACCCCGGCATCAAGCACGTCCTGCGCGGCTGGCGCGACGACGGCACACCAGCGGCGCATGATGTGAGCTATCAGGACGTGCGTGTGCGCAGCATCGCGACCAATATCCGCGACTGGAATGGCGGCACGCGGCGCCACGGCAATTCGATTTTCGTGTTCGAGATCGGCAATCTCTGCATCGCGCATCTCGGCCATCTGCATCACACGCTGACGCAGCAGCAGCTCGACGAGATCGGCCGCGTCGATATCGTGATGGTGCCGGTGGACGGTTCGTGGACGATGGACCTCGACGGCATGGCGGACGTGCTGCAGTCGCTCAAGGCGCAGCTGATGATCCCGATGCACTATTTCAGCATGTCCACGCTGTCGCGTTTCCTGGACCGCGTGCGCGACAAATACACCGTCGAAAACAGCGAAACGCCATCCATCGTGGTGTCGCGCGCGACGATGCCGGGTGCGCCGAAGTTCCTGGTCCTGCCGGGCCGCTGAGGCGGCGCGCCGATCCCGGGAAGTGGCTGGCGGTTCTCGGAAAAAGCCATGCTCCTGCGCGCAAATATGGCCTAAATGTCCCGTAACAGACGGGACACGCTTAAAGCAAGTCCGGGAACATTGGCGGGTTAAAACATGCGTACACAAGTTGGAATCATCGGCGCGGGGCCGGCGGGACTTTTTCTCGCGCATATCCTGCATCGCGCCGGCATCGAGAGCGTCATCCTCGAAGACCGCAGCCGCGCATATGTCGAGGATCGCGTGCGCGCGGGCGTGCTGGAAGCCGGTACCGTCGATGTGATGGAACAGCTTGGCCTGGACGGACGGCTCAAGCGCGAGTCGATAGCCGACATGGCGCTCGATATCCGCTTCTCCAGCCAGCGCATTCATCTGGATTTTCCGGCGCTTGGCGGCGGCCGCCATGTGACGATCTACGGCCAGCAGGAAGTGGTGAAGGACCTCATTGCCGCGCGGCTCAAGGACAATGGCAAGATCGTCTTCGAGGCCGAGGCGCTCGCCATCGACACGAAAAACCCGTCGATCCGTTACAGGCACGAAGGCAAGGAAGAAACACTGGAATGCGATTTCGTCGCCGGCTGCGATGGCTTTCATGGCATCAGCCGTCCAACGATCCCGAAGAACGTGCTGACCGAATACGATCGTATCTATTCGTTCGCGTGGCTCGGCGTGCTGTCGCACTCGGCGCCGCTTCCCGAGATGACCTATTCCAACAACGAGCGCGGCTTCGCCCTGTGCAGCCGCCGCTCGATGAAGGTGTCGCGGCATTATCTGCAGGTGCCGGTGGACGAAGACCCGGATGACTGGTCGGACGCGCGGTTCTGGGACGAACTCCACCTGCGCCTCGACGACGGCAGCAAGCATGAGATCGTCGAAGGCGAAATCTTCCAGAAGAATGTTGCGCCGCTGCGTGCCTTCGTCGCCGCGCCGATGCAGCATGGCCGGTTGTTCCTTGCGGGCGACGCCTCGCATATCGTGCCGCCGACCGGCGCGAAGGGGCTTAACCTTGCGGTCGCCGACGTGCGTGTATTGTCGCGCGCGATGATCGAGTTCTACCGCACGGGCGATACGAAGCGGCTTGAGCGTTACTCGGATGTCTGCCTGCGGCGCGTGTGGAAGACCGTGCGCTTTTCCGCCTACATGACCTCGCTGCTGCACCGCTTCCCCGAGCATTCGCCGTTTGACCGCAAGATCCAGCTGGCCGAACTCGAATATCTCCACAATTCAAAGGCTGCACAGACGACCATCGTCGAGAACTACATCGGTCTGCCGTTCGAGGACGACTGACAAACAAACGCCGCCATCCTTGCGGACGGCGGCGCCTGAACACAATGCGAAGTGACTTTACTTCTTCGCGGCGTTGTCGATCTTCCACTGGTCCTTCACCATCGGGATCGTCGCGATGTCGGTGTTGGTCAGTTTGCCGTCGATCTTGTCGATGCGGCGGATGTAGATGTTCTGGATGATATCGCGCTCTTGCGGGTCGATCATGATCGGTCCGCGCGGGCTCCTGATCTCCTTGCCCTTCATCGAGTCGATGTATTTCAGCCCTTCCGCATTGGCGCCGTTTTCCCTGAGCGCCATGTAGATCATCTGCATGCCATCCCAGGCCGCGACCGAAGCAATGTCGGTCACGCCCTTGGCGCCGAACATCTTGGTGAGCTGGTCGCGCATCACCTTGTTTTCCGACAGCTTGTTGGTCTCGGTGTAGTGATTGACCGAAATCACGCCGACCACGTCATCGCCGAAGTTCGGCAGATAGAGTTCGGCGAACTCGCCGTTGCCAAGGAGCTTGATGCCGGCCTGCTTGAGGCCGCGCTCGACGTAAGCCTTCACGAAGGCAATCGAGGGCGAGCCGCCCGGCTGGAACATGTAGATGGCGTCCGGCTTCGCCTGCAGCGCCTTTTCCATGTAGACGGCGAAGTTGGTTTCCTGGATCGGCGTGCGCGCGACGCCGACGATCTCGCCGCCGCCGGCCTTGAACGCCTTGTCGAAATATTCGGTGGCGTCGTTGCCCGGCGCGTAATCGCTGGTGATGATGTAGGCTTTCTTGATGCCGTTCTCGGCGGCCCATTTACCCATCGGCGCGGCCCATTGCGGAATGGTCGAGCTGGTACGCACGTAATAAGGCGAGCCGCGGGTGATCGACGCCGTCGCGGCGTTCATGATGACAACCGGAATCTTGGTTTCCGTCGCCAGACCGCCGATGGCCATGGCATGCGGCGACAGTTCGAAGCCCGCGAGCATTTTCACCTTCTCGCGCAGGATCAGTTCTTCGGCGAGCTGCTTGGCCTTTTCCGGGCCGCCTGAAGCGGCGTCGCGCGGCACGATCTGCACTTCGATCTCTTCGCCCTTGGGGCCCTTCACGGTCTTGCCGTTGATGGCCTGGAATGCCTCGATGGCGTTCTGGAACTGCGTGCCCCACGTCGCGAATGCGCCGGTGTAGGACGCGATCAGGCCGATCTTGAAGACTTCAGCGGCGGATGCCGGCGCGGCAAACGATGCGAACGCGGCAGTCGCAGCGGCCAGCACGATGCGGCGTGATGGATGGTGGATAAATTTCATAGTGCGCTCCCTGAATTATTCTTGTGAGTCCTTCTATCAGTCCTGACGGAATGATTGAAGGCGTGGGCAAGCCAAGTGGGCAACGCTTATGGATTGTCATCTTCTTTTCCGTGCTTTCTCCGCCTCATCCTGAGGAGCATCGCAAAGCGATGCGTCTCGAAGGATCGAGGCGGCCCGTATCCTTCGAGACGCGATGCTGTGCATCGCTCCTCAGGATGAGGCCGGCTGAGATTGGCGCACAGCTCCGCCCTCCCTGTTTTTTGTGAAGGCGCGGGCGCGCCTGTCGTGTGGGGGAAATTCGCACCAGCCTTCAACATGTGAGGGGCGCGGAGCGCCGGCAGGCGCACCTATAATATCCGCGCTTATGATCGCGCGGCGGTGTCCTTGCGATCGGACACCACGCCTTCCGGCGCTCCACGTGCGGTTTTGCAAAGGCAGAACGTATCCACCTTACAGGCCCC
>CANJBX010000044.1 GCA_947472885.1 Hyphomicrobiaceae bacterium
GACCCACATCCATTCCCGTCTTTTTATGATTCTTGAGCAGATCTTGGCCCAGGGGGCGCCGGTTCCTTTGGATGTCGAAGTTCCCAATAGCACCCTGATTTCAGTAGAAATCTGAGCCCCCGATCGGTTTTTTCAACATCCTGTTAGGGCGGCTTCCAGCGGCGATGGCTGAACCTGACCTGGTTGCGGAGCCTTTGTTTGACGAGCCTCTGGTGGTCGCCGCGGGCTTCGAAAGCCCGTGGGCAAAGCGGCGGAATTTGACCCTCGCCGATTTGAAGGAGGAGCCGTGGGTGCTGGCGCAGCCGGGTAGCCTCGCAAGATCGCTGCAAGACGAAGCATTCCGGTTGAGCGGCCTCGATGTGCCGGCTGCAACGGTGCTGACCGTATCGCTTCATCTCTATATGCGAGTGATCGAAACGGGACGCTGGCTCGGACTGGTCCCGGCCTCGGTGATGCGCTTTGGCGGCAAGCAACTGCGCATCAAAGCCCTGCCGGTCAAGCTATTGTCGCCTCCCGCGCCGGTGGGCATCGTTACCATCAAGGATCGGACGCTGACGCCGCTCGCCGAACGGTTTATCGATTGCGCGCGCAAAGTCGCGAAGTCAGCGCGCTCGTGACGATGGCCGGGCAAGGTCGATAGAGGTTGGAATGTCAGTTTTGCAATCTTCCGGCCTTCTCGATCTCGGCGATCAGCAGCTTGAATACAGGTTCGCCGGTCCGCGGCCGTCTGAGAAGCCGACGCTTGTGCTGCTTCATGAAGGTCTTGGTTGCGTTGGCCTGTGGGGCGATTTACCGGATAAGCTTGCGGCAGCGACAGGCTGCGGCGTGTTCGCCTATTCGCGCGCAGGCTATGGCCAGTCGAGTACGATCGCGCTGCCGCGTCCGCTCACCTATATGCATCATGAAGCGCAGCAGGTGTTGCCGCGTGCGCTGGATGCCATCGGTTTCCAGCGCGGGTTCCTGATCGGTCACTCCGATGGTGCGTCAATTGCGGTGATCTACGCCGGCAGCGTAGAAGACAAGCGCGTGGAAGGCATCACGCTGATCGCGCCGCATTTCTTCGTCGAGCAGAAGGGCATTACCGAAATCGCGAAGGCGAAAGCCGCGTATGAGACCGGCGATCTGCGCACCAAACTCTCCCGTTGGCACAAGAACGTGGATGCAGCGTTTCTTGGCTGGAACGGTGCCTGGCTCGATCCCGAGTTCCGCAAATGGAACATCGAGGAGTTTCTCCCGGCCATCCAGTGCCCCGTTCTGGCGATGCAGGGCATCGACGATCAATACGGCACCGACGCGCAGATAAAGATGGTGCAGGCGAAGTGCCACGCCCCCGTGGAGGTAGCGATGCTGCCCGGCGTTCAGCACTCGCCGCACCGCGAGGCGCCCGATCTGGTCGTGGCGAAAATTGCCGAATTCGTGGCGCGCCTGACATAAGCCCAGCAAACGGCAGCTTGAGGGTTGCGGCGCGGTCGGCGATACTTGCGCAAACAAGCAGAGACAGGCGGAACCGCAGGATGGCGCAGGCCGAACACAAGCTGGCGAACGGCGCGAGCCATATCGATTTCCAGACCTCGCCGGAAAAGTACCGTCACTGGAAATTGGCGGTTGAAGGTGAGATCGCCACCCTGTCGCTCGATGTGGACGAGAACGCCGGGCTGTTCGAGGGCTATCAACTCAAGCTGAACTCCTACGACCTCGGCGTCGATATCGAACTCGCGGACGCGGTGCGCCGGCTGCGCTTCGAGTACCCGCAAGTGAAGGCGGTGGTGATGCGCTCGGCCAAGAATCGCGTATTCTGCGCCGGCGCCAATATCCGCATGCTCGCCGGCGCATCGCACGCGCATAAAGTAAATTTCTGCAAATTCACCAACGAGACCCGCAACGGCATCGAGGATGCGGCGGAAAACTCCGGCATTCATTTTGTTTGCGCGATCAACGGTACGGCGGCGGGCGGCGGCTATGAACTCGCGTTGGCGGCCGGGCACATCATGCTGGTGGACGATGGCACATCTGCGGTGTCGCTCCCCGAATTGCCGCTCCTCGCCGTGCTGCCGGGCACCGGCGGGCTGACCCGCGTCACCGACAAGCGCAAGGTACGGCGCGATCTTGCCGATGTGTTCTGCACGAAGGAAGAAGGCATCAAGGGCAAGCGCGCGGTGCAATGGCGGCTGGTTGATGAAGTCGTGCCGCAAACGAAACTTGACGCGCGTTCCGTCGAACGCGCCAGGGAACTGGCGGGCACGTCCAAACGCGCTAACGCCACAGTGGGCATCAAGCTGACGCCGCAGACACGCAAGTTCAGTACCGATGGCATTGAGTACGGGCTGGTGAATGTCGCCATCGACCGCACCCAACGCACGGCAACGATCACGATCACGGGGCCGGATGCGCAGCCGCCGGGAAGCGTGGAAGCATTTGTCAAAAGCGGTGCCGATAACTGGGTGCTGCGTGCCGCACGCGAACTCGACGACGCGCTGCTGCACCTGCGCAACAATGAATTCGAGATCGGCACGCTGATCTTCAAGACCGTCGGCGACATCGACATCCTGACCGCGCATAATGCCTTTTTGGGCAGCAACCGTTCGCACTGGCTGATCCACGAAGTCACGCAGCTCTGGAAGTCTGTGCTCAAGCGGATCGACGTGACATCGCGCAGCCTTGTTGCCTTGATCGAGCCGGGCTCTTGCTTTGCCGGGGCGCTCGCGGAGATCGCGTTTGCCTGCGACCGTTCCTACATGCTGATCGGCCAGAAGGACGGCGACAACAAACCGCCTGCCGTGATGGCGCTGAGTGGCGGTAATTTCGGCAGCTTCCCGATGGGGAACGGCATCACGCGGCTTCAGACGCGCTTTCTCGCGGATCCCTCACAGGTCGAGAAGCTTGCCGAAAAGAAGGGCGAGAAGATCGACGCCGAGCAGGCGGAAGAGCTCGGTCTCATCACGTTTGCGCGCGACGACATCGACTGGGACGACGAGGTGCGCATGTTCATCGAAGAGCGCAAAAGCTATTCGCCCGATGCGTTGACCGGCATGGAAGCCAATCTCCGTTTTGCCGGACCGGAAACAATGGAAACCAAAATCTTTGCGCGCCTGACGGCGTGGCAGAACTGGATCTTCCAGCGCCCCAACGCCGTCGGCGAGGAAGGCGCGCTGCGCCGCTACGGCAGCGGGCAAAAAGCCGCATTCGACCTGCGCCGGGTGTGATAGCTTTGGCATAACAAGGCCGCGCGAGCGGAAGCGAGACAAGGGAGCCAGTCATGGAAATCGGCAGCGTCGATTATTCGACCAAGATTCCAAACAACGTCGGCCTCACCGAAGACCGTCAGGTGCTGCGCGCGCTGGAAAGCTGGCATCCGGGCTATCTCAGCTGGTGGAAAGACATGGGGCCGGAGGGCTTCCAGGATTCGCTCGTCTATCTGCGCACGGCGGTATCGGTGGATCCGAAAGGCTGGGCCAAATTCGACTATGTGAAGATGCCCGATTATCGCTGGGGCATTCTGCTGGCGCCGCAGGAAGAAGGCCGCAAGGTGAACTTCGGCATCCACAAGGGCGAGGTTGCATGGCAGGAAGTGCCCGGCGAGTATCGCGCGCTGCTGCGCCGCCTCGTCGTCATCCAGGGCGATACCGAACCGGCCTCCGTTGAACAGCAGCGCTATTTGGGCAAGACCGCGCCGTCGCTCTACGACATGCGCAACCTGTTTCAGGTCAATGTGGAGGAGGGCCGTCACCTGTGGGCGATGGTCTACCTGCTGCACAAGTATTTCGGCCGCGACGGCCGCGAAGAGGCCGGCGAGTTGCTGCGCCGCCGCTCGGGCTCGGAGGACGCGCCCCGCATGCTCGGCGCGTTCAACGAAGCGACGCCCGACTGGCTTTCGTTCTTCATGTTCACGTTCTTCACCGACCGCGATGGCAAGATGCAGCTCGAAAGCCTCGCGCAATCCGGCTTCGATCCGCTGTCGCGTACTTGCCGCTTCATGCTGACCGAAGAGGCGCACCACATGTTTGTCGGCGAGACCGGCATCCGTCGCGTCATCCAGCGCACCTGTGAAGCGATGCAGGCGGCGGGCATCGAGGATGCCAGCGAGATTGCCAAGGTGCGTGCGCTCGGCGTGATTGACCTGCCGACCTTGCAGAAGAAACTCAATCTGCATTATTCGCTGTCGCTCGACCTGTTCGGTTCGGAAGTCTCGACCAATGCGGCAAATGCTTACAACAACGGCATCAAGGGTCGCTTCCGCGAAACCCACATCGACGACGATCACCAGCTGACCAGTTCGATCTATCCGGTACTCAAGCTCGTTAATGGCGTGATCCGCCAGGTCGATGAACCGGCGCTGACCGCGCTCAACATGCGCCTGCGCGACGATTACACCTCCGATTGCGAGAACGGCATTTCGCGCTGGAACAAGATCATCGAAGGGTTCGGCATCACCTATCGCCTGAGTCTGCCGCATGTGGCGTTCAACCGGCATATCGGCGAATTCCGTGACGCTGAGGCGACGCCGGCGGGCGATCTTGTCAGTGCGTCTGAGTGGCAGGCGCAAAGCGGGCGCTATCTGCCGTCGAACGACGATGCCGCCTATATCGAAAGCCTGATGAAACCGGAAACCCAGCCCGGCAAATACGCCAACTGGATCGCGCCGCCCAAGGTCGGCATTGACAACAAGCCTGGCGATTATGAATACGTGATGATCGCTGCGTAACGCGCGGCGAAAAGGCCAGCGGAAAAATCCGCGGTAGTAATCGGGGGAAGTAAACACCATGCAGCGCAAGACGCCGCCATTTCGCGCCGATCACGTCGGCAGTCTGCTGCGGCCCGCGGCGGTCCAACAGGCCAAGGTGAAACACGCCAGAGGCGAGATCACCGCGCAGGCGCTGAAGGAAATCGAGGATCGCGAGATCGCGCGGCTGATCGTCATGCAGCAGGAGATTGGCCTGCACAGCATCACGGACGGTGAATTGCGACGCGCCATGTGGCATCGCGATTTTCTCAGCTATCTGACCGGCGTCACCTCGATCGACACCGAAAAGCCGTTCGAGTGGGGCGGCGTGAAGGGCGCGGCGCTCAACCTGCGCATCGACGGCAAGTTCGATTTTCCCGCCGACCACCCGCACCTCGAACATTTCCGGTTTGTCAAAAGCCACACCAAGGCGCCGGCCGTTGCGAAAATGACGATTCCGTCACCGAGCGTGATCGCGCCGGCCAAGCTGTTCGATGTGCAGAACGCGCAGGCGCCGGCCTATCGCGATCTCGACAAGCTCCACGAGGATTTATGTGCGGCCTACCGCAAGGCGGTACAGGCGTTCTATGACGCCGGCTGCCGTTATCTGCAGATCGACGAAGTGCGGATGGTTGCGGTGGCGGACCCCGCCTTCCGCAAGACGCGTGGACTTTCGGATGACGATTTCCAGAAACTGATCGCGCTGTTCGAACGCCTGCTGACCGACTCGCTGCGCGACCGGCCCAAGGACATGACGATTTCAATGCACAACTGCCGCGGCAATTTCCGTTCGCGCTGGGCGGCGGAAGGCAGCTACGAGCCGGTCGCCGAAAAACTGTTCAACATTCCGGGCATCGACGCGTATTTTCTGGAATACGACAGCGAACGCGCAGGCGGTTTCGAGCCGCTGCGGTTCCTGCCCAAGCCCAAGCTTGCCGTGCTTGGCCTCGTCACCAGCAAGACTGGCGCGCTGGAATCGAAAGACGCCATCAAGCGTCGCATCGACGAGGCGACGAAATATGTCGATCTCGACCGCATCTGCCTGTCGCCGCAGTGCGGCTTTGCCTCGACCGAGGAAGGCAACGACCTTGCCGAGGAGCAGCAGTGGGCCAAGCTCGCCTTCGTCCGCGAGATTGCCGATGAGGTCTGGGGCCGCAGTTGAGGCATGCAAGCGAGGCATGAGTGCGGATGGATTTTGCTCCCGCACCGGCTGCGCTACGCTGCCTGTAACTATCGCCTAGCCGATTCCTGCCCGGCCGGTCAGCAATAACTTCGTGAGGAAACATGGCGCTCCTGATCAATTTCTTTTTCGGCAAACCCGAGGACTGGAAAGCGTATTTCGCCCGCGAGATGCCGGACCTCGACGTTCGCTTCTGGCCGGAGGCGGGGAACCGCGACGAGATCGACGTGATTGCCTGCGGCTGGCTGCCGGAAGGCGAGTTCAATACGTTCCCCAATCTCAAGCTGATCGTGTCGCTGCTGGCGGGACCGGACCATCTGCTGCATGACCCGGCGGTGCCGACGCATGTGCCGATCGTGCGCGCGGGCAATCCCGAGGGCGACGAGATGATGACGGAGACGACGCTCCTTCATGTGCTGCGGCACCACCGCAATCTGCCGGCCTACGCAGCGGCGCAGGCGCGTTCCGAATGGGCGAACCTGCCGCGCGTGCCGGCGCGCGAGCGCAAGGTCGGCGTCATGGGGCTGGGGCTGATCGGGCTTGCGGCGGCGCAGGCATTGGCCGGATTGCATTTCCAGGTCGCGGGGTGGGTGCGCCGTCCGCGCGCGGCTGTGGATGGCGTCGAAGTGTTCGCCGGCCGCGACACGCTGGATGCGTTCCTGGCGCGCAGTGAAATCCTGGTGAACCTGCTGCCGCTGACGAGTGAGCTTGAGAACATCCTCGACGCAAAGGCTTTTGCGAAAATGCCCAAAGGCGGCGCGGTGATTAACCTCGGCCGCGGCGGGCATCTGGTCGAGAAGGATCTGATCGCGGCGCTCGATTCAGAATACCTCGCGGCGGCGACGCTCGATGTGTTCCGGCAGGAACCGCTGCCGAAGGAAGACCCGCTGTGGAAACACCCGAAGGTCACGATCATGCCGCATGCGTCGCGGCGGGTGGAGATCAAGCCGATGATGCCGCGTGTGGTGCACGCGATCCATTGCCTGAGCGAGGGCCGGCCGCTGGAAAACGAGATCGACCGCAAGCTGGGTTACTAGGCGCTCGCAATATAGGGTGCTGCCCGCGCCCGGTACGCGGGCAGTGCGATGTGGAAAACGCCTGGCGGCGTAAAGCTACTGCTGCTCCGATGTGCCCGGCGGCTCCATCTTGTTGCGCAGTTCGTCGGTTTCCTTTGCCGTATCCACCACGGTCTGGAATGCGCCTGAGACTTTCTCGGTGAAAGTCTTTGGCGCGGCTGCGGGAGCAGGCTTGGGCCTGGGCGCCGGTTTGGGCATCGACTTCATTGAAGCCACGGGGGCGGCCTTCGTTTTGGCGGCAGGCTTCTTCTTTGCGGCGGCCTTTTTCTTCTTGGCCGATTTCTTGACGGCCGGCTTTGCCCTGGATTTTTTCGCGGCGGGCTTCTTTTTTGATTTTTTGGCTTTTGATTTTTTGGCGACGGCTTTCGCCTTCGCGCGTTTTACTTTTTTGGATTTTGGAGCTGATTTCTTCTTCTTGGCTTTTTTAGCCATGGGGAGCCTCCGAGCATCGGCGGGATCGCCGCGCCAAGGATGAGACTCTTCCTGCGCGGCGTCCAGAGGCGGAGTGTGAATTCGCACCGTGGAGTTTGGTTGCGTTACACTTAGGCCACGGAGGCGATAAACTCCCTGATCCTTGCGCCGACATCGTCCTGCGCCGTGCCGAAGCTCATCACGGTCGAGACATGATTATGTCCGGCGAAGTAGGCGAACTGCGGGCTCTTGCCGTCGCGCTGGGTCAGGGTGGTGGCGAGTTCATAGGTCGGCGTCACGAGGTACCCGGGGTCGTATTCGGCGACACTCAGGAGCATCGGAACCTTGGTGCCGCCCGGCCTGGCGGCGTGGGTGAGCGGCGAGCGCGCCGCATAGGCCGATGGATCGGGTCCGAAATAGGCCAGCATTCCGGCACGCAGCTCGCCCGCGAGCCTGTAGGGTCCGCTCATCATCACGGCGGCCTTGATGCCGGTGCCGCCCGCGGGGTGGAATTGCGGGTCGAACAGATAGGCCGCGACGTGGGTTGAGCCGGCCGACTGGCCGTAGATGACAATGCGGTCCGGGTCGCCGCCATGCTGCTTGGCATTGGCGCGTGCCCAGGCGACCGCGCCGGCGACGTCCTGCGCGCCCGCAGGCCAGACTGCGGCCGGGGCGAGGCGATAGTTCGCGACAAGGGTCAGGATGCCGTGGTCGGCAAAGTAATTGCCGAGGTTGCCGTGGAACATGCCGTCGCTGTTCTTGTCGCCGCCGACAAAGCCGCCACCGGGGATATAGACCAGGGTAACGCCGGAGCCCTGCGCCGGCTGGTAGACGTCGAGCTGCTGGCGCGGGTCCGGGCCATAGGCGACGTCGGTCGTGACCTTCACGGCGGTTTTCGCCTTGCGCACCAGCGGCGCATAGATCTGCCGGGTCAGTTCCAGAATATCGGGATCGAATTTGGGGCCAATGGCCGCGACCTTGCGCAGCGCCTCGGTGACTTCTTTGCTGCCGTCTGCGGTTTTGTCGACCATGGCGCTTCTCCCTCATTCAAGATTGTGCCGGGAATGGTGCACACCGGCCAACCGGGGTCAATAATACCTAGCGCAAGCCAGCGCAGCGCCACATTGAACCCTGTTCCCTTTGCTGTAATCCATGGGTCATGACGCCTTTACCCATGCGCGCCGCTTCTGCCTTCCGCAATCTGCTGGTCAGTGAAGCTGGCGGCGGGCTCATCCTGATGGCCAGCGCGGCCGCTGCGCTGGCACTCGCCAATTCGCCGCTGTCGCCGTCTTACTTCGGCGTGCTGGCGGCGAAGGTCGCTGGCCTGAGCGTCCTGCACTGGATCAACGACGGCCTGATGGCGGTGTTTTTCCTGCTGATCGGGCTGGAGATCAAGCGCGAATTGCTCGACGGCCAGTTGATGCACTGGCCGCAGCGCATGCTGCCCGGCGCAGCCGCGCTTGGCGGCATGGTGGTGCCGGGGCTGGTCTATGCGGCATTCAACGCCGGCGTTGCGGAAAACCTGCGCGGCTGGGCCATTCCGGCGGCGACCGACATAGCGTTCTCGCTCGGCGTGCTGGCGCTGCTTGGGTCGCGCGTGCCGGTGTCGTTGAAGGTGTTTCTGACCGCGCTGGCAATTCTGGATGATTTCGGTGCGGTGCTGATTATCGCGATTTTCTTCACCGCGGAACTTTCGCCGTTGATGCTGGGTCTTGCGGTGGCCGCGACTGCTGTGTTGGCGGCGCTGAATTTTCTCGGCGTCACGCGGCTGCTGCCGTATCTCGTCGTCGGCGCGGCGTTGTGGTTCTTCACGCTGAAGTCCGGTGTTCATGCGACCGTAGCCGGTGTCGTGCTGGCGGCGTTCATTCCGATTGCCAAAAGTCCGGGCAGGCCGGACGACCCGCATTCCTCGCTGCATGTGCTGGAGAATGCGCTGCACAGCCCGGTTGCCTATTTCATTCTGCCGGTTTTCGCCCTCGCCAATGCCGGCGTCTCGCTTTCGGGCGCGCAGCTCGCGACCTTCGTGCAGCCGATCACACTTGGCGTTGCGCTGGGACTGTTTATTGGCAAGCAGATCGGCGTATTCGGCGGCGCGTGGCTGGCGATCAGGACCGGCCTTGCCAGACGCCCGGCCGGCGCGAACTGGGTGCAGATCTATGGCGTTGCGCTGCTGTGCGGCATCGGCTTCACCATGAGCCTGTTTATCGGCGTGCTGGCGCTCGACAGCGAACGCGCACAGCAAGCGATCAAGATCGGCGTGCTGGCAGGTTCGGTGGCGTCGGCGGTCGGCGGCTGGCTGGTGTTGCGTTTTGCGCAAGCGAGAAAAGCATAAGGTGCGGATAACCTGATCCGCACTGGCCGCGCGCTTTCCGCCGCTTTATAAGACGCCCATGAAAATATGTATCTTCGGTGCGGGCGCCATTGGCGGCAATCTGGCGGTGCGGCTTGCGAGCGGCGGGGCCGATGTTGCGGTGGTGGCGCGTGGCGAGCATCTCGCCGCCATCCGGCAGAACGGCATGACGCTGGAATTGCCCGACCGCACGATCAACCAGCGCGTGACAGCTTCCGCCGATCCGCGCGAACTCGGTCCGCAGGACTTTGTCATCGTCACGGTGAAGGCACCGGCGTTGAAGGATGTCGCCGCCGGTATCGGGCCATTGCTGAAGGCCGATACGCCGGTGATGTTCGTGATGAACGGCATTCCGTGGTGGTATTTCTACAAGCATGGCGGCGCGTTCGACGGCCGCCGTCTGCCGCTGATCGACCCCGGCGATGCGGTGTGGAACGCGGTTGGCCCTGAGCGCGCCGTCGGCGCGGTGATCTATTCAGCAAATTCGGTACCGCGCCCCGGCGTCGTGCGCAATATCGGCGGCAATGCGCGTCTTGTGATTGGCGAGCCGGATGGCGAGATGTCTACGCGGACGAAGGCGATTGCCGATGCGCTGATCGCGGGCGGCGCGACAACCGATGTGACGCCGCGCATTCGCGAATTCGTCTGGACCAAGCTGCTCGCCAATATGTCGTCGAATCCGCTGACGTTCTTGGGCCTGTGCCCCATCGGCGAAGTGATCGGGAGCCCGGTGCTGCTCGACGCGCTCAAGACGATGTCGAAGGAAGTCGTCGCGATTGCCGGGGCGCTTGGCTACGACGTGAGCCTCGATATCGAAAAGGCCTTCGCGACTGGCGGCGTACACAAGCCGAGCATCGTGCAGGACCTTGAGCGCGGCAAGCCGCTTGAACTCGACTCCATGTTCACGGTGCCGGTGGAGTTCGGAAAATTGTTCAACGTGCCGACACCGATGCTGGACCTGATGGTGACGTTGATGAAGCTGCGCGCCAGAGCGGCAGGGCTGTAATTTCCAGATGTGGAGATCGTTACGCACTCAGTCGAGCCTCTCCCTGTCCCTCCCCCCTTGAGGGGGAGGGACAGGGAGAGGGGTTCGCGCGCGTAGCGCGCAAAGTAAAATACCCCTCACCCCAACCCTCTCCCTCAAGGGGAGAGGGAGCCCATCTGTGCTGACGGCAGCACTCAGGGTCATTTCTGCGACGCATACTTCTTCACCGCATCCGGGTCGAACGAAAATCCCCAGCCGGGCTTCACCGGCATCACGGCATGGCCGTTCTTGTTGAGTTCGATCCGCTCGCGATACACCGGCTCCAGCCACAGCATGTATTCGAGCCAGTTGGCGTGCGGCGTCGCCGCCAGCAGCGACATGCTCATCTCGGTGTAGCAATGGTTGGAGCAGGGGATGCTGTAGCTCTCCGCGTAGTGCGCGGCTTTGAGCCATTCTGTCGGCCCGCCCATGTGCTGCAGGTCCGGCATCACGATGTCGCAGGCGCGAACTTTCAGCATGTCGAGGATGCCGCGGCTGGTGTAGACCGACTCGCCGCTGGCCACCGGCACATCCAGCGCGGCGGTGATTTCCGCTTCGCCATCGTGGTCGTGATACAGCAGCGGCTCCTCGAACCACGTCAGGTTGAATTCTTCTAGCGCGCGGCCGAGGCGGATGGCATTCGGAACATTGGTGCGCTGGTTGAGATCGACCAGCAGGCCGGCGTCGGGGCCGATGACGTCGCGCACAGCCTTCACGCGCGGAATTTCCTTCGCGATATTGTCGGTGACGCGCAGTTTGAACGCGCGGAAACCTTGCTTCATGCTGGCTTCGACGTTGCGTTGCAATTCGTCGGGCGTCAGCATCACCCAATAGCTGCCGCTGTCGTACACCGGCAGCGTCGTGTGGCATGCGCCGATCAGGCCGGAGACATTCATTCCGGCGAGTTTGGCGCGCAGGTCCCACAGCGCCATGTCGAGCGCGGCAATGGCATTTACCGCCGGGCCGCCATGGCCGAGCGTGCGGATGCTGTTCCAGGCTTTCGTGAACAGTGCGCCCGCCTGCGTGGGGTCTGCGCCTTCGACAAGTGGCGCGAAGCCGCGCACGATCTCGTTGTAGATCTTCGTGTGGTTGCCGTTGAACGTATAGACGAGGCCTTCGCCGGTGACGCCCTGGTCCGACTCCAGAAACGTCAGCACGCAGCTTCCGGTGCGCAGGAGCGCGCCGGGCGAAAGTTCAATCACCGGGTCATAGGGAAATTCGATGACCTGCGTGCGGAGCTTCGTGATTTTCATGGGCGTCGTTTACAGCCCGCCCCAGCCGAGTGACTGGCCGGAATGCACGCGGCCGATACCGGATGCCATGTTCATGTATTGCGCCGACATGTGGCCGCGGTACATCGCAACATCGCGGAAGTAGCGCTCCAGCTTGTTGCCACGTTTGGCGGTTGCGGAACTTGCGTTGTGGAACAAGAGTTCGACGGCTTCCGACGCCAATCTTCCTGCGGTCTGCACCATGCCGAACAGGCGAATTTGCTCTTCGAGCGTCATCTGCGTGCCGTGCTTTTGCCAGCGCCGGTACATGTCCATCTGCTTCTCGGCGGTGTCGAACAGCAACGCCTCCGCCGAGTCCGTCAAGGTCATGGCATAGCCGAACGGCCGCTGCGTGTCGTAGTGCTGCACGCGTGGCATGATCGGCGGATGGTAGGTCGGGCGCGGGAACACCTTTTCCTCGAACTCGTCCAGCGCCGCGCGTGCCGCACCGATCACCGGGATCACCAGCGACATGTGATAGGGCGCCATCAGGCGGCCGAGGTAAAGCGGATTGCCGTGCAGCCTGGTGCCCGGCGTGCCGTCACCCATCGGTTCGTTGGCCCATAGCGCCGGCCTGGCATTGATGACGAGATGGTCCGGCACGAAGACCTTTTCGATCTTCACGCTGTTGGAGCCGGATGCGCGCATGCCCAACGTGGCGTCGCCGCCCCAGTCGCCCAGAATTGTGTATTGCGAACGCGGCACCACGAAAATCTTGGTGACGGGTGGCGCATCGCCATCCTTGAACACGACATTGCCGACAAAATGCGTCGAGTAGGGGATGCCCGACGAGTAATTCCAGGTGCCGTCGATGATATAGCCGCCGTCGGCGCGCGCGCATGTGGAGGTGATCGCGCCGACGCGGTGCGGCCCCCGGAAGTCGCCATGCGCGCCGAACAGTTCGAACTGCGCGCGTTCCGGCCAGTGGCATGACACCAGCAGGCCGTGGGTGGCGGCGAGCGACAGGCACCAGCATACGCCGGGATTGCCGCGCGCGATCTCGAGCATCACCCGATAAAATTCGGGATAGCCGAACTCATAACCGCCGAACATCCTGGGCTGGAGGATGCGATAGAAGCCCGCCTCGCGGAACTTCATTTCCATTTCCTCGGAATGGCAGCCGCAGGCGTCGTCCTCGGTCTGGGTTTCGCGCAGCGACGGCCGCAAGGCGGCGGCGCGTTCGATCAGCATTTCCGGTGTGACGCCCGGCTCCGGAACCGGCAGCGGATATTTCAGTTTCTCGGCGGTGTTGTGAGCGGACATTTCGACCCATAGTGTGTTGAACTGTTATGCAGTTATGATACCGGCTGTGACTGTAGCGGTCGAGAAAAGAAACTTGGAAATATCAGGAGGCAACGTGACCAGGATTGCGCGTGCGGACACCATCGGAAGCCTGTTGCGCCCACCCTATCTGCTGGAGGCGCGCAAGAACGCGCGTGAGGGGAAAATCAGCGCGGCGGAGGCTAAAGCCGCCGAGGATCGCGCCATCAAGGATGCGGTTGCGCTGCAAGAGGCCTGCGGCATCGACGCTGTGACCGATGGCGAGTTCCGCCGCATGAGCTTCATCGCCACCATCGGCGTCCGGGACGCGGAGCTTGGCCCACTCACGGGCTTCAAGACCCTGACGACCGATGCCGAGTGGACCGGCCTGTGGAAAAATCCCGATGGCTCGTTTGGTGGGCTGACCCTGCCGGAGGACAGGACCAAGGCGCGGCGGTCCATTGTCGTCGACAAGATCGGCGTCAAGCGCGACATCGTGGCCGATGAGTTTCCGTTTCTGAAAGCGAATACCGGAAACGCGATTGCGAAATACACGTTTCCAGCGCCGAGCTGGCACCGTATCGCGTGGGACCCCAAGCATTCCTCCGACGCCTATCCCACCGCCAATGATTTCCTGCTCGCGATGCGCGATTACATTCGCGATGTGGTCAAGAAGCTGGTCGATGCCGGCTGCCAGTATATCCACATGGACGCGCCGAACTACGCCCAGTGGCATACCGATCCGAAAATCCGCGCGGCCTTCGAGTCATGGGGCCACGACATGGATAGCGAGCTGATCGAGGATGCCGAGATCGACAATTCGGTGTTCGATGGCATCACGGGCATCACGCGCGCGATTCATCTTTGCCGTGGCAACGCGCCGCGCGGGCGCTGGCTGGCGAGCGGCGGCTATGAAACGATTGCCGAGCGGTTCTATCCGTTGCTGACGAATTACGACACGCTGCTGCTGGAGTACGACTCGCCGCGCGCCGGCAACTTCGCGTCGCTCGCACATGTCCGCAAGGATACGACGGTGGTGCTCGGTCTGGTGACGACCAAGGACGGCAAGCTGGAAGACCCGGCCTCCGTCGAGGCGCGGATCAAGGAAGCCTCGGCATTCGTCCCGATGGAGCGGCTGGCGCTCTCGCCGCAATGCGGCTTTGCTTCCGGCGAATATGCTGACACCATGACGATGGCCGAGCAGGAAGCCAAGCTGCGGATGGTCGGCGATATCGCCAAACGGATGTGGCCGAAAGGCTAGAGCCAAAAAGGCAACGCATCAGACGCGGCCTCTATGCGGGCAGCCGGGAAAGGTTGAAGAACAGGGCTTTGAAAACCCCGTTTTATCATATCGCCCGGTATTGCCTGTGCACTGCGATACGCGACACAATTGAGCGCGCCATTGAAAAGCGGGAACCATTCAAAACAAGAAGATGTGGAAAAACGCCGGCGCCTGACTGACGCAGTCAAAGAACGGGAACGCCAAGGGGGAGGGCACGCCATGACCATTAAACTTCGGCACGCATTGCTCGTCACGACGCTTATCTTATTTGCGACACCCGCCATCACGCCCGCCTGCGCACAGAATGCGCCCGGCATCACCGATACTGAAATCAAGATCGGCCAGACGATGCCCTATACCGGGCCGGTCACGGCCTTCTCGACTCTCGGCAAGGGCGAGATCGCGTATTTCAAGATGATCAACGATCGGGGCGGCATCAACGGCCGCAAGATCAACCTCATCAGCCTCGACGACGGTTACGCGCCGCCCAAGACGGTTGAGCAGACCCGCCGGCTGGTCGAGCAGGAAGGCGTCGCCTTCATGTTCTCTTCCATCGGTACCGCGACCAACACGGCGGTGCAGCGCTATCTCAACAGCGCCAAGGTACCGCAGCTCTACATCGGTTCGGGCGCGTCGAAGTTCGGCAACTACAAGGAATTTCCCTACACCATCGGCGGCATTCAGGGCACGTTCCGCGCCGAGGCCCGCATCTATGCGCGCTATATCCTGAAGGAAAAGCCGAACGCCAAGATCGCCATCCTCTATCAGAACGACGACTACGGCCGTGACTATGTCGCCGGCGTGAAGGACATTCTTGGCGACAAATACGCGTCGATGGTCAAGGAAGCGACCTACGAATTCACCGACGCCACCATCGACTCGCAGATCGTCAGCCTGCAGGGCGCGGGCGCCGACGCGCTGATCGTCGCCGCCACGCCGAAGTTCGCCGCGCAAGCGATCCGCAAGGTCTATGACATTTCCTGGAAGCCGATGTTCTTCCTCTCCAATGTCGCGATCTGGGTTTCGACCGTGCTGGAGCCGGCCGGGATCGAGAAGGCCGTCGGCATCATTTCGTCGGTCTATGTGAAGGACCCGACCGACACCGGCTGGGACAACGATCCCGGCATGAAGGAATGGAAGGCGTGGATCACGAAATACATGCCGGAAGTCGATCCGCGCGATCAGAACTATGTCAATTCCTATAACGAGGGCATGGTGCTGGTGCAGGCGCTCAAGCAGGCGGGCAACAACCTGTCGCGCGAGAACATCCTCAAGGAAGCGCTGAACATCAAGGATATGCAATTGCCGATGATGTTGCCGGGCATCAAGGTCAACACCAGCCCGACGGACTATTATCCAATCGAGGAAATGCAGATGATGCGCTGGAGCGGCAAGCAGTGGGTGCGTTTCGGCGATCTGCTGTCGGGCAGCCTGTAAGCGCGGCATGAACGCAGCGTGGCGGGAGAGACCGTGAGTAGCGATTCGCTCCTGAGTATCCGGGACGTTTCCGTTCGCTTTGCCGGCATCGTCGCGCTCGACGGCGTCTCGTTCGATGTCGCGCGCGGCGACATCTGCGGGCTGATCGGGCCGAACGGAGCAGGCAAGACCACGCTGTTCAACTGTCTCAGCCGGCTTTACACGCCGGCTGCGGGAACCATCGCCTTCGAGGGAGCGCCGCTACTCGGCGTGGCTGCGCACAAGATCGCGCAGCTTGGCATCGGGCGGACGTTCCAGAACCTTGCGCTGTTCCGCACCATGACGGTGCGCCAGAACATTCTGGTCGGCGCACATGCCCATACGAAAGCGAACTTCGTCTCCGACGCGCTGCGCCTGCCGTCGGTGCGCGCGGAGGAAGCGCGGCTTGCGGGCGAGGCGGATGAACTGATCGCATTGCTGGACCTTGGCGGTGTTGCCGACGTGGCCGTGGATTCGCTGACCTTCGCCACCAAGAAGCGCGTCGAACTGGCGCGTGCGCTGGCCGGCAAGCCGAAACTGCTGCTGCTGGATGAACCGGCCGGCGGCCTGAACCACGACGAAGTCGAGCAGCTGCGCACGTTGATCGGCGCTATCCGTGACCGGCTGAAACTTACGGTGCTGCTGGTCGAACATCACATGAATCTCGTGATGCGCGTGTCCGACAAGGTCGTCGCGCTCGACTTCGGCCGCAAGATCGCCGACGGCACGCCGTGCGTCGTGCAGAACGATCCTGACGTCATCCGCGCCTATCTGGGGACGGCGGCATGAGCGCGCTGCTGGAGCTGAAGGGCGTCAACGCGGCTTACGGCCAGTCGCAGGTCATCTATGACCTCAATCTTTCGGTTGCCGATGGCGGCATCACGGCGCTGCTCGGCGCCAATGGCGCGGGCAAGACCACGACCTTGCGGACGATCTGCAACATGCGGGTGCGTTGCTCCGGCACGATTACATTCGCGGGCAAGAAGATCGACGGACTGCAGACTGAGGACATTGTGCGGCGCGGCATCGCCCATGTGCCGGACGGGCGCGGCACTTTCGTACATCTTACCGTCGAGGAAAATCTCGTGCTGGGTGCTTACTCGCGCCGCGACCGTGCCGCGGTAGCGCAGGACATGGAGCGTGTGTTCGGCTATTTCCCGCGCCTACGCGAGCGCATCGCCCAGCAGGCTGGCACGCTTTCCGGCGGCGAGCAGCAGATGCTGGCGATTGCGCGTGCGCTGATGCTGCGGCCACGTTTGCTGCTGCTCGACGAGCCTTCGTTCGGGCTTGCGCCGCTGATCGTGCAGGAAATCTTCCGCATCCTGAATCGCATCAATACCGAAGATGGCGTTAGCATGTTGCTGGTCGAGCAGAATGCCAACCTCGCGCTGTCGCTGGCACACGACGTCTATCTTCTCGAAACCGGGCGCGTGGTACTCAATGGTCCGGCGGCGCAGGTGCGCAACGACGACAGCGCCCGCCGCGCGTATCTGGGGTATTGAGGATGGCTCTCACGATCTCTCAATGCGGCTCGGTCTCACCCTCTCCCATGGGGAGAAGGTCGCGAACAGCGCGTGTTGCGCGATGTTCGCGGGGTGAGGGAGTACGCTCTCACACCAAAATATTTCCCCCTCACCCGGCGCTGCGCGCCGACCTCTCCCCATCGGGGAGAGGTGAAGCGGGAGCGCGTTGCTGACATGGACACCTTCCTGCACCAGCTTCTTTCCGGCCTCGCCAATGGCGGCATCTATGCCAGCATCGGTCTGGCGCTGGTGATGATCTTCCAGGCGACCCACCACATCAATTTCGCGCAGGGCGAGCAGGCGATGTTCTCTGCCTATATCGCGCTGACGCTCATCCAGGCCGGGGTGCCGTACTGGGCGGCGTTCCTGATTGCGCTGGCATTCGCGTTTATCGCCGGCGTTGCCATCGAGCGTGTAGTCGTGCGGCAGTTCGACAATGCGCCGGTGCTGGCGGTGGTCGTCGTATTCCTCGGCATGCTGTTCATCATCAACAGCCTCGCCGGATGGCTGTTCACCTATAATGTGCAGGCGTTCCCGTCGCCGTTCCCGGTTGGGCTCGGCAGCAAGTTCCTTTCGGCGCATGAGATCGGGATGATCGGCGTCACCCTGGTGACGCTCGCGGTTGTCTATGCGTTCTTCCGCTTCACGCCCCTCGGACTTGCCATGCGCGCCGCCGCGCAGAACCCGGAAGCCAGCAGGCTGGTCGGCATTCGCGTTGGCTGGATGCTGGCGCTGGGCTGGGGGCTGGCGGGCGCGATTGGCGCGGTCGCCGCGATCATGGCGGCGCCGATTGTCTACATCGAGCCGAACATGATGGCCGGTATTCTGCTGTACGGTTTTGCGGCGGCGCTGCTTGGCGGTATCAACAATCCGTGGGGTGCGGCGGTCGGCGGCTTCATCGTCGGTGTCGCCGAGAATCTCGCGGGCGCTTATGTTGTCGGCACCGAACTCAAGCTGTCGGTCGCGCTGGTCATCATCATCGTGGTGCTGGTGACGAAGCCGGCGGGTCTGTTCGGCCGCACCGTCGTGACGCGGGTATAGCCATGACCGTGCGCACAGAACCCGTGATGGCCGCTGCTCTGCCGAAGGCCTGGTCGGCGTGGCAGGCGACTGGTGTCGTGGCGTTGTTGGTGATCGCCGTGATCGTGCCGTTCGCGGTCAGCAGTTTTCATCTGCTGCAACTCACCATGGTGGTGATCTACGCCATCGCGTTGTTGGGGCTGAATATCCTCACCGGCTACAACGGCCAGATCTCGCTCGGTCACGGCGCGTTCTATGCCGTCGGTGCCTACACGATGGCGATCCTGATCGAGCGCGCCGGAATGCCTTACTGGTCCATCGTGCCGGTTGCCGGCATTGTCTGCTTCATTGTCGGTTTTCTGTTCGGCCTGCCGGCGCTGCGGCTGGAGGGCCACTATCTTGCGCTCAGCACCTTCGCGCTCGCCGTCGCGACGCCGCAACTGCTGAAGTTTCATGCACTGGAAAAATGGACGGGCGGCGTGCAGGGCACTTTTGTGCCGGGTTTTGCTGCGCCACTTGGGCTGCCGTTAGCCTGGGATCAGTGGCTCTATCTGTTCTCGCTTGGCATCGCGGCGGCGCTATTCTTCTTTGCCTGGAACCTGCTACGCGGCTCTACCGGAATAGCGATCACGGCAATCCGCGATCATCCGATTGCGGCCAAGACCATGGGCATCAATATTTCGCTCTACAAGTTGCTGACCTTCGGCGTCAGCGCCATGTATACAGGCATTGCGGGGGCGCTTGGCGCGCTGGTAGCGCAATTCGTGTCGCCGGACAGTTTCACGATCTTCCTGTCGCTAAGCCTTTTGGTTGGCGCGGTTATCGGCGGCGTAGCGTCGATCTTTGGCGCGATTTTTGGCGCACTGTTCATCCAGTTCGTGCCGAATTTCGCCGACCAGATTTCCAAGGCCGTGACCTGGGCGGTCTACGGCCTGTTCATGATCACGTTCATGTACCTGATGCCGAATGGCATCGCTGGATTCCTGAAAGTCATCGGCGAGCGATTGCGCAGGCGCCGCAACAGTTAGCCCCAGACTTCCTTTGCAATATCGACGACGCTCTTGAGCTTTGCCCATTGCTCGTCCGGCGTCAGCGTGTTGCCCTCCTCGGTGGACGCAAAGCCGCACTGCGGCGACAGGCACAGTTGATCCAGCGAAGCGTATTTGGTGGCTTCGTCGATGCGGCGCTTGATGGCGTCCTTGCCCTCCAGCGTGCCGCTCTTGGACGTGACGAGGCCAAGTACGACGGTCTTGTTACCCTTGGGCAACGCCGCGAGCGGCTCGAAGCCGCCGGCGCGATCAGTGTCCCATTCCAGAAAATAACCATCGACCGCGAGATCGTTGAACAGTTTTTCCGCAATCGGCTGGTAGCCACCGGAACCAACAAAGGTTGAGCGGAAATTGCCGCGGCACAGGTGCGTGGTGACGATCATGTCCTTCGGACGGTCCTTGATCGCGGTGTTGAACACCTGCCGGTAGATATCGAACTGGCGGTCCGGGTCGTCGCCGCGGTCGCGCAGCATCTGGCGCTGGTTGGTGTCGCAAAAGTAAGCGAACGCTACGTCGTCGATCTGGATATAGCGGCAGCCAGCGTCATAGAACGCCTTAATCGCCTTCGCGTAAGCCTTCGCGAGGTCGGAATAGTAGTTGTCGAGGTTCGGATAGACCTGCTCGCTGATGACTTTCCGGCCGCCGCGATAGTCGAGCATGCTGGCCGACGGGATCATCGCCTTGGGCGTTCTGGTCGTGTTGGCTTTCAGAAACCTGAAATGCTCGACGTGCGGGTGGCTAGAAAATCCCAGCTTGCCAATGACGCGCACCATGCGCGGCTTGAGTGTCGCGCCCTTGAACGACTGCCGCTTGTCGAAGCCGCCGGTCTGCGACTCCGGCTCCAGCCAGTAACCTTCGCAGCCGTCGAGATGTTCCAGAAAATCGAAGTGCCAGAACGCGCGGCGGAATTCACCGTCGCTGATGGCCTCCAGACCGATTTCTTCCTGCTCGCGGATTGCCTTACGGATTTCGTCGTCTTCGACGGCCTTGAGTGCTTCGGCGGTGATTTTGCCGGCCTCGTGCTGCTCGCGCGCGGCCTTGAGCGGCGCCGGGCGCAACAGGCTGCCGACATGATCGGCACGGAAAGGTGGCGTTGTCCTGCGCATGCGTTTCCCCGCGTTGAAGTCTTGTTGTTTCCGCCGCATGTTACGTCGCGTTGTCGAGCGAAGCCAAGCGTGGGCAAGAAGACAGGGAAGGGCGGACCATGGGCGGCAATATAGCGACACCGGATTTGACGCTGGTCACGGACCTGACCGTTCATGTCTTGCCGCCCATCGACGTCGGCACTACGCCGCACGGCATGCGTCGCGTGGTGCCGCTGACCGGCGGCACATTCAGCGGGCCTCGGCTGAACGGCAAAATGATTCCGGGCGGATCGGACTATCAATACTGGCGCACCGACGGCGTCACCGAGATCCATGCCCGTTACGTGCTGGAAACCGATACAGGCGCGAAAATCTACGTCGAGAACACCGGCCTGCGCCACGCGCCGCCGGAGGCGATGGAACGTCTCGCGCAGGGTCTGCCAGTCGATCCTAAGGCCGTCTACTTCCGCAGCGTGGCACGGCTGGAGACGGCTGACGCCGACCTGGCCTGGGTGAACCGCAGCATCTTCCTGTGTTCCGGCGCACGCTTTCCCGACCGCGTCGAAATCCGTATCTTTGAAGTCGGCTGAAAATCCAGCCGCAGGCTGCTTTGCCGCGCTTTCATTCCAGCAAGAGCCGGACCTGTTCTATTGAGGGGGCGCGGCAGGTCTGTTACGGTCACCGCAAGCAAAAGCGCGTCCCAAGCCGTCACAACAGTCACATAAACTTGGGACCGTACACGGGAGGATTTTATGAAGCTTCGTACGCTATTGGTCGGCGCTGCGTTGGCCGGGCTGGCAGGTCCCGCTCTCGCGCAGGATAAGGTCGTCAATCTCAAGCTGTCGCACTGGGTTCCGCCGTCACATCCGCTGCAGAAGGCCGCTGAGGAATGGGGCGCCTCGTTGGAGAAGGCTTCCGGCGGCACCATCAAATCGACGGTCTATCCGTCGCAGCAGCTCGGCAAGGCCTTCGACCATTACGACATGGTGCGCGATGGCATCGCCGAAGTCGGCTACATCAATCCGGGTTATCAGCCGGGCCGCTTCCCGATCATCGCCGCCGGCGAAATTCCCTTCATGATCGGCGAGGTGCATAGCGGCAACAAAGCCGTCGACAAGTGGTACCGCAAGTATGCCGGCACCGAAATGAAGGACGTGAAATACTGCTTCTCCTTCATCCTCGATCCGACGACCTGGCACACCACAGCCAAGAAGAAGATCATGGTGCCCGACGACATCAAGGGCATGAAAGTGCGCCCGTCGCAGGCCACCATCGCGACCTGGGTCACGCAGCTCGGCGGCACCAATGTGCAAGCGAGCGCAACCGAAGTGCGTGACGTCATGGAAAAGGGTGTTGCCGACGCGGTGCAGTTCCCGTGGGGTTCGGTGCCGCTGCTGGGCGTCGACAAGGTCACGAAGTACCACATGGATGCTTCGATCGCGACGACCATGTTCCAGTGGCTGATCAACCAGAAGGTTTACGATGGCATGTCGGCCGCGCAGAAGAAGGCGGTCGATGATCATTGCACCAATGAATGGTCCGACAAGTTCGCCGGTCCGTGGGGTGATTTCGAGCGCGCCGGACTTGCCAAGGTCAAGGCATTGCCGGACCACGAAGTTTACACGATCACGCCTGACCAGCTCGCGCTGTGGAAGAAGTCGGCCGAGCCGCTGCACAAGACCTGGGCCGATGCCGTCAAGAAGGTCGGCGGCGACCCGGACACGATCATGAAGGAACTCCGCGCTGCGCTGGCTGAAAACAAGGCGGCGTACTGATCGCGGCAGTTCACATCATGCTTGATTGAGAAGACAATGAGGACGGCGGCGATGCACTCGCCGCCGTCTGTTATCGCGGGGGCGCGGCGGGGGAATTATGGCGGGGACGGAAGCTAGAATCGAAGTGCGCGGCGGCGACGACTGGGTCACGCGCAATGGCATGGACCGCTTCATCGCGATCATCGAACTGATCGCCGCGTTCTTCGTCGGTCTGGTGGCGGCAGACACGTTCATTTCGGTGTTGCTGCGTTACTTTTTCTCCATCGCCATTCCGGATGCCTACGACTTCGGCCGCCTGTTGCTCGGTGTGCTGATCTTCTGGGGCATTGCGGCGACCAGCTATCGCGGCGCGCACATCACCGTCGATTTGCTGTGGGCGAATGTCAGCCCGCGCTGGCAGCGCTACATGGATATTTTCGCCACGCTTGTCCTGCTGTTCGTGGTCGCGGTGCAGACCTACACGCTGTTCGACAAGGTCGCAGGAACCTACAACGACAATGTGCTGACTTTCGACCTCCGGCTTCCGACCTGGCCGTTCTTTGCGCTGGCGTGGATCGGCGACGTTTCGGCTGTTCTGCTGATCGGCATTCGCACCTGGCGGCTGATCTTTAATCCCGAGGCCATGGCGCGCGACGCCCACGAAATAAAGACGGTCGAGTAAGCACCATGAACACCGATCTCATTGCCATCGTAGGATTCGTCGTCCTGTTTGTCCTGATGCTGCTGCGCGTGCCGGTCGGCATGGCCATGGGCCTCGTCGGCGTTACCGGCTTCGGTTACATCGTCGGCATGTCTCCTGCGCTGAAGATGGTCGGCCAGACCTCGATGCGCACGGTCACCGATTATAATTTCGCCGTCGTGCCAATGTTCCTGCTGATGGGTGCGTTCGCCACCACATCCGGCATGAGCCGCGAACTGTTCCGCGCCGGTAATGCCTTTCTCGGCCATCTGCGTGGCGGTCTCGGCATTGCGACGATTGCGGCGTGCGGTGGCTTCGCCGCGATCTGCGGCTCGTCGGTCGCGACAGCGGCGACCTTCTCGAAGGTCGCCTATCCCGAAATGCGCCGCTTCAATTATCCGCAATCGTTCGCGACCGGCGTCATCGCGGCAGGCGGCACGCTCGGCATCATGATTCCGCCGTCCACGGTGTTTGCGGTCTATGGCCTCATCACCGAGCAGGACGTCGGCAAGCTGTTCGTCGCCGGCGTGCTGCCGGGCCTGCTCGCCGTCGCGATGTACATGATGACCATTACGATCATCGGCTACGCCAAGCCGGGCTTCCTGCCGGTCGGCGTGCGCGCGCCGTGGTCGGAAAAGCTCTCGGCCCTTAAAGACGTATGGGCGACGCTGCTGCTGTTCGCCTTCGTCATCGGCGGCATCTACGGCGGCCTGTTCACCGCGACCGAAGCGGCCGGCATGGGCGCCGGCGGCGCCTTCATCATTGGCGTGGTGCGCGGGCGGTTGTCCGGTGCGGACATTCGCCGCTCGCTTTTGGAAGCCACGCGCACCACCGCAGCGGTGTTCACGATCCTGATCGGCGCGTTGCTGTTCGGTTACTTCCTGACGGTGACGCAGACGCCGCAGAAGGTCACGATGTTCCTCACCGGGCTTGGGCTCGGCAAGTACGGCATCCTGATCCTCATCATGCTGATGTATCTCGTGCTGGGCTGCCTGATGGATGCCCTCGCCATGATCATCCTCACGGTGCCGATTATCTTCCCGGTGATCATCGCGCTCGGCTTCGATCCGATCTGGTTCGGCGTGCTGATCGTGATGACGGTGGAGTTGGGCCTTATCCACCCCCCTGTGGGAATGAATATCTTTGTCATTAAAAGCGTCGTCGATGACGTGAAGATATCGACGATCTTCTACGGGGTGTTTCCGTTCGTCATCACGGACATCCTGCGGCTCGCCATCCTGATCGCGTTTCCCATCATCGCGCTCTATCTGCCGAGCCAGATGAAATAAGGAACTTCACGGAACGAAAACGAGGGAGGACGGAATGAATCGATTTCTGATCGCTGCTACCGTACTAGCCACCTCAATCCTGCCGGGTTCGCTCGCTGCTGGCGCAGCTGACCTCGAAGCCAACAAGAAGACCGTCGCCGCGTTCTACGGCGCGGTGCTGAACAAGAAGGACTACGATCTCGCGGTGACGTTCATCGGCGCTGCCGGCTACAAGCAGCACAACCCGACCGCCAAGGATGGCGTGGAGGGCATGAAGGGCTTTATCGGGTTTCTGAAGGACAAGTTCCCGAACAACAAGAGCGAGATCAAGCGCATCATCGCCGAGGGCGATTATGTCGTCGTCCATGTCCATGCGGTGCGCGAGCCCGGCACGCGCGGCAACGCCATCATGGATATTTTCCGCCTCGACGATAAGGGCAAGGTGGTCGAACACTGGGACGCCGTGCAGCCGATCCCGGAGACCGCGCAGAACGACAACGGGATGTTCTGAGGCTGGCTACGGGACGGCGCTCGCGCCGTCCCGATCGTGAAATTATTTCACGTTAATTGTGTAGCTCTTTGTTTGATGACCACCGCTGGAGGAGAAGACTTCCACGGTGAAGCGATCTGTACCAATAAATCCGCGCTTCGATGCGTAGTGGACCAATGTGCCGCTCACGCGGCGCTTGTTACAGGCGGCTCTTATATTGGTGGAGTGATAGCCTGGAAAATCCTTGCCCTTGCTCGCATGGGCGCGGCCATGTTCCGGAGTTTTTGACAGTTTGACGACAAGGTCGCCAATAGCGGTACAGTCCGGGTTCAATTCTCTCCAGAAAGCGACCTTGATTTGCTTGCCCGACAAAGTCGTCTTGACGTTGTTGGGCACATGTCCGCCGCTTGGGACCGAAATAATAATCGGCATGTGGAAATGTCGCGCCTCGGCGATAGCCGAAGACAAAAGAATAGCGAGAACAGAAATCGCGATACGCATGCGTCGCCCCCAGCGATAAAAACCAAAGGTGGTCTTGCCAAAAGGCCGTCTTGGCGGCCTTGGGCGACACTCTAGCGTATAAGTTGTGGAGCGGTAGGCGGCCCTGCAGGGCCTTCGAACCTATTTGCAACGAGTTGTAAAAGCGCCACAGCGCTTACGCTGCGATAATCACATCAGCCTTGAACAGGGCGTCGCGCACCGGCTGATCGCCGAACGCGGAGCCTTCCTCGAACCATGTGCGCGGCGCGGGCTGGCCCCACAGGGTCTGGCGGCGCGGGTCTCGCACCGACCAGCGCAGCGGCTCATGGTCGGGGTCCATGGTCTGGTAGTCCGACGCATAGAGTTCGGTGCGGTGGCCGTCCGGATCGCGCACATAAAGGAAGAATGCGTTGGAAATGCCATGGCGGCCGGGGCCGCGCTCCATGTTGGCGAGGTAGCCGCTGGAGGCCATCACGTCGCACAGGTGAATGATGTTGAGCGGCGAGGGCACCCAATAGGCGAGGTGGTGCAGGCGAGGTCCCTTGCCGTTGGTGAAGGCAAGGTCGTGGACATTGCCCTTGCGGTGCATCCACGCCGCGATGATGCGGCCATCCTTGCCGTCTTCCTCGGTGTATTCCGTCATGCGGAAACCGAGCAGGGCGTAGAAGTCGATGGCGTCCTGCAACTCCGGCGCGAACACGTTGAAATGGTCGAGCCGCTGCGCATGGACGCCCTTGTAGCGGCCATAGAGTTGCAGCAGGCGTTCGCGCCGCTCCATCCTGAAGTAGAACTCGATCTGCATGCCGAACGGATCGGTCACTTGCAGCGTGCGGCCCTGATAGGGCGTCTCGACGAAGGCATTGCGCAGGCCCTTGGCCGTGAAGAACGCCGCCGCCTTGTCGAGGTCTTCCTCGCTGGCGACCTTGAAGCCAAGCCGTTCGCAGGCCGCGCGTGGCTTCTTCTGGAGCACCAGCGAATGATGCTGCCGCTCTTCCACTGCGCGCAGGTAGACCGTGTCCCTGGTCTTGTCCTCGACGCAGAGGCCCAGCGTTTCCTCATAGAACGCCAGGCTGCGTTCAAGGTCGGTGACGCCCAGCACGACGTGGCTGGTGCGCACGAGGTTGAACGGCGGATCGAAAATATGCTTTGGCAGCGGCATGGCGTTCCTCAGCTTGGACTATTTTGTCCAAGCATCCGTATCCGGCCGGACAAAAGCAAGGCCCTTTGAACTTGGTTTTTACGTCAGGGCCGCCTCGTCCTTCGAGGCGCGCACTTCGTGCGCTCCTCAGGATGAGGCGGTGAGAGAGTTTCGGAGCGGCAACTTGTGAACTAACTCCACCTCACCCTGAGGTGCGAGCGCGCAGCGCGAGCCTCGAAGGGCGAGGTGGCCAATGAAAGCCTACTTCCCCTTGAACACCGGCTTGCGCTTTTCGATGAAGGCGCGCTGCGCTTCCTTGGCGTCTTCGGAGTGCGACAGTTCCACCGTTACGGTCTGCTCGTAGCGATAGGCATCTCGCACGGGCATTTCCTCGATGGTGTTGAGGGTGCGCTTGACATGGCGCACGGCAAACGGACTTTTTGCGGCAATGTCGCGGGCCAGTTCCATCGCCGTATCCATCAGCTTGTCGCGCGGCACGCAGGCTTCAATCGCGCCGAGCCGGTAGAACTCCGCCGCCGGGACGCGCTTGCCGGTGAAATACATCGCGCGCGCCTTGGAGCGGCCGAAATGCTCCATCAGGAAGCCCGCGCCACCGGCCAGTCCGACGTTGATTTCCGGCATGGCGAAATAGGCATTCTCCGACGCGATCACGATGTCGCAGGCCAGCGCCAGCGCGCAGCCGGCGCCAAGTGCGGGGCCGTTGACTGCCGCGATCACCGGGCGTGCACAGTCGCGCGCCGCGTAGAAGAATTCGCGCACCACACGGTTGTTGCGGGTGTAGTCGCCCGGCTCCTTGATCATATCGACGCGTTCCTTGATGTCCGCGCCGGCGGAGAACATGTCGCCCTTGCCGGTCAGGATCACCACGCGCACGTCTTCGCGGTCGCCGAGCATATCGAACAGCCGGATGAATTCCTCGCGGCTCTTGATGTTCTGTGCGTTGACGGGCGCACGATCGAACACGACGGTCGCTATTCCGTCCGCGACGTCGAGACGGAAATTTTCAAGCTCCATGACAATCCTCTTTATTATTTGGTTACTCGGCCTTGATGTTGGCGCTCTTGATGAGGTCGCTCATGCGCTTGGCATCGTCACTCAGATACGCCATGAAATCCTTGGGCCCCAGGTAGAAAGTTTCGACGCCCTGTGCGGCCAGCTTGGCCTTGATGTCCGGCGCATTGACCGACTTCTGGAATGCTGCCGCCAGCCGGTCCACAATCGCCTGAGGGGTGCCGGCAGGCGCGGCGATGCCGTACCAGGTCACGACATTGAAGCCCTTGAGGCCCAGTTCATCGAGTGACGGGACATCGGGCAATTGCGCAGCGCGCTTGATCGAGGCGACGCCGAGCGCGCGCAACGAACCTGACTTGATGTGTTCGAGGAGCGGCGGCATGTTGAGAATGCCGAGGTCGATCTGGCCGGCGAGCATATCGACGGTCGCAGGCGCTGCGCCGCGATAGGGCACATGGTTGAGCTTGGCGCCGGTCATCTGCTGGAACAGTTCGCTGGCAAGATGCGGCTGACTGCCGTTGCCGACCGAGGCGTAGGTCAGCTTGCCCGGGTCCTTCTTCGCCAGTTCGACCAGTTCCGGCACGCTTTTCGCCGCCAGGCCCTGACGCACCACCAGCACGTTATTGACGCTGGCGATCATGCAGATGAAGGCGAAGTCCTTGATGCCGTCGTAGTTCACTTTGGCCAGCAGCGGCGTGACGATGTGCGACGAGGCGTTGGCCAGCAGGAGCGTGTAGCCGTCCTTCTGTGCGGTCGCGACGGTCGAGGCCGCGATGGCGGTCGCGCCGCCGGCCTTGTTGAGCAGGACGATTTGCTGACCGAGATCGGCGGCCATGGGCTCGATGATGGTGCGCGCCAGCACGTCGGCGGGGCCGCCGGCGGCGTAGGGATTGACCAGCGTGATCGGTCCGGTGGGGTAATTCTGCGCCAGCACGGGAGCGGCAAACGTGCCCGCCGTGAGCGCGGCTGCGAGGGCTATGGCGGCCTTCGAAATTTTCATGTCTGTCCTCACCTGATTGCCGGCGTGTTTGGCCGCCGATTTCATGCACAAGTGTAGCGTCTGGCGCATGAAAATCCTAGTATCGCGGCCGCCACCTCCCGCACAGCTCCTTTTCGGAAACGCTCATGAAACTGCACTGGTCGCCCCGCTCGCCTTTTGTCCGCAAGGTCATGATCGCTGCCCACGAAATGGGCCTGGACAGCCGGTTCGATAAAATTCGTTCGGTCGCAATGTCGACCCAGCCGCATGTCGAACTGATGAAGGACAATCCGCTGTCGAAAATCCCGGCCATGGTGCTGGACGACGGCACGCCGATGTTCGATTCCCGCGTGATCTGTGAGTATCTCGACACGCTGCACGGTGGGCACACGTTGTTTCCCGCATCCGGCCCGGAACGTTTCACGGCATTGCGCCGGCAGGCGCTGGGCGATGGCATGCTGGATCTGTTGATCCTGTGGCGCGGCGAGCGTGAACGTGAACATCCCTCCCAGGTGATGATCGCGAGTTTCACGGCGCGCAAAGATGCCTCGCTTGCGGTGCTGGAGCGCGAAGCGGATGCGATTGCGGCTTCGCCGTTCTCCATCGGACATATTGCCGTTGGCTGCGCGCTGGGTTACCTCGATTTCCGGTTTGCCATGCACCCATGGCGTGAAGACCATCCGAAGATCGCGGCCTGGCATGCGACGTTCAATGCGCGGCCGTCGGTAAAGGCCAATGCGGTGGTCGACGACTCGCAAACTGTAAAGCAGTAACTAAAGACACGATCCGAAAAGTCCGGGGAGCAAGATGCCGCGTATTCCGCTGCCGTCGCCTGAAGAAATGAACCCCGAACAGCGGCGTGTCTATGACGCCATCGTGACCGGGCCACGCGGACGGCTGGTCGGCCCGCTACGCGCGATCCTGCACCGGGCGGAACTGGCGGACAAATGGCAGCAGTTCGGCGAGTTGCTGCGTTATCGCACCTCGCTGAGCCCGAAGCTCTCGGAATTGGCGATTCTTGTGACCGCGCGCCACACCCGCAGCAGTCTTGAATGGCATATTCACGAACAGATGGCGCTCAAGGCTGAACTACCGGCCAGCATCATCGCGGATATCTTCGCGCAGCGCCGCCCGGTGGGTGCCGATGACGACATGCTGGCAATCTACGACTACGCGCATGAACTTACCGAGGGCAACACCGTGAGCGACGCGACACACAAGCGCGTCACCGGGCGGTTCGGTGTGGTCGGCGTGGTCGAACTGACGGCGCTGGTCGGCTATTACACGATGGTGGCGATGACGCTCAACGCGCACCAGATCCCGCTGCCGGAAGGCGCGGAGCCGGTTTTCAAATAGCGCGCGTTACGTCTCCGACCACTGCCGCAGCAGGTTATGATAGATCGACGTCAGCTGCACAGTCGACGGATGATCCGGATGATCCTGCGCCAGCTTCATGATCGACATGTCGAGGTCGAACATCAGCGCGCGTTTTTCGTTGTCGCGAATGAGGCTCTGCGTCCAGAAGAATGACGCGATGTGCGAGCCGCGCGTGATGGGCGTGACGTGATGCAAGCTGGTGCCGGGATAGACGATCATGTCGCCGGCAGGCAGCTTTACGGCATGACTGCCAAAGGTATCCTCGATCACCAGCTCACCGCCATCGTAATCTTCCGGCGCTGAAATGAACAGCGTCGCGGATACGTCGGTGCGAATGCGGATGCCGCTGAAGTGCTCGCGGATGGCGTTGTCCACATGCGAGCCGAACACCATGCCGGCGTCGTAGCGATTGAACAGCGGCGGCAAAACCTGCTGCGGCAGCACGGCGGAGACGAACAGCTGATTGGGCGCCAGCGCCTTGCGCACCATGTCGCCAAGCTCCTGGGTTTCCGCGGAACGTTCAGGAAGCTGGAGATTGAATTTTACTTTGCGCGACTGATGTCCGGCCGTCGAGTCGCCATCGACCCATGCGGCTTTTTCCATCACGTCGCGACAGCGTGCGACCTGTTCGGGCGTCAGCACGTTGGGAATGTGGAGCATCATCGGCGTTCACTCTTTCAACAAACTCGCGGATAAGAAAATTCCGGCCCAGCTGGAAGCTGGACCGGAATAGCCGCTTTTCAACGGACTGTTCCGGCTTAAAGCCGGGACCGTAAATATGCGGCAGGTTTACCAGGTGTAGCGGTAGGTCGTTGCAAAGGTGCGGCTCGGACCCGGCACAAACCAGTTCGAGTAGGCTGAAGCCGCGTAGAACGCGTCGGTCAGGTTATAGATGTTGAACTGTACGTGGATTTCGCGGTCAGCTTGTAGGCCGCCATGGCGTCGTAACGCCAGTAGGCCGGGACAACCGCGGTGTTCGGCAGATCGCCGTAGGATGAGCCGGTGAAGAACGCGCCGCCGCCGATCTGCCACTTTGGATCGATGTCATAGGTGGTCCATAGTGAGAACGAATTGTCCGGCGTGATAAACGGGACGTTGTTGATCTGACCTGGGAGTGTGGTCTTCGTAATGCGCGCATGCACGTAGGTGTAGCTCGCAATGATCTGCCACTTATCGGTGAGCTTGCCGGTGGCGCTGGCTTCGAATCCTGGCGCTTCGACGCTGCCGATGAGATTTGCAACGTTCGTGATCGGATCTGTGACGCGCAGATTCGTCTTTTCAGTCTTGAACACCGCAGCCGCGAGGCTGAGTCGCTTGTCCATGATATCGGCCTTCACACCGATTTCCGTTGTTTCATTCTTTTCCGGTGGCAGATTGAATTGGCTGAGCGCTGTCGCCGGTGTGGCAACGCTGACAGTTAGCTGTTCGGCGCTTGGATTAAACGAGGTGCCGCGCATGATGTAGATGCTGGAGTTTTCGGTTGGGTGGAAAACCGCGCCGACGCGCCAGCTAAACAGGTTGTCGGTGCGTGCAAGGCTTTGCAGGTTCGCAGTAGCAATCGGAGCATCCTGCTGAAAGCGGAACTGTTCGTAACGCGCACCACCGAGCACCTCAAAGTACTTATTGATTTTCACCTGATCGGCCAGGAACACGCCGGCGGTGGTGGCACCGGCGTTCGTTAGCTGGCTGGCGGTTGGTGCCAGAGGGGCGCCGGGCGCACGATAAGGGTCGGGGTTGAGGAAATTGGTTGCACCCTGGCCAGCGAAGGCGTTGCGGGTGAAATCGCGATTTTCCTGCGTGAAGTCGACGCCGCTGGCAAGCGTGTGTTCAAAGGCGCCGGTGTTGAATTTGGCTAGCAGATCGGTCTGGTTGGTTAGCAAGGTGTTGTGTGCGGCGATCTGCGCGCGGTTTGGCGTCCAGTTGGCGTTCAGGGAGCTATCGCCTAAAGTTGGTGACGGCCTGATCTTTTAGGCGGCGGTTTCGTCCTGAAGGTCGCTCGCCTTGGCGATGACCTCCAACCCGTTAGTGAACTTTACCCCCAGGATAAGTTTTGGCAAGAGTGCGTGGCCATCAAGGCGAC
>CANJBX010000045.1 GCA_947472885.1 Hyphomicrobiaceae bacterium
GCTGAAGGTGCCTGGCTGAACCAGTTTGACGACGTTAGAATTCGACACGGCATATTACTCCTTCGGTGGAGAAGTGGAGGCTTCAACTACCCCCACGATATGCCGCCTTCCTGATCTACCCCGTCACCAACTTTTGACCATAGCTCTTGTTTTTGGGGGGCTTGGATTCGAAAAAAATAACTTCGCTGTATCGCTTATCGATTACGCAAAATTGAAAAATTTAAAATGATGCTTCTACAGCGCTTTGTGGCTTCCATCACAAAGCGGCGGGTTCTGCGTGTGTTTGCAACCGCACAAAGCAACCTTTTTCGTATCCGCTGGAATATAAGTCATCGGCTTAAACTCGGTGCCTTTATGCGTTCCGTCACAATAAGGCTGTTTCTTCGAGTTGCCGCAGGTGCACCAGTGATAGACCTGCCCCGCCTCGAGTTCGACGAAATACGGCGTCTTCTGAGCAATGGTTGGCGTTGCGATGGAGAAAGCCCTTTTGCTGAATCGCAATTCTTGGGGACAAATTCGGGACCCAAAATGCCGATCCAGACGCCCCAAAAAGTTTATACCTGTTTATAACTTTTTTTTGCGACGTGGACAAAATCCCGCCGCCTCCTAAGTCATTGATCTTGTGCAGAAATTTGGTGGGCGCACCAGGGCTCGAACCTGGGACCCGCTGATTAAGAGTCAGCTGCTCTACCAACTGAGCTATGCGCCCGCACTTGATACACTGCGACACTGGCGCAGCGCGGATCGTCTAACAAACGCAGCCCGCCATGTCCAGCAATGCCGGGGCAAAGCTGGACAGGGCGGATGACTTGGACGGGATAACGTTGAAACAGCGAAGAATGCCGGTTTAGCGCTCGTCCGGCGCCCCGACGTCCGGGCCGAGTTCCGCGATATCGAAGTCGGTCAGATCGGGCTGTGCCGGTGGCGGGCTGGCCGCCGCAAAGTCCTCGCCCGGCTGGCCTTCGGCGGCGCCAAACCGCTGACGTTCGAAGCGGCCGGGTCCACCCGGCCCAAAGCCGCGCTCGTCACGTCCGCGCCAAGCGCGTTCGTCGCGGTTGAAGCCACGTTCCATCCCGCGCGCAAATTTCATCGGCTGCGGGCGCAGCATGTGCGCCAGCACGCCGAAGCGGCGCTTCTGTCCGTCGTCGAGGCTCTGGTAGAGCGGCGCGGCCGCATCGGCGAACTGCTTGAAGGCGTTGG
This sequence comes from Hyphomicrobiaceae bacterium, assembly GCA_947472885.1. Taxonomy (GTDB): domain Bacteria; phylum Pseudomonadota; class Alphaproteobacteria; order Rhizobiales; family Xanthobacteraceae; genus CANJBX01. The sequence goes on from CANJBX010000045.1 coordinate 1,201, forward strand.
CGCGGGTCGCCATCGCATTGGCGTTGCGCTGCATCCGCTCGACCATGTGGCCGGTGCGGTCGGGGCCGCGGTTTTGCTCGCCGTTTGGCGCATTGCCCTGTTCGCTGCGCTGGCGCTGCTGCGCACGCGCTTCACGCGCCGCGGCGACCCGGTCCATGCGCAGTTTCGCCAGGCCGCGATAGGCGGTCTCGAAAGCGGGCCAGTTCTTCTCCTGATCGGGCGTCAGCCGCAGGCCGGCCTTCATGCCGGCGATCCGCGCATCGGCAAACGCGCTCATGTCTTCGGTCGAGGGCTGCCAGCCATTCATGTCGCGCCGTGCGTCCGGCCCCATCATGGGGCGGTCCATGCCGGGACGGCGGTCGGGGCCGGTGTTGCCGTTAGGTCCGCCCGCGCGCTGCGCGTAGACGAACGGTGTTCCGGCAATCGCCAGTACGGCGGTGGCTGCGAGAACCTTTTTCCACATGGGACGATCCTCTCGTCGGTTGGGTGGCAAAGTCGCCTTTGGTCCGATTGGAAGCCCGCCGCCCGGCCAAGACAACTTAAATCCGCGTAATATCGGCGGTATAGGCCGCGATCGCGGCGGGCCAAGGGAAGAAACCCGGCAAAATTGAGCCAGCCTCGCTCCCGTTAACCAATTGCTAACCATGCACCCGGCAAAACTTGCCTAGGCGAACTCCCGCCCGACGGCGTGTGCATTGGGGCCAGCAGCTTGACCGACATCACCACAACACCGCCGGGAGTGAGCTTCGGCGCCCGGCTGGGCGACTTCGGCGACATGCTCCGGCGCGGCGACATCGTACTCGCCGTCGGCGTGATGTCGATCCTCGCCGTACTCATCATGCCGCTGCCGCCGATGCTGCTGGACTTCGCGCTGGCGATCTCGATCACCATCTCGATCCTGATCCTGATGACATCGCTGTTCATTCACGAGCCGCTCGAATTCTCGGTGTTTCCGACCGTCCTGCTGATCTCGACGATGTTGAGATTGGCGCTCAATCTGGCGTCGACACGTCTTATTCTGTCCCACGGTCATGAAGGCACCGCCGCCGCCGGTCACGTCATCGAGGCGTTCGGCAATTTCGTGATGGCCGGCAATTTCGTGATCGGCGTCATCGTGTTCACGATCCTCGTCATCGTGAACTTCGTCGTCATCACCAAGGGTTCGGGCCGTATCGCCGAAGTCGCGGCGCGCTTCAACCTCGACGCCATGCCAGGCAAGCAGATGGCGATTGACGCCGACCTGTCGGCCGGCCTGATTGACGAGAAGGTCGCGCGCGAGCGCCGCAAGCATCTCGAAGACGAAAGCGGCTTCTTCGGCGCCATGGACGGCGCCTCGAAGTTCGTGCGCGGCGACGCCATCGCCAGCCTGCTCGTCGTGTTCATCAACATCATCGGCGGCATGATCGTCGGCATTTTGCAGCAGGGCATCAGCTTCTCGGAAGCCGCAAAGACCTACACGATCCTGACCGTCGGCGACGGCCTCGTCACGCAGGTGCCGGCGCTGATCGTATCGACCGCCGCCGGCCTCCTCGTCTCGAAGGCGAGCCTCGGTGAAGCGGCCGACAAGGTGCTGGTGCGCCAGATGTCGAACTATCCCAACGCGCTCGCCATGTCGGGCACGGTGATGATCCTGATGTCGCTCCTGCCCGGCGTTCCGATGCTGCCGTTCTTCCTGCTCGGCGCCGCCGCCTGCGGGGGCTCCTTCATGATCTATCGCGGCAAGAGCCAGGCGGTTGCAGCCGAAGCATCCAAAGGCACCGCCGACGCCAAGGCGGCTGCCGCCGCACCGGCCGAAGAGCCGATCTCGACCGCGCTCAAGATGGACGACCTCAAGATCGAACTCGGCTACGCGCTGCTGCCGCTCGTCAATTCGCCCGACGGCAGCGACCGCCTGACCGAACAGATCAAGGCGCTGCGCCGTTCGCTCGCCTCCGAAATGGGTTTCGTGATGCCCGCCGTGCGCATCCTCGACAACGTGCAGCTCGACGCCAACACCTACATCATCAAGATCAAGGAAGTCGAAGCCGGCACCGGCCGCATCTGGCCGAACCAGTACATGGTCATGGACCCGTCCGGCGGGCAGATCGACATGCCGGGCGTCCACACCACCGAGCCGACATTCGGCCTGCCGGCGACGTGGGTCGAAGCCTCGCTCAAGGAAGAAGCCTCCGTGCGCGGCCTCACCGTCGTCGATGCCGCCACCGTGCTGGCGACGCATCTGACCGAAATGATCAAGGTCAACACCGCGGACCTCCTCTCCTACGCGGAAGTCCAGAAGCTGCTCAAGGAACTGCCCAAGGAGCAGTCCGAACTGGTCAAGGACACCACGCCGGCGCTCATCACCATCACCGGCATCCAGCGCGTGCTGCAACTGCTGCTCACCGAGCTTGTCTCGATCCGCGACCTGCCGACCATCCTCGAAGGCATCGCCGACGGCCTCACGTTCTCGCGCAATCCGCAGACCCTCACCGAACATGTGCGCGCCCGCCTCGCGCGCCAGATCTGTGCGCAGAACGTATCGCCCGGCGGCTACGTGCCGCTCATCGGCCTGTCGGCAAAATGGGAACAGGCGTTCGCGGAATCCACCGTCGGCCAGGGCGAAGAGCGCCAGCTCGCGATGCAGCCCTCGAAAATCTCGGAGTTCATCCAGCTGGTGCGCGAAAAATTCGAACAGGCCGCCCAGGAAGGCGAAGCGCCGGTATTGGTGACTTCGGCAAGCATCCGGCCTTACGTGCGCTCGATTGTGGAGCGTTTCCGGGCGCAAACGCCGGTGCTGTCGCAGTCTGAAATCCATCCGCGCGCACGGCTGAAGACGGTGGGTAGCATTTAAATTGTAGGGCGGATTAGCCGCAGGCGTAATCCGCCTGAATTTTTGTTGCCGCCGATGGCGGATTACGCTTCGCTAATCCGCCCTACGCATTTCTGCATCCGATCTGACTCTGGTATTTTCGATGCCGAATTATCGTCGCGCCTTCGTTCCCGTCGGATGCTGGTTCTTCAACGTCAATCTGCTGGAACGGCGGCGAACGCTGCTGGTCGATCACATCGACACGCTGCGCGATGCGGTTGCCGCGACGCGATCCAAATATCCGTTCGAAATCGACGCTATCGTGATCCTGCCGGACCACATCCACGCCGTGCTGACCTTGCCGCCCGGCGATGCCGATTTCCCGACACGATGGCGGCTCATCAAGACGCGGTTTGCCAAAGCCATCCCGAAGCGGGAAAGGTTGAGCGCAGTTCGCAAGGCGCGCAACGAACGCGGCATCTGGCAGCGCCGCTTCTGGGAACACCTCATCCGCGACGAGGCGGATTACGCGCACCATGTGGAGTATTGTTATATCAATCCGGTCAAGCATGGGCTCGTCCGGCGGGTACAGGACTGGCCACACGCGTCATTTCACCGCGACGTCGAACGTGGAATTTTTCCGGCCGATTGGGCGGGTGAGGTCGAGCCGGCGGGAGCATTCGGCGAACGCGAGGATTTGTAGGGCGGGTTAGGCGAAGCCGTAACCCGCCATCCTCATCGCCGCGTTGGCGGATTACGCTTCGCTAATCCGCCCTACAGCCGGCTAAACGCCTGACTGACCTTCGCCCACCGCAGCCTTGGCGGCTTGCGGTACGCGGCCCACTGCGGCTAGTTTCGAACAAATCTTATTGAGGTCAGGGCTATGGAAAACGCCAAGAACGAACTGCTGTGCCGCGTCGGTCCGGGGGCGCCGATGGGCGACCTTCTCCGACGCTACTGGATGCCCATCGGGGGCGCGAGCGAACTCGACGACAACCCCGTGAAGGCCGTCCGCCTGTTTGGCGAAGACCTCGTGCTGTTCAAGGATCTTTCCGGCAACTACGGGCTGCTGGATCGCCACTGCCCGCACCGCCGCGCCGACCTGTCCTACGGTTTCGTGGAAAAGGAAGGCATCCGCTGCAACTATCACGGCTGGCTCATTGACCATAAAGGCGGCTGCGTCGAACAACCGTTCGAGGACACGTTCAATCCGAAGTCGCCGCTGCGCAAGAAGTGCACCTCGCCGGCCTATCCGGTGAAGGAACTCGCGGGCCTGCTGTGGGCCTACATGGGACCCGATCCTGCGCCGGAACTGCCGGTCTGGGACCCCTTCACCTGGAAAAACGGCTTCGTCGAAGTCGCCATTGCGCACATTCCCTGCAACTGGTTCCAGTGCCAGGAAAATTCCATCGACCCCGTGCACTTCGAATGGATGCACGACAACTGGGGCAAGCGGCAGCGCGGCGAAATGGATTACTCGCCCAAGCACAAGAAGCTCGGCTTCGAGGAATTCGACTACGGCTTCACCTACAAGCGCATCCGTGAAGGCGCGACCGAGGACGATCCGTTGTGGACCATCGGCCGCGTGACGTTGTGGCCGAACGGCTTTTATCTTGGCAGCCATTTCGAATGGCGCGTGCCGATCGACGACGAGAACACGCTCAGCGTCTGCTGGTTCTTCACCCGCGTGCCGATCGAGCAGGAACCCTATATCCAGAATCGCATCCCGACCTGGACGGGACCGATCAAGGATTCCAACGGCCGCTGGATTTCCAGCCACATCATCAACCAGGACATCATCGCCTGGGTTGGTCAGGGCGCGATTGCCGACCGCACCAAGGAACTGCTGGGTTCGAGCGACCGCGGCATTGCGATGATCCGCAACAAGTTCTTCGAGGACATGCAGGCCGTGCAGGAAGGCCGCGATCCCAAGGGCATCATCCGCGACCCGGAAGTCGCGAAGAAGGTCCTGCTGCCGATTGCCACGCCGAAGCAGCAGCGCGACGGCATGGTGAAAAAGGACTGGATGGCCGACCCCTATTTCAGCCGCCGGAGTACCGGCTTCCCCTGGCTCTACGGCCAGCCGGACGAGGTCTGGAACGAATACGCCAACGCCATGGGCATCGACCCCGGCAGGCGCGACCCGCGCGAAACCGCCGTGGTGTAGGCGGGAAACGCCGTAAACGGCAGGCCCGGATCGCCGGTCTGGGCCGCAAAGCCCCTGATTTGATTCGAATATTTAAAATTGATCGCTTCGCTTCAACGGTACGTGAAGCGGGGTGTGAAACCATTTGGGCGCTCATACGTTTTGTATGTGTCCGTCCCAACACGGATTTTAAAAACTCGATTGCAGGGAGAGTGGTTGTGAACAACGCGTCGTTCGAAACCGCTGACCGCGGTACCCATCTCAAGATCGTCGTTGTTGCGTTGATGGCGTCGCTTGCCGTCATGGTCGTCGGCGTTTCCGCCAGCAACTCGTCGTTTGTCGCCAACAGCGACCTTCAGGCGCGCGGGCCGGTGGTAAAGGCAACCAAGCAAGTCGTCATCACCCACAACGATGCGACGGTTATTCGCTAGCGTTTATAGCTATCCCCCAGATGAAAAACCGCGGCATGCGTGCCGCGGTTTTTTCTTTCCGGAAATACCCCGTCCTGAGGGCCTGGCGTCCGGCGGCGCAGCTTCGATCAGCTTGCCGGTCCACAGGATCGGCCCCGTCGCCTGTCCGGTCGGCGAACCGCCTTCCGGCTCCAGCGTCACGGCATAGGTCGCATCGTGAATCGTATCCGGCTCATAGCTTGCAAGCTGCGCCGGCCGCGAGAAGTCGCCATTACCGACCACGCCGAGCGACTTCGGCGCCGGATACTTGTTCGATACCAGCCAGAGTTCGTAGCTTTTGCCGGCCGGCGTTTCCGCCGCAACGCGGCGTACGGTCATGGAGCGGGTGTCGAGATCGACGGACAGAATGAACGCCGGCGAAACCGCGTCGCGCTGCAGCACGGCGACAAAACGGTTCGGCTTATCGGCGGGCTTGTCGACCGTCTTCACGACCTCGACGGTTTGCGCCTTTGGGCGCAGCGGCGCCGGCAGCAGATCCGGCCGCACCGCCGACGTCACGACGACAGCGGCGAGCGCCGCGGCAATGGCGCCAAGGCCCGTTCCGGCGCTGCGCCAGCGCCGCACACGTTCGGACAACACGATGATCTGCGCGCTTTGATCGGCCGACGGAGCGGCAACGCCAATGGATGGTGTGGGCGCGGCACGCGGCGGCGCGGCGCGGCGCGAGACATCGAGCTGCGGCGCTGCGGCAAGGCGCACACGCGCGGCAGCGACGTCCGGCAAATGGATCGACGATGAAGCAGGCGTTTCCGCCAGCTGCGCCTGAATTTTCGCCAGCAGGCCGGCAGGCGGCTCGATCGGATCGACCATGGCGTTGAGTTCGCCGAGACGGCGTTCCCACTCGCGCGCGGCCGCAGCGAACTCCGGCTCGGCCGCAAGCAACTGCTCCGCCCTCGCCAGTTCGTCGGCGTCCAGCGTGCCGAGAACATACTCGGCCGCCAGTACGATATGGTCGTCGTCCAAATTCATGCCCCAAGGCACTCCCGGATTTCCAACAAGCTCCTGCGCAGCCACGTCTTGATCGTATTCACCGGCTTGCCGAGCTGCTGCGCCAGCTGCTCCCGGCTGAACCCATCGTAGTAGGCGAGCAGCACCAGCTTGCGCCGTTCGCCTTCGAGACGTCCGATACAACCAAGCAGACGCTTCAACTCTTCGCTCAACTCGCGCGCGGCCAGCGGATCGACGGTATCTGCCGCGACTTCCATCGCCTCGGGAACGTCCTCAATGGACGTGTCCGTTTTCTTGCGCACCGTATCGATGGCGCGATTGCGGGCAATCGCCACCATCCAGGTAATCGGTGACGCCATTGCCGGATTGAACTGCCCCGCACTGGTCCAGATCTTGACGTAGGTCTCCTGAATGACCTCATCCGCGAGGTCACTACGCCGCAAGATACGCAGCACCACGCCGTAGAGTTTCGCGCGCGTGGCGACATACAGCTTGTCGAACGCCGCTTGGTCGCCCTTGGCAACGGCCGCCAGAAGCCAGACCAGTTCAGCCGGTGTCAGCATTGACGCGTCGTTCCCCTGCCTCAGCCCGGCCCAGATGACGGTCCCAGCACGGCATTTGAGATTATTGCCCCGCAGCAACGGCGGCGTCGAGAGGTGTCATCCGGTTAGTGGTATCTGCGGGAGTTTTTTGATGATTTACAATCCGTTTTCCATCTAAAATAGATAGAATAATGCTTCCGGCTTGCCGGCTGCCGATACGCCCAGTTCAAGGCACGGAAGTACAGGACGCATGAGGGAGGCCAGCCATGAACCCGCCACGCATTGCGCTTTTGATCGCCTCGGCGTTCGTTGCAGTAACGGCTGCCCCTGCTGTCGCCCAGAAGATGATGCAGGACGCCAAGCCCAGCCTTAGCCGCTCTGAAGAAGCCAAGAAAAACGACGCCCTTTTCGATCAGGAATTCCGCAACCGGCGCGATGGCGATTCAACACCCCAGGCCAAGGCCGACCCATGGGCCGGCGTCCGCAGCGAACCGGCGCCACCGGCAACGACCAAGAAAAACAACGCCAGAAACTAGCGCCGATATCGCGGCGCTAAAGCAACCCCGCCGCCCAAAGCAAAAAGGGCCGGCATCGCCAGCCCTTTCGCAGGTTTGAAATCAATCTGCCGGAACCGGCTACGCCGGCATCGCGGTGCGCGAGCGCATCAAACCGATGGCATCGAGATCGGCCTGTTCGCGGGCATCCTGCTCGGCGCGTTCGCGCATCTGATCGCGCTCGTCCAGCAGTTCGACCTTCTTGAGTTCCTCGAAGGCTTCCTGCAGTAAGGCCTTGCCGTCCTCAAGCTGCGCCTTCAGTTCGTCGGCGGAGTTCTTGAGGTTTTGCCGGCGCTGGATCGCAGCTTTGGCGTAGGTCGGATAGGCGTAGTGGCCAGGATCGTTGATACCGCTACGTTCCTGCTCGACCTGGATTTCGCGATCGAGATCCGAAGCCATGCGCTCGAACTCGGCGATCATGCCTTCGATTTGCGCCACCTTGCGGCGTTTCTCATCGACCTGAAATTTCTTCAAACGAATTAATGTCTCACGCGACTTCATCGACTGATACTCCCCAGAAGTCCCCACACACGCAACTCACACGCCAGCCGGCCAGTATTCGGCAGCCGGAACCCAAAACGGCATGCGTGCCCTAACGCGTACATGCGCAGGCACAGATACAACAGTAAGGATGATACTGAAGACATAGTGTTAGTTTTCGGTTTCCAACCCGGTTAAGATTTTCTGAAGACGCACATAGCCCTCCTTGAGCCCGGGTGCCTCATCCTTGGCCTGCGAGAGGAACCCTTCGAGCGGCTTGTGCAGCTTGATCGCCTCATCGACTTCAAGGCTGGAACCGGCACGATAGGCACCCAGACGGATCAATTCTTCCATGTCGGCATAGGTCGCCATCACCGCGCGCGCGCGGCGGATGTCATCGAGATATTCAGGATCGGCGGAACGCGGCATGGTTCGCGAAACCGACTTGAGCACGTTGATCGCGGGGTAGCGCCCGCGTTCGGCAATCGCGCGCTCCATCACGATATGGCCGTCGAGGATGCCGCGCACCGCGTCGGCGACGGGTTCGTTATGATCGTCGCCATCGACCAGCACGGTGAAGATGCCGGTGATGGTGCCCTGTCCCGCCATGCCCGGCCCGGCGCGCTCCAGAAGCCGCGGCAACTCCGTGAACACCGTTGGCGTATAGCCTTTTGCGGTCGGCGGCTCGCCGGCCGAAAGCCCGATATCGCGCTGCGCCATCGCAAAACGCGTCACGGAATCCATCAGCACCAGCACATCCTGGCCTTCGTCACGGAAATATTCGGCGATGGAAAGCGTCACCAGCGCCGCCTGACGGCGCAGCAGCGCAGGCTCATCCGAGGTCGATACGACAACGACAGAACGCGCGAGACCATCTTCACCCAGATCGTCCTGCAGGAACTCCTGCACCTCGCGGCCGCGTTCGCCGATCAGCCCGATCACCGAGACATCCGCATCGACGTTACGCGCCAGCATCGACAGCAGCACCGACTTGCCAACGCCGGAGCCTGCGAAAATGCCAAGCCGCTGGCCGCGGCAGCAGGTGAGAAACGTATTGAGCGCGCGCACGCCGAGATCGAGCGGCGCGCCGACGCGCTGGCGAGCGTGCGCCGACGGCGGCGAATTCCTGAACGGGAATGGTGCAGTCCCGGCCGGCAGCGGCCCCTTGCCATCGACCGGCTCGCCCATGGCATTGACCACACGGCCAAGCCAGCCGGCGGAGGGTCTCACCGCGCCCGGCGTCGCCGACACGATGGCGCGGCAGCCGCGCCGGACGCCTTCGAGCGCGGCGAACGGCATCAGCAGCGCATTGGCGCCGGAAAATCCAACAACTTCGCAGGGGATGGATCGCGCGGTCTCGCGCGCGCCTGTCTCTATAGTAACGCGCGCGCCGACCGACATGGCATGGAGCGGGCCGGCGACCTCGACCATCAGGCCGCGTACGCCGACAACCCGGCCGCAAATCTCGACACCGTCGAGTTCGGTAATTTGTTCCGCCAGAGCCTTCATTCAGGGGCCGCCTTCAGAACCAAAACGAGCTTCACAGTTCCTTACCGGGCGGACACGACGGAAACTAAAACTTCACCTTTTAACTTCGTGTTTACCCGCATCGTTAATGATTGCGTCACTGTCCTTGGGACTTAAAGCAGACGCGCCCGCCAGGATGGATGGATGGGCGAGTCGGCGGAGTCGGTTAACGCCGGTTCTTAATTTCGTTTCTGAGCGTAGACGTGACCAAAAAACTGCGTGCGAGCAACATTTTAGACTGATTCGGGCACTTTTAACGAATCGGTTCTTGCATACAGGAATCAGGTTTTGTTAACCATTACACGTCTACGGTCCGAATCGGTTTGTCCCAAGGCGTATTCCAGGGCGCAGCTTCACGGCGCGCCGACCTGAGCCCAGAGAGGCAAGGAAGGGGATTGGCATGCGCGTATTGCTTATTGAAGACGACAGCGCGGTCGCGCAGTCGATCGAGCTGATGCTCAAGTCCGAGAGTTTTAACGTCTACACGACGGATCTCGGCGAAGAGGGTGTCGATCTCGGCAAGCTCTATGACTACGACATCATTCTGCTGGATCTGAACCTGCCGGACATGTCGGGCTTCGAGGTTCTGCGCTCCCTGCGCGTTTCGAAGGTAAAAACCCCGATTTTGATCCTTTCAGGCCTCGCCGGCACAGAAGACAAGGTCAAAGGCCTCGGCTTCGGCGCCGACGACTACCTGACCAAGCCATTCCACAAGGATGAGCTGATCGCCCGTATCCACGCCATCGTCCGCCGCTCCAAGGGCCACGCCCAGAGCGTCATCCAGACCGGCGACCTCGTCGTCAATCTCGATACCAAGACCGTGGAAGTTGCCGCTGCGCGGGTTCACCTGACCGGCAAGGAATACCAGATGCTGGAGCTGCTTTCGCTCCGCAAGGGCACCACGCTCACCAAGGAAATGTTCCTGAACCACCTCTACGGTGGCATGGACGAACCGGAACTCAAGATCATCGACGTGTTCATCTGCAAGCTGCGCAAGAAGCTTGCGAACGCCTCGAGCGGCAACAACTTCATCGAGACCGTCTGGGGCCGCGGTTACGTGCTGCGCGAACCGAACGATGTCGAGGAACGCATTCCAGCGTAAGTATCGAGCCTGAATCTCCTCCCGAAAACTAAACCCCGCCGAAAGGCGGGGTTTTTGTTTGTGGGAACACTTCGGAGCCTGTTGCCCTGCCCTCTGTGATCCTCAGATCAGATGCTCGGCGTTCTCGTCGGCATCCTTTTCTGCCTGCTCGTCGTACAGCCCGCTTTCGGCGACGCGCGCGCGGCGGCGCGAAAACAGCGAAATCAGCACTGGCAGGATAATCAGGATCAGCACCGGCGCCAGCGCCATGCCGCTGACCACCACGACGGCGAGCGGCTTCTGCACCTGCGACCCGATGCCGGATGACAGCGCGGCGGGCAGCAACCCAACCCCGGCGATGACGCAGGTCATGATGACCGGGCGGATTTGCAGTTCGCCGGTGCGCAGGACAGCCTGTTTACGGTCGAGGCCATCCTCGATCAACTGATTGTATTGCGACAGCACGATGATGCCATCCATCACCGAGATGCCAAACAGCGCGATGAAACCGATAGCCGCCGATATGCTGAACGGAATGCCGGTGAGCGCGAGGCCGAAGATGCCCCCCGCCACCGCCATCGGAATGACACTCATGGCCAGCAGCGTGTCGATGATCGAGCCGAAGTTCATCCAGAGCAACGCCCCGATCAGCAGCAGCGTGATCGGCACCACAATCTGCAACCGGCCGATGGCGCCCTGAAGATTGCCGAACTCGCCGACCCATTCCATGCGCGAGCCGGCCGGCAGTTTCACTTCTTCCGCCACCCGCGTCTGCGCCTCCAGGATCGCGCTGCCGAGATCGCGGTCACGCACGCTGAATTTGATCGGCAGGTAACGTTCCAGCCCTTCACGGTAGATATAGGCCGCGCCGGAGAGAAGCCGCACGGTGGCGACTTCACTGAGCGGGATTTGGGTCACGCCACCAGGCCCCTGTACGCCAATGCGCAGGTTCTGGATCGCTTCAGGCGACTGCCGGAATTGCGGCGCAAGCCGTACGATGATCGGGAAGTGGCGATCGCTGTTAGGCTCATAGAGATCGCCGGCGGTATCGCCACCGATGGCAACCTTGATCGTCGAGTTGATATCGCCCGGCGTCAGCCCATAGCGCGCTGCACGCACGCGGTCGATGTCGATCTGCACGGTCGGCTGACCGAGTGACGTAAACACCGCGAGGTCAGTAATACCCTGGATCTTCGACAGCACCGCCTTGATCCGGTTTGCGGTCTCCGTCATCGCCTCAAGGTCGTTGCCGAACAGCTTGATCGAGTTCTCGCCCTTCACGCCGGATACCGCCTCGGCGACGTTGTCCTGCAGGTATTGGGAGAAATTAAATTCGACGCCCGGAAATCCGGCTTGCAGCCTGGCAAGGATTTCAGCGGTGAGGTCGTCCTTATCGATGCCCTTGCGCCATTCGTCGCCGGGCTTGAGCGGCGCAAAGAACTCCGCATTGAAGAAACCCGCGGCGTCGGTGCCGTCGTCGGGACGGCCGTGCTGTGACACCACCGATTCAACTTCCGGGAAACCGCGGATCACCTCGCGCATGCGGTTGACGTAGCTATTGCCTTCCTCGAGCGAGATCGTCGATGGCATCGTCGCGCGAATCCAGAGGTTGCCTTCTTCGAGTTTCGGCAGGAACTCCAAGCCGAGGAAACGCACGGCAACACCGGCGCAGATGAACAGCACAACCGTGCCGGCAATAATCACCGGCTTGCGGGCGACCGCAAAATGCAGCGCCGGTGTGTAGATCTTGTGCAGCAGGCGCACGATCCAGGTCTCAGTCTCGTGGACATGCTCGGGCAACAGGAACGCGCTGAGTGCGGGCGTGACCGTGAAGGTAGCGATCAGGCCACCGGCGAGCGCGTAGGCGTAGGTCTTGGCCATCGGCCCGAAGATGTGGCCTTCAACACCGGACAGCGAGAACAGCGGAATGAATCCGGCGATGATAATGCCGGCGGCGAACAGGATCGAACGGTTGACGTCGGCGCCGGCGCGGAAAATCGCCTGCAGTTTTTTCGACATGCCTTGAGCGAGCGTTTCTTCCTTGGCCGAAAGCGTCGCCGGGAACTCGCTGGTTTCGCCGAGCCGCCTGAAAATACTCTCGACCATGATGACCGTCGCATCGACGATCAACCCGAAGTCGATGGCACCGACGGACAACAGGTTCGCGGACTCACCGCGCAGCACCATGATTCCAACGGCGAAGAACAACGCGAAGGGAATGGTCGCGCCGACGATGATGGCGCTGCGCAGATTGCCGATAAACAGCCATTGCAGCAGGAAGATCAACGCGATCCCGAATACCATGTTGTGCAGCACGGTATGGGTCGTGAGGTTGATGAGTTCCTTGCGGTCGTAGATGCGCTCGATATGAACGCCCGGCGGCAGAATGCCCGACGAATTGATGCGCTCGACCTCGCGCTCGACGCGCAGGATGGTCGGCATGCTCTGTTCGCCGCGCCGCATCAGCACGATGCCCTGCACGATGTCGTCGTCGCCGTCCTTGCCGGCAATACCGAGACGCGGCTTGGGGCTGATGGAAACAGTCGCGACATCCTTGACCAGCACGGGATTGCCGCCGCTCGAGGTCAGCATGGTGTTGCTGATGTCCTCCATCGAACGAATAAGGCCGACGCCGCGCACCACCGCGGACTGCGCGCCGATATTCACGGTATTGCCGCCGACGTTGAGGTTGCTGGCGCCAATGGTCTGCATCAGTTGCGGCAGCGTCAGGCCGTAGGCAACCAGCTTGTTGAAATCGACCTGCAGTTCATAGGTCTTGGTCTTGCCGCCCCAGCCGGTGACGTCGATGACGCCCGGCACGGAACGGAAGCGCCGCTGCAGCACCCAGTCCTGCAGGGTCTTGAGGTCGGTGATGCTGAAGTTCGACGGGCCGACAAGCTTGTAGCGGAAGATTTCGCCAATCGGGCTGAGGGGCGAGATCGCAGGCTGCGCGCCGTTCGGCAGCGTCGGCATGGCGGACAGACGATTGAGTACCTGCTGCAATGCCTGATCGTAACTGTAGTCAAAGGTGAATTGCAGCTTCACATCCGACAGGCCGTAAAGCGAAATCGTGCGGATCGTGCGCAGATACGGCAGGCCCGACATCTGCGTTTCTATAGGGATCGTGATGTAACGCTCGATTTCCTCGGCAGAGAGGCCGGAGGACTGCGTCACGATATCGACCATCGGCGGGGTCGGATCAGGATAGGCTTCGATGTTGAGTTGCTGGAAAGCTGCGACGCCGGTGAACAGCACGAGTACCAGCATCGCAATCATCATGACGCGGTGCTTCAGCGCAAAAGCGGTAATAAAACTCATCTGTCAGTACCGGCTCGTCGCTGGAAGGGAATAGAGAACGGCAATCAGCTTCCTGTTGCCGCACGGTCGATGAAGAGAGTGCCTTTGGTAATGACGCGCTCGCCCGGCGACAGTCCTTCAAGCACCTGAATAAACCCGCCGCTGATATCGCCGGTTTTCACCTGACGCTTCTCGATGGACTTGTCGGGATGCACGACCCACACGCTCACGGAGCTGCCGTTGTAGATCAGCGCCTCGCGCGGCGTGGCCACGCCACGCCTGTCCGCCGAGGTGAAGATCGTGACATTGGCGAACATTTCCGGCTTGAGCACACCATCGGCGTTGTCAACGCCGGCGCGCACCATCAGTCGGTGCGTTACCGGATCGAGCGACGCCGCGACGTAGTCGACCTTGGCCTTGAACACGCGGTCGGGATAGCCAAGCACGGTGAAGTTGATGTCCTGCCCAGGCTCGATCTTGAGCGCATCGGTTTCGCGCACGTAGGCGACGAGCCAGACGGTTGAGAGATCGCCAAGCACAAATACCGGATCGGGCGCATTGCTCGCGACGTATTGTCCGGGACCGACCTTGCGCTGCACGACCGTGCCGTCGATCGGTGCGATTAGCGAGGTTTCGGAACTGATCTTGCCGGTTTCCTGGAACGTCGAAATCTGTTCGTCGGAACGGCCAAGGAGCCGCAGGCGGTTGCGCGCCGCGTCGAGCGCCGTCGTTGCGGAACGCATGTCGTTCTGCGCCGTCACGAGGTCGGCCTGCGCCTGCTGCAATTCCTTCAGCGGCGTCGCCTTGCCGGCGTAGAGATCGGTGTTGCGCTTCTCGACGGTCTCCGCGAGCTTGAGCTGCGAACGCGTCTTGTTGACGGCGGCAATCGCCGCCATGAAATCGTTGAGCCCTTGCACGGCATCGGTTGTCTCTACCACCAGCATGGGCTGGCCGCGCTTTACCTTGTCGCCGGGCTTCGCCAGCAGCTTCGTCACGCGGCCTGCATAGGGTGAGAAAATCGGCGTCGCGCGGTCTTCGTCGATGGCGATCTTGCCTTCGGTGATGTTCTCGGCGTGAAACTCGCGCCGCGCCACTTCCTCGGTACTCACCGTCGCCCAATCGGCGTCAGAAGGCTTGTAAGATCCAGCCTGCTTGCGGGCCTGATTGGAAGTCTCGAGCGGCGTCAGCGCAGCCTTGTCGTCGCGTGATTGAAACACATAGACTCCCGCACCCGCAGCAATCGCCACGAGCGCACTCACCGCGACCAGTCGCGGCAAAAGTCGGGAATGATCTGAGGCTGTGCTCACCGCACCCCTTCAACAGCTTGGGTTAGCGCGATTCCGGCAGCATTTAACCGCAACAGCGCTAAATAAATAGCCCATTTATGGAGCGTCCGGGGCCGCGCCCGGTCCCGCAGACGACCGCCTTCAAGTGGGTTGATCCCGGAGCCGAAAACCCCACATATGCGGTACTTCGGGCGTTTCGGCCGCCCGGTCCTTTGCTGGCCACGCCTGTCCAAATATTAAGTTGAATTTGGGCGGCATCCGGCGCAGTCCAGCGCGTGAAAGCTCATTCCAGGCGCTGCTCAGAAGAATAACGGGAGACAACAATGGCGCGCAAACCCGCGACACGGGCAGAATTCGTGATGTTCGATGTCGTTTATGAAGACGGCTCGCAGCGCTCCAATCGCCGGGTGCCTGCTGAAATCCTCGACGGCCTCGACGGCGATGCTCCCGCAAGGACCGAGATCGAACAGCAGGACCGCGCCATTTCGGAACGCTCGGGCATGGCCGCACTGGTCATCAAGGAAATCCGCCGCTCGGGCGCCAAGCCCGACAAGGAAACGCTGCGCGCCCAGCGCCGCTCCAGCGGCAACTAAAGGCGTTTCGAAGTCACGTCCTAGAGCAAGCCTGCCGCGCTGAACTTCGCCTCGATATGATCCTTGTCGAACGGCTTGAGCAGGATCTCATTGGCGCCGGCATGGCGGGCGCGTGCGACCTGGCCGAGATCGTTTTCGATCTGACAGAGAATAACCTTGGGCTTGTCGCCACCCGGCATGCGGCGCAGCGCACGCAAGAATTCAATGCCGTCCATGTTTGGCATGGCTGAATCGAGCAGCACCGCATCAGGCAGCTTGAACTCGCACAGCCTGAGCGCCTGTACGCCGTCCTCGGCTTCCGAAATATCGAATTCGAGTTTTTCGAGAATGCGCCGCGCAACCTTGCGGATCACGCTGGAGTCGTCGACGACAAGACAGGTCTTGATGGGCATGACGCCTCCACACAACGCGCGTGCGCGGAGTTTGTTACCAAATCGTTAAGGTTTGGTTCACGCCGGAGGATTCGACCGCCGGATTACTGCGCCGTGAAGACGATAGCGTCGGCTTCCTGGCCAATAGCCGTCGCCATCCCGCATTCGCGCGCCAGCATGCCCGTATAGAAGGGCTGGATGGCATGGGCATCGACGGTCGCCCCCTCGGCGCCGCCATTGAGTAGCTCCAGCACAGGTGGCACACGGGCATTCATGCCAGTCGAGGTGACGCGAAAGCCGGCGTTCTCACCTTCGCCGATGGGTTCGACGGTCAGCATGCCGCCGCGCGGGATCGCCTGAACGCCAATCAGCAGCATGTTGAGCAGCAGCTTGACCCGGTTCTTGCCCATGAAGATGCGCGGCAACTTCCAGGTCAGCTTGGTCTTGTCGTCTTCCATGAAACCGCGGGCGACGCTTTCGGCGTCCCCGGTGTCGATCTGCGCCGTAGCCGAACCGGCCGCACCGAACGCGATCCGGCAGAACTGCAGCTTTGCGGACCCGACGCGTGCACTCTTCTTGATGAGGTCGAGGGCAAAGGTCTTGGTTTCCTCGTCCTTCGCCTCTTCCAGCACCTCAAGGCCGTTGACGATGGCCCCGACCGGACTGATCAGGTCATGACAGACGCGCGAACACAAAAGGGCTGCGAGATCGAGACTTCCAAGCGTAATGCCCGACATCGGGTTTATTCTCCAAAGGCGAACGCGTGCTGGCGGCGCAGGCTTACGCGAGCGGTCTGATTCGGCCAAGCGGTGCGCGGGCTGGGGTCAATTCGTCAGTTCTTGCAGGACTTCCTGCCAGCGGCCATCGGCGGCGGCGATGGTGGATTCGGGGTTGGCGATAAACGCCAGCCGCGCGTTCTCGTTATAGAACAGGTAAAGCCGGTCGCCACTGATCGCCCACAGCAGTGGATTGCCGTCGAGCGCCACGCCGCGCGCGACCGCGACCGCGACCGGATCATGGCCACCGTAGCGCGGCTGATAAACAGCGGGGTTTTCCTTGAACGCCGCCCGGTTGCCCTCGCTGCGAAACCGCCAGACCACATCCTCGAAACTTATTTCGTAGTCGGGCTTGCCGGCGATGGGCTTTGCTTCGGTGAAGTAGGCGACCGGATCGAACCCGGAGATCGCCAGACCTGTATGGATATCGTTCACGACACGTTCCGTCGTGGCAGCGCCCAGCGGCCCGCCCAGCCCGAGGACGAGGAGTGCAAGCACAGCCAAAAAATTGGGACCGGGATCAGCCCGAAACTTCCGCGAACGCCGTTGCAAAGCCATATTATCCCTTAGCATCACGATTCGTGCCGAGCCCTGCGGTCGGACCTGGGCCGAAACCCCAAACGCCGGGCAAATACCGGGCGCGCAAGGCTTGCGACACAGGCGAGGTTGCCTTGCAAGGTAAGGCGCTTGGGTGAGCAACTTGTTAAACGTGCTTCACTAGTTTTCACGACTGCAATCTGGGGGACCTCCGATGCGCCGTATTCTCCGAAACGCCGCCGTGCCGGCCTTGCTGCTGGCCGCCCTCTTCATGGGCGCGGGCACGCAACACGCGAGCGCCCAGGCACGGCAGCCGGCCGCCAACGAATATTCCTCCAATGAAATCATCGACGCCGGACACCGTTTCTTCGGCGGCGTCTCGCGCGGTCTCGCCCAGATCGTCGAAAAGGCAGCCAGCAACTGGGGCCTGCCGAACGGCTATGTCCTCGGCGAGGAAGCCGGCGGCGCCTTCATCGGCGGCCTGCGGTATGGCGAAGGCCAGCTCTACACCAAGAACGCCGGCGACCTGCGCGTGTTCTGGCAAGGCCCGTCGATCGGCTGGGACGTCGGCGGCGAAGGCGCGCGCACGATGATGCTCATTTACAAACTGCCCGCGACCAACGCGATCTATCAACGCTTCGCTGGCATCGACGGCTCCGCCTATTTCATCGGCGGCCTCGGCATGACTGCGCTGACCGCGAATGACGTTATCATCGTGCCGATCCGTTCGGGACTGGGCCTGCGGCTCGGCGCCAACATCGGCTACCTCAAGTTCACGCCACAGGCGACCTGGAATCCGTTCTGACGCACCCCGCAACAGCGTCTTCCCGTTAACGGCCTGCGCGGGTAATTACGCACGGCTCCGTAACCATCCCTGTTCAGGTTAACCCATCGAATACGCTGGCGAAAAACCCGTTGGCGTGTCATGGTTTGCGCATGCACTAAGTCGATGTGGGCACCGGCCACCCGCCCCGAAGGAACGCAAAATCTAAAGTTACCGCGCGCTTTCGGAAACGAGTTTCCGGCTTCTGCAGAAGACCCCTCATTGTTGTCCGCGTTGTCTGGAGGCGTTCGCCCATGATCGAGCCGGTCATGTATCTCGGTATCGGATTTCTGCTCGCGAGCCTGTTCGGGCTCGTGCTGGTGCCGCTCGTTCAAAACCGCGCGCAGCGATTGACGGTGAAGCGCCTCGAAGCCGCAACGCCGGTGTCGATGGCTGAAATCCAGGCCGACAAGGATCAGCTCCGCGCCGAGTTCGCGATGTCGACACGGCGACTGGAGATGAGCGTCGATCAGCTCAAGTCGCGCACCACCGGACAGCTTTCCGAACTCGGCAAGAAAACCGAGGCGATCAACCGTCTCAAGAACGACCTTGGCGAAAAGTCCGCCGCGCTCCTTTCGATGGAAGCGCGCGAGAACGTCTTGCGCGAACAGATCCGCACCACCGAGGAAGAACTCTCGGTGAAGACCACCACCATGCACGAGACAGCGCGTTCGCTGTCCGACAAGGAATCCGAACTCTCCAAGTTGACCGCCGAACTTGGCGAACGCTCATTCCTTACCGACAGCCAGCGTGTCGAGATCGTCGCGCTGCGTACCCAGACCGAAGCCCTCAAGGGCCAGATCGACCGTTCGGAAAGCGACATCAGCGAAGCGCAGGACCGCCTTGTGCGCGAGCGCCAGGCCGCCGACGCCGCCACCAAGGAACTTCAGGCCGAACGCGAGAAGACCGAAAGCCTTTCGGGCCGCGTCAGCGAACTTGGGCGCCAGCTCACCATCCAGACCACCGAAGCCGAACTGCTCAATCGCCGCGTCCAGGACCTCGAAGGCCGGCTGAACGAGCAAAGCAAGGTTCTGGCTGAACGCGACTACGAATCCGCGCAGCTTCGCGGCAGCGCTGAAAACGCCAAGCGCATCGAAACCGACCTGCGCGCGGAAATCGTCACCCTTGAGCAACGCTACAACGGCACCAGTTCATCGCTGCGCGCCGAAAAGGCCGTGCTTGAAAAGGAACTCGAACACACCCGCGAAGAACGCGCCAAGCTGCTCCGCGAACTCGCCTCGCTCAAGCGCGACGCGGAATCGACCTGGGCCGCCGAGCGTGTCGAGAACGCGCTGCTGCGCGAGCGCATCAACGACATTGCGACCGAGGTTGCCCGCCTGACCATGGTGCTGGAAGGCCCCGGCTCGGTCATCGAGACCATGCTGGCTGACCAACCCACCGCACCTGCTGCCAATATGCAGGAAATGCGCACCGACGCGACCGATCCCAACGAGGGCAACCTTGCCGATCGCATCCGCGCCCTTCAGGCCCGCGCCTCGCGCGCTGCGCCGGTCACGACGCCCTGACAAAACCTGCCGCGCAGACAAGCTGCGCGACTATGGATAGTTGAAGCGCCCGCCCGTTGCGGTCATGATCGTGTGACCGCGGAGCCGTATCTTGGGCAGAACAGCAATCAAAGCGTTCGCACGGATGTTGCTGCCAACGGTATTGCTTTGCCTCGGCCCCACAGCGCCCCCTTCCCGTGCCGACAGTGCGGATACTTCAGCGCGCCGCGACACCCAGCGTACAATCTTCAGCGACGCTGAAATCACCGACGGATTCCTGAAGATCGCTTTCGGAGCGGAATTCCGCGCCGACCTGCGCGTGGATCGTATCCGAAAGTTCGACCAGCCGATCCGCATCTTCGTGGATAGCCGCGGCGAGCCGGATCGCCGCAATCAGGTCGCCGGCATTGTCGCCGACATCCGTACGCGCATCAAGAATCTCGACATTGCCATCACGCCGACGCGCGTTGACGCCAACATGATTATCACGCTGGTGCTGGACCGCGACCTGGAGCGCACGATCCGCACCATCTATGGCGCCGCCCGCGCGCGCAACATCGAGCGATCGTTGCGGCCGCAGTGCCTCGCCGGGTTTGCCAAGGATGATTCCTATCGCATCCTGCGGTCTGAAGTTCTGCTGGTTGTCGATGAAGGTGACTTCGTTTTCTACGACTGCGCCTATGAAGAGATCTTGCAGGCGCTGGGACCGATCAACGACGACCGCACGGTGCCGTGGAGCATGTTCAACGACGATGTCTCGATGGGCTTCTTCGGCGTCTACGACCAGATTCTGCTCAATCTGCTTTACGATCCGCGCCTGCGGCCGGGCATGACCAAGCAAGAAGCGCTGGAATTGCTGCCGCAGGTGTTGCCGGAGGTACGGGCGTTCGTCGCGCAGAGCAACGCCACGCCGCCCTGAGCGTAACCGCTAGTTGGCGTCCGGATGCGCCTTGACGTAGACGGCAAGATCGTCGTCAAGCGTGGCCCAGCGCACGCGCCGGGTTACCAGCTTGCAGATCCAGTGAAATGCCGGGTTGAGATGTTTGCCATGGATCGTCAGCGGCACCAGCCGGTGACGTTGCGAAATCTTGGCGAAATATCCTGTCTGCCCGCTCTGAAGCGCCCTGCCACCTCTTGCAAGAGTCCAGTCGATCGCGGCATCGGCAAGGCGAAACAGCAAGTACCATTCTTTCGGGCGCGAATAATCCAGCCCCACATACTTGTTTATCACGACCCCGCCGAGATCGAAGCAAAGCATGAAGGCAACAATATCCAGCGTTGCGCGCTCGCGCACCAAAATGAAATATGCGGTCGGCTCCAGTGCAGCCTGTTCAAAGAATTTCAGGTCAAGCTGCTCAAACTGGGTGTCCGCTTTATCGCGGGTTTGGACGAACAGTTTGAAAATGGCGTCGAGCACTGCCCTTTCCGGCCTTTGAATAATCTCGATTTCAGCATCGAGATGTCTGGCGCTATCCCGCAATTTTTGGCGCAGGTTGTAGCGGCGGGAGCCTTTCATCCCCGCAAAATAATCCGCCTTGTTTGCCGACGCGAAATCGATGACCGTGCCGGGAAAGCTGGTCATGCGGAACAGGCCCTTGCGCTCGGAAAGCCACGCAAAGTCGGCGTCATAAGACTCTGGAAAATCCTTCCAGAGGATCAATCCCGCGCCGCGTTTTGGCGCTTCCGTTTCGATAGCCTCCTGAACGCACAGCAGCGCCGCGCGGCGGTCGACCGACGGCAGAAAACCCATGATGCCTTCGTCCGCACATGGCGAGCCGATAAACAGGATTTTCGGCTGCGACAGGTTCGGAAACATTTTTCCAATCCCCGCCAGCAGCGGCACCATGCCATCCGGCACGATGAAATCGAGCGACAACTCCATCGTAAACATCGGCACGATGCCAGCCGGCTCGCCATTCCGGCGGACCACTGCGTAAAAAATACGGAACTGCTTTTCAAGGCCGGCATTCTCGGCCAGCCGGCACCACCAGCGACCTTCCTGCTGCGGCGTAAAGCACGCCGCCCATAGATCGTCCGGAATGTTTCTTTCGGTTTCGGCGAATTCGACCGAGAGCGTCGCAGGATCAGGCATAGGCCGCGACCATGCTGGCGCCGGTGACAATCAGTGCAACGCCGATCCAGCGCGACATCGTCACATGCTCCTTGAGCAGCACACGCGCCAGGATCGTCACCGTGGCGAAGCTCAGCCCGCTGATGGCGAACGCGATGCCGACCGCGAGGTTCTGCAGCGCGTAAGTATAAAGCACGGCCTCGACAATCGAGAACGCAATCGCAGAGCCTATCCACACCGCGGCGTGACGCTTTTGCGACGCCCACTTCATGCAGATCTGCGAGAAGCTGTCGAATACCGTGCTCAAGGCAACGAGCAATATGCCGGTCAAAGCCGATGTCATGAACTTACCGGCTCTGTACGGCTGACGAACCAGACACCCGCGATGATGACGCCGATGCCGATAATCTGTATGACATGCAGACGCTCACCAAGGAGGAACAGCGAGACGATGCTGACGGTCACGTAACTCAGCGAGGTGAAGGGCTTGGCAAAGCTCAAGTCCGCCATCGACAGAACCTTGAGCCAGTTGAACAGTTGCGCCAGCATCAGCGCGCCGACGAGCAGGAACACCGGACGTTCGAGAATGGCTTGCAGGAGTTGCTGCGGCGGCAGATTTTCCGGCACGCCGATAACGCCGAGTTTCCATAAAATCTGAACGCCGGTATCGAGGAGAATTGCGATGGCCAATCCGAGGACCAGCCGCCAGCGCATGGAAGAAATCGTCATCGAGAACCTTGGGACCTGTTCGGCCCACACTGGACCTGCCGGAAAAACCGCGACACTCACGAAAGCAGCACACGGCAGGCGACTGCGTAACATAAGTGATAAAGAAGGTTAACCCCGGAGACACCCGCACAAGGTCGCACACCCCACTACCAGAATCCGCATACTGATCGCCGCAGTTGCAGAGGCATGGATTTACCCCTCGAAATTGCTTGGGTTTTCGTCTTCCTTCCGGATTTCACCGGGAACGCGAATGCTCCCGCAAGCATGGCAGGTAGAGGGTCAGCGGATCGACAAAGCCGGCGGCGGCGGAACGTCGCCCTTATGGTTTAGCGGCCTTGGGCCATGCAATTCATGATAAAGTTTCACGCTGGCACAGGGTGCCGAACCCGCGTTTGTTAATGCGTCGAGGAGTGGGATGACAGTCAAGCACGTCAGCGCGCCAACGACGCCTGGCCTGCAGGCTGCCGGCGGTGCCCGGAAGGCTGGCCATGCGCCGCAGACGCCGCCTGCCCAGACCGGCGTAAACCCTGCCCATTCTCCGCCTTTGCAGGACGGCAGCGAGCTGGCAGCCGCTCAGGCCATGCTGGCCAAGGCGGCCGGCATCGACACCGCAGCCGCCCAAGCCGGCCCCGATGCTCCGCCGCATGCCCCCGAGCGGACCGGCACGATCGACTACTACGCCATCATCTCGAAAACCGTCGCCGGCCTTGTGCTGAACAATGTCGAGACGCGCGGCGAGGTCTATGACCGCGCACGCGAAGTCGTCAATAAACGCCTGATCGACTCCGACGGCCAGATGTCGAGCCGCATGGTCGCCATCGAACAGATCGCCTTCGATCGCGCCATCAAGAAAATCGAAGCCGAGCAGCGTGCACTCGATTCAACGCGGCCAACGCCGCCGCCACGGCCACGCACCCAGGATTTGCGCGGGACGCCCTCACCCGGCCTCGCGCCACTGGAAAATACTTCTGCTGAAGCGGCCCCCGCCAAGCCATCCGCGCCACAAGCTGCGGCGCCAAATGGCGCACCTGCGATCACCGTTGCGAGACGTCCGGTGGCCATGCCGGAAGTGAAACACCTCAGTGGCGGCACATTGCGTCTCTTTGCAATTGTCGCACTCATCGTCGCCGGTGTCGGCGGGTATTGGCTGGCGGCAGGCAAGCCAAACCTGATGGGACTGCGCGCGCCGGTGCGCACCGTGAGTGCGCCACCGGCCGCACCGTCGAGCGAAGCAGACAGAGAACATCTGTCCGTGCCGGTTGATATCGCCGCGCGCGATCAACCCGCCAGCACCACCGCCGTTGCGCCGCCTGCACCGTCGCAACCTGCAAGCGCGCCTCCCGTCACCGTCCAGCCTGGAGCCGACGACCCGGACGCTGTCGCGTTCGTGCAACGCGAGACAGATCTCGCCAGCTTCCTCTCCCTCTGCCGCCCGGCGATGACACCGCTTGGCGAACAGCCGTGCGGTAACCTGGAGCCGCGGCCATTCGGCGGCGCGCCGGCGGCTTCGCGCAACGCACCGGAATGGGTCGCGATGTATAGCGATCTTTCGGATACGATCCCGGCCAAGCGGATTGCAAAGCCGGGTTTTTCCGCAAGCACGCCGTCCCCACAGCCGCCGCAATCGAGCAACGCGGACCAGACCAGCAGCGCCGTACCTGCAGGCGACACATCCGCGCGCACCACGAACAGCGCCGCGCGTGAAAAATTCGAGCGCGGCATCGCGCTCGCAAAGGCCGACAACCTCGATGGTGCGGTGGCGAGTTTCTCCGGCGCCGTAAAACTCGACCCGAAATTCTCGGATGCCTATCTCCAGCGCGGACAGGCGATGTTCAAGAACGGCAATCCCGAACACGCCATTGCCGATTTCACGCTGGCACTGCAAGCCGATCCGCGTAACGCGCCCGCCCACAAGGCGCGCGGCATGGCCATGCTCTACAAGGGCGATGACGATAGCGCGATTGCCGATCTCACCAAGGCCATTCAATACGCAGAGATTGACGCCAACAGTATCCCTCCCCTCGAAATATTCTATGCGCGCCGCAGCCGCGCGACGCTCTACGACCGCAAACAGCTTTACGACCGCGAGCTGACCGATCTCTCCGCGATGATCGACAGCTTCTGGAAAAACCCAGGCCTCGCCACCGCATTGAAAGCCACCCACCGCGATCAGGGCGCCAACGCGCTCGTCGCCTCGATCTACCGGCTGCGCGCGGGCGTGCATCAAAAGCGCAACAGCATCGACAGCGCCGTTGGCGATCTGTCATTCGCGATCCAGATCGACCCGCAGCGTTCGCTGCAATACATGATCGAGCGAGGACGCATTCTGGAAATGGCCGGCAAGCGCGAGCAGGCTATTGCCGACTACAAGCAGGCGCTCGAACTCTCGCCGGCGAATTCAGATGTCAAAAGTGCATTGGCGCGGCTGCGAGGCAAGAGCTAAGCTAAATAGCTGAGCTAAATGAGGCAGTATTATTCGCCACACTCTGGAAATCTTGAAGGTTGGAAATATAAGCCTTCGTCCGCGGACAATATGCCGCCAACTCATCTTTTATCAGACGCCTTGAAAATATAGCCGGATGCCCCAAATCCCTGCAGGTTTGCGCATTTACGTTGTGCCCGATATTCACGGCTCATACGAAGCATTGCGGGATGTGCTGACGCGCATTGACTCCGATCATCGAGCGCAACGGAAGCCGATCCGCAATGTTCAGATATTTTTAGGCGATTACGTCGATCGCGGACCGGCATCGCGCGAAGTGCTGGATCTTCTGATCGCACGCGCTCGCAGCCATGAAACCTTGATGCTGAAAGGCAATCACGAGACGCTGTTTCTGGACTTCCCCGGCAGACCGGAAATACTGGCCAACTGGCGTCAATTCGGCGGACTGCAAACCCTGATTTCCTACGGCCTGAAGCCTTCGATAAATCCAACACCTGCCGAGCAACGCGAGCTTGCGCGCGAATTTACGCATGCAGTGCCGGCCGAACACCGCGCCCTGCTTGCCGGATTGCCAAGCTCATTTAGCTGCGGTGACTATTTCTTTGTTCACGCCGGCGTGCGTCCCGGCATTCCGCTCAAGGAGCAGAAAGACGAAGACCTACTTTGGATCAGGCAGGATTTCCTGCTTTATGAAGGCAAGTATGAGAAATTTATCGTTCACGGGCACACGCCGGTGAAGGAGCCGGAAATACGTTCCAACCGTATCAATCTCGACACCGCCGCCTACGCGACGGGCAAGCTGACATGCCTGGTCATCGAGGGCGAACACGTCGCATTCATTTAACCGGGGCCAAATAGCTGCGCCACTGAGCGCAAGAATACTGACACCGCCTCGATGTCCGCCCTGCTAATGACCTGCCGCGAGGTGGTTAACACGTACCGCGCCAAAAAGTTCACGCGCGAATGGCTCATCCATGGAATACGCAAAGCGGATGGAACAGGTATCGCGTCAAAGCGTTTTCTCCCCAACGCTGATAAATTCAGGGAGATAGAAATGTCTGATTTCAACAACGACCCGTACAATCGCGAGCGCGACCTTCGCGTGATCGAACGTGATAGCGACAGCGGCATGGGCATGATGGCCGGCATCGCCGTGATCATGCTGCTGCTGCTGGGCGGACTGGTGTTCTATTTCAATCCGGGCACCATTCGTACCGCTGAGAACACCATCAGCACCGGCAGCACGTCGCCGGCGATTACAACGCCGCAACGTTCGCCGATGACGCCGTCGCCCATGACGCCCTCAACCCCGTCGGCAGCGCCCGCCACGCCGGCACCGACGACCACGCCGCCAGCCCAGTAAAATCGCGGCCTGGAAACACCTAAAAATAAAAAGCGCTGAGACAGAAAGGCCCCCGGAAACGGGGGCTTTTTTGTTGCTTTATGAACAGCCGTTTAGGCTACCGGGCAACGCCAGCCCCATTAAATATCTGAAATACATACATAAATTAAGACTTCCCGAAAAAACGTTAGGCAAGATTCTGATCGTGCGGGTATCTTTGATTCGATGATCGGGGGATCAGCCGAATGATCGAAGTTTCACGCCGTGCGTTCACCGGGGGCTTGGGCGCACTCGCAGCCGCTGCCGCTTTGCCGGCCCGCGCCAGCGCGCCCGTCGATGGCCGCATCGCCATCATCGATGTTTCAAAAAATCCGCTGCAATGGGCCGACCGGCTGCATGAGAAGCAGATCAAGATCATCGCACGCTACTTCGCACGCGACGCGCAGCCGGCGTTTCCAACCAAGCGCATGGCGCACAGCTTCGTCACCGTCCATGGCCGCAGGGAACTCGAGTCGGACCAGCTGATCAGGAACAACATCTCGATCCTGTCGCTCTATCAATTCTACAGCTTCAAGCCGGAAAAGTTCATCAACGGCCTGCAGGACACCGACCAGACCAAGACCGCGAGCGGCGAAGCCAAGGCCGACGTGCGGGCGGCGCTGGCACAGGCCAAGATCGTGTCGCAGCCCAAGGGCAGTGCGATTTATTTCGGCGTCGACGTCGATGTGGTGGCGTCGGACTCGCTATTCCGAGCGGTGAAAAACTATTTCGAGATCGTGCGCAACGAAGTCGCCGGCGACTACAAGATCGGCGCTTACGGTTGCGGCACCACCTGCAAGACGCTGCTCGACCTCAAGCTGATCGACTATGCCTGGGTATCGGCTTCGCCCGGCCATGAAGGCACGCCGGAGTTCATCAGCAGCGGGCGCTGGCACCTGTTCCAGAACAGCCTCGACCGCAAGTGGCACAATCCGGCGTGGAAACATCCGGGCAAGGATGTTGGCCTCGACCTCGATACCAATGTGCAGAACCCGCGCTTCGCGACCTTCGGCGCCTGGGGCGCCGGCGAAGTATCCGAGGAGCGCACCCGCGCCATCTTCCACGGCCGTCGCTTCGTCAAGAAACACACCGCGATCTACAAGGCGGCGAGCGCAGAGGCTGCCTTGGCCGAGTTCCGCACCTGCAAGGACCAGAAATCGCAGGCGCGCTACATGGTCGAAACCGCACGCAACGTCCGCGCGCTGAACGAGGCCGGTGACTGGTGCCAGGTCGATGTCAACGAAGACGGCGAGGCCGACGGTTTCTGCCGCGTCGCCGACCTCACCGAATTCGGCAAGATGCCGGCCTATCGCCGCGACGCCCCCAAGTGCTGACGCCGACGGATTGCCAGTACCTTCCGGCTACACTGGCCGCGGCTTCAAGCTGAAGATCTCCCGCATATTGCAATTTCACGATTGCGAAAATCATATCAGCCATCATTCGCTTCCTGAGCGGTTGCCTCCTGCGCCCGCACGCCTGTAGGTTCCGGCGCGGACAACGGGTTCGCCTGGGGAGCAGCAGACGTGAGCGGACTTGTCGTTATCGGCGCTTCCTATGCCGGCGTGCAGGCGGCGATCAGCGCGCGTGAAGCGGGCTATGCCGAGCCAATCCGCATTGTTTCCGACGAGGACATGCTGCCCTATCAGCGCCCGCCGCTGTCCAAGGCCTATCTGCTGGACGGCGTGGCCGAGGACAAGCTCATCATTCGCGGCGACAAGTATTTCGCCGACAAGAAAATCGACCTCGTGCTGGGTGAAAAAGCCATTCGTATCGACCGCACAGGCAAGCGTGTCGAACTACAGAACAAGCCCGCGCTGGCTTTTGACCGCCTTGTGATCGCGACCGGCTCGCGCGCACGCCAGCTGCCTTCCGCCGCCGGTCTCCAGAACATCTTTTACCTGCGCTCGCTCGCCGATGCGCTTGCGCTCAAGGCGCAACTTTCAACGGCGGCCGAACTCGTGGTCATCGGCGGCGGCTTCATCGGCCTTGAGGTCGCGGCCTCGGCCGCCAAGCTCGGCAAGAAAGTCACGGTGATCGAGAGCACCAGGCGGCTGATTGAACGCGCGCTGTCGCCGGTGCTGTCGGAATTCCTGCGCGACATTCACAAGAACCACAACGTCACGATCCGTTTCTCGGAAACCGTCACCGGCATGACGCAGAATGGCGCCAAGGCGGAAATCCACTGTGCCAACGGCGACAAACTCAACGCCGATCTCGTGCTGGTGGGTATCGGCGGCATTCCGAATGCGGAAATGGCCGCGGACGCCGGCATCAGCGTCCAGAATGGCATCATGGTCGATGCGTTCGGCGTGTCAGATCACAGCGAGGTGCTGGCGGCAGGAGACTGCACCTCCCACTTCAACGCACTGGTCAAACGGAACATCCGGCTGGAGTCGGTACAGCACGCGCAGGATCAGGCAAAATCCGCCGGGTCCGCAATTGCCGGAAAGCAGGTAGTCTACGATGCGATCCCGCGTTTCTGGTCGGACCAGTACGATGCCAAGCTGCAAATGGTCGGCCTGTCCGAAGGGCATGACGCCCATGCCATCCGCGGCAGCATTGCAGACAACAAATTTTCGGTGTTTCTGTTTCGCGACGGCAAGCTCGTCGCCATCGACAGCGTCAATCGCCCCGGCGATCAGCTGATCGGACGCAGGCTTATCGCGGGCGGAGCAATGCTCTCACCCGCGCAAGCCTCAGATGACTCATTCGACCTCAAAGGGTTGGCCGGCACCTTAGCGCCAGAATAACGCCAGCAGCAGGATGATCGGCAGCGGAATGCCGATAAGCCACAATAGCGCGCCTTTTCCGAACGTCATGATGCTCTCCAGTATTTGGTTGAACTAAATCTCAGCCCCGTGGGCGAGAACATCGCCACGCGCCTCGCATAGTTTTCAGCAAATCAATACCGGGGCGTGGAGTTGGTTCCATGCGAAAGTTCCCTGTCGCCACGGCGCATGCGCAAAACTTCTACGCCAGGAATATTTATTGTTTGGGACAAACGCCGCATTGCCCGGGCCATCACCCGGTTACGCGTTTGCCCCAACCTGGGCCGCTGCTAGAACTTTCACGTAATTGTAATGGTGGTATCGCGTGTCTGGTGAAAATGAACTGCCGGCCTCCCTGGTCGTCAAAATTCTGAAGATCGCAGCCAAACGCGAAGAACAAGCTGCAACAGCCGCCGACAGATACGAGGCGGAACAGCTCAGCGCAGCAGCCAGGAGCTATCGCGCCCTCGCTGAAGCGATCGCCCGGCAACCCAGGAATATTCTGGACGATGTGGATTCGCCGCCGACAGCGGTCGCCATCACGATCACGCCGCCGTCGCGATCCTGAATGTCCGCCGCGTGCACAATTGCGTGTATCAGGAGGCCTTCCGTATCGACGAGAATGTGCCGCTTCTTGCCGTTGATCTTCTTGCCGGCATCAAAGCCAGTCGGATCATAGA
>CANJBX010000046.1 GCA_947472885.1 Hyphomicrobiaceae bacterium
CCTCGCAGAACGCAAACGCATCAAACATGCAACTATCGCAAACCGCCGCTTGCAGCACCGACTGCAGGCCGCCTAAACTCTAACCCTGATGAGCCAGAGCCTCTCTTCTCGAAACGCCTGATCAGTCTCAAATTGCCTGACGACGGACATCTTGTTATGCAACTGCGCGGGGCGTGACCCCGAAGCGATTCAAACTGTTCAACCATACGATCAGACAGCAACTTGCGCGCAGATTCGTGCCGAGTTGGACGCAATAAATTTGAAGCAAAAACAATTGGCAGATGAGCAAGGTCTAAAAGTAGCTCAAAACGTAGCGGCTGGTGTTGGTGGCTTCTTCACGTTGGGCCTAGCTTGGTTCGCGATGGATGCAAAAGGGGCCGCATCTAAAGACGTCACCTCATTACAAGCGCGCGAGCGATACCTAACGGGTCTAGCCACAGAAAAATGCGCCGCACCCGCACAGGTCCCCTCTCAATCTCCGCAGCCGCCCAGATCGCACGCTCGATAAATCAAGTAACGCCATTTCACTTACAACGAAAATAAATCTCGTCCTGCGCCTGAAGCCTGTCAGGGTCCATGAGCGTGATTGTCCCTTTCGACTTTCCATCCATATCGAAACTTTAGCCCTCCCCTTTGAGCGAGCCATCCTTTAGACGCGTGATCCGGTTCAGCCTGTAGCCGTACTCGTAGAACAAAATCGTCGGGGGATCGACAGTCAAGCCTAGTTCGCTCGCCTTCCCCGGCTCGCAAGCCCTATTTGGCTGCTAGCGTCATGTCTCCCCATCACACGGGGCAATTGGCTTCTCGGCAGCGCACGCGTAAAACGCATGACGCAATGCAAGGGAACAACATGACCGATAAAATGCTCGGCGCAGTCGAGGGCGGCATTGGCTGGCTCACCATCAACAATCCCGAACGCCACAACGCCGTCTCGCTTGAGATGGCCGCGCGCGGCACGGAACTGATCGCGGAACTGTCCGCCGACAAGACGGTTCGCGTCATTGTCATTCGCGCGGCTGGCGAAAAAGCCTGGATGTCGGGCGCCGACATCGGCGACTTCAATCCCAAGGCGGACGGCAGCGCCGCGCCGCGCCGTCCCGACGGGCTCGCGTTCTACGATGCCGTTTATAACTGCGCCAAGCCGGTGATCGCCGCGATCAAGGGCTACTGCATGGGCGGCGGCGTGGCGCTCGCATGCGCCTGCGACCTGCGCATCTGCGCGACGGATTCCATCATTGCGATCCCCGCGGGCAAACTCGGCATCAGCTACCCGGCGAACTTCGTGCGCTGGCTGCAGGATACGATCGGCATGCCGAACACCAAGGAAATGCTGTTTACCGGCCGCCGCTACACCGCGGACGAGGCGCTGCGCATCGGCCTTGCCAATCGGCTCGTCGCGCCCGATGCGCTGGCGAGCGCGGCGCAGGAATACGCGCAGTCCATCGCCGAAAACGCCCCGCTATCCGTACTCGCCAACAAGGAAATCATCGGCGTGACGTCGAAGGACCCGTCAGGCTGGGATCAGGCGCGGCTGCGCACGCTTTCGGAGACCACCCGCAACAGCGCGGACTTCGCCGAAGGCCGCAAGGCGTTTGCCGAAAAGCGCAAGCCGGTGTTTCGCGGCGAATAGACCGCCGGCTATTGGCCCGATAACCCGGGAAATCCTCGGCTGAGGGATGACACTGCCGCCTGCCCGATGAACGCGGCTTATCTGGACCTCATTTGTCCACCACCCGGACAACTCCCAGACCAGCCTTTGGTCCGGCGGGACAATGTCCCTAACCTGCACTTCAATCCTGCCGGCGGCTGACGCCGGTGGATGTGGTGCGGGACAGCATGGCGCGCGCGAAAAACATCCTCTTCATCATGTGTGACCAGCTGCGCTGGGATTACCTGTCGTGCGCGGGCCATCCGACCTTGCAGACGCCGAACATCGACGGACTGGCGAAGCGCGGCGTGCGCTTCACGCGCGCTTATGTGCAGTCGCCCATTTGCGGCCCGTCCCGCATGAGCACCTACACCGGACGCTACATGCAATCGCACGGCTCGAACTGGAATGGCGTGCCGCTGCGGGTCGGCGAGATGACGATGGGAGACTATCTGCGCCCGCTCGGCATGCAGACCGCACTGGTCGGCAAGACCCACATGGTGGCGGACAAGGAAGGCATGGACCGGCTCGGCGTCGATCCGAAGTCGATCATCGGGGTGCGTGCTTCCGAGTGCGGCTTCGACCCCTACGAGCGTGACGACGGCATGCACGCGCAAGGGCCCGCCGGCGGCTATGACGCGGTGCCGGTGCCGTACAATCTCTATCTCAATGCCAAGGGCTATCCCGGCAAGAACCCGTGGCATGACTGGGCCAACGCCGCCCAGGGCGACAACAATGAACTGGCTTCAGGCTGGGCCATGCGCCACGCGCGAAAGCCGGCACGGGTGAAGGAAGAGGATTCCGAAACGCCGTACATGACCCGGCGCGGCATCGATTTCATTCGCGAGGCCGGCGACCAGCGCTGGTGCCTGCATCTCTCCTACATCAAGCCGCACTGGCCCTACATCGCGCCGGAGCCTTACAACTCCATGTACGGCGCGGACGATATTATTCCCGTGGTACGCTCGGAAGCAGAACGCCGCGATCCGCATCCGGTATTCCGTGAATTCATGCGTCACCGCGTCAGTGAAGCTTTCGCGAAGGACGAAGTGCGTGAGGAGGTCATTCCGGTTTATATGGGCCTGATCAAGCAGATCGACGACCAGATGGGTGTGCTGTTCCGGTTTCTGGAAGACGGCGGTTATTTCGACAACACCATGATCGTGTTCACGTCCGACCACGGCGACTATCTCGGCGACCACTGGATGGGCGAGAAGGACCTGTTCCACGATGCTTCCGCCAAAGTGCCGCTGATCGTCTACGATCCCGCCGCGAACGGCACGCGCGGAACCATCTGCGACGAACTGGTGGAAGCCATCGATCTGGCGCCGACCTTCCTCGAGGTGGCAGGTGGCGATCCGGCCTCACAATCCCACCGGCTCGAAGGCCGTTCGCTGGTGCCGCTGCTCGACGGCGTCAAACCGCCCGACTGGCGTTCCTTTGTCGTCAGCGAATACGACTACACATTGCAGCCCGTCGGCCCCGCGCTCGGCCTCGCGCCAAAAGAGTCCCGCCTGGTGATGATTGCCGACCGGCGCTGGAAATACGGTCACGCAGCCGGCTTCCGGCCGATGCTCTATGACATGCAATCCGACCCCGATGAACTCAACGATCTCGGCGCCGATCCCGCACATCAGGCCGAAAGCGACCGGCTGTTTCGCGAACTGGCGCTGTGGGGCCTGCGGCTGTCGCAACGCGTCACCCGTTCGGAGCAACAGATGCGCGGCATGTTCGGCCGCGCCGAACAGCGCGGCGTGCTGATCGGGGTATGGGACGAAGGCGAAGTGCCGGAAGAACTCTGGAAACACTATCTGGGAGGCGACAGCCAATGACCCGCAGATTATATCCTGGGACGTGTGCGGCGCTGGTCTTCGCGGCGCTCACCCTGCTTCTGGCCTTGCCCGCAATGGCGCAAGGCCAGCCTCCGATCCGCATCGTCTATCCGTTCCCTGCCGGCGGCGCGGGCGACGCCATGATCCGCCTGATCGCCGAGCGCATGCAGACCGCGCTCGAGCGCACCGTGCTGGTGGACAATCGCAGCGGCGGCGGCGGCCGCATCGGCGTTCAGGCGGTGAAGACGGCTGCCCCGGACGGCACCACGCTGTTGTTCACGGTGATCGCGCCGATTTCGATCTATCCGCTCGTCTATCCCCAACTCGGCTACGATCCGTTTGCGGATTTCGCACCCATCACCCAGGTCGGCACGTACGAGTTCGTGGCGGCGGTGGGTCCGCAAGCCCCCGTCACCTCGCTCAAGGATTTCGTGGCCTGGGCCAGGGCCAATCCGAAAGAGGCGAACTACGGCATTCCCGGCGCAGGGACATTGCCGCACTTTCTCGGCGTCCTGTTTGCGACCGCAGCCGGTCTCGACATGAAGGCGATTACCTATCGCGGCGGCGCGCCGGCCGTGACCGACCTGATTGGCGGGCAGTACCCGATCCTGTTCATTGGCACGACCGACGTGCTCGAAGCGCACAAGGCCGGCCGCCTCCGTATTCTTGCGAGTTCCGACCAGCAACGCTCGCCGTTCCTCCCGTACGTGCCGACGTTTCAGGAAGCCGGATTCAATATCCACGGCAACGGCTGGTACGGGCTTTATGCACCCGCCGGAACCCCCGACGCGTTCATCGAGAAGGTGAATAGGATTGTCGTCGATGCCGTCAAGTCACCGGCGATCAGGGAGCGCCTGCTCACGCTCGGTCTGGTGCCGACCGGCACATCGGCCGCGGAACTGAAACGGATTCAGAGCGCAGACACCGACCTGTGGCGGCCAGCCGTCAAGGCATCCGGATTCACGGCCGACCAATAGGCGCGCGCTAATGTCCGACGCCGACCAGCCGGTCGAGCAGCGCGGCGTCGGCCAGCAGCGTGCTGCTTTCGCAGGCATGCACCAGTTCGCCATGGTCGATCACCAGACAGCGGTCTGAGTTGGCGAGCGCGATCTCGAATTTCTGTTCTACCATCAGGATGGCGAGGTCGCCTTCGCTGCGCATCTTCCTGATCGCCCCGATCAGCTCCTGAATAACCAGCGGCGCGAGCCCCTCGACCGGCTCGTCGAGCAGCAACACCGTCGGATCCGTCGCCAGCGCGCGCGCAATGGCGAGCATCTGCTGTTCGCCGCCGGAGAGCTTGCTGCCGTAGTTGCTGCGCCGCTGTGCCAGCCGCGGGAACAGTTCGTAAATGCGCTCCAGCGGCCACTTGCTGCCTGCGCGCGATACGACCGAAATATTCTCCTCGACCGTCAGCGACGGAAACACCTCACGCTCCTGCGGCACCCAACCGATGCCGAGGTGGTTGCGGCGATAGGCCGGCATACTATCGACGCGCTGGCCGTGGACGGAAATCTCGCCGCCATGGTGGGTCGTCAGTCCGCAGATGGTCTCGATCAGCGTGGTCTTGCCGACGCCGTTGCGGCCGATCACGACGAGCATCTCGCCGCGCGCCAGCGTGAAGTCGATGCCATGCAGCACCTTCGCCGGACCGTAGCCCGCCGACAGGTTGCGCACTTCGAGCGCCGCGGTCTGTGCGTCAGACGCCAAGGTAGACCTCCCGCACGCGCGGATGGTTGCGCACATTGTCCGGCGTGTCCTGCACGACCATGCTGCCCGCCGCCAAAACGGAAACTTTCTCCGCGTATCGGAACACGAGATTCATGTCGTGTTCGATGAACAGGATCGTCGTGCCGGCCGTCAGTTCGACCAGTTGCGAAAATAGCTCGTGGCCCTGCTGGGTCGAAAGTCCGGCCGCCGGTTCGTCAAGCAGCAGCACCTGCGGTTTCAACGCGAGCGCAAGAGCCACTTCCAGCAACCGCTGCTGGCCGTAGGGCAGCATGTCGGTCAGGGTCAGCGCGCCCTCCTGCAGGCCAAACCGCTCCAGCATCGCCAATGCTTCGTCGATCTGCGGCTTCTCGCGCGATACGCTGGTCACGGCCTGTCCGCTGCGGCCATCGCGCTCGCACAGCGCCAGCACCATGGACTCCAGCGGATTGAGTCCCCGAAACAGCGTGTTGATCTGGAACGTGCGTGCGATGCCGGCCTTGACGCGCTGCTGCGGCGACAGGCGCGTGATCGCGGCGCCATTGAATTCGACATCGCCGGAAATGGGCGTGAGCAATCCAGTGACGAGGCTTACGAAAGTGGTCTTGCCCGCACCGTTCGGCCCGATGATGGCGTGGCGTTCGCCGCGGCCAAGCTCGAAATTCAGGTTGTCGAACACGGCAAGGCCGCCGAACGCCATGCGCAGGTTGCGTGTCGCCAGCACGATGTCGCGCGCGGCGTTCATCGCGCGCGCAGCCGTTGCAGGAGCGTCTCCAGCGTCGGCAACACGCCGCGCCGGAAGAACGACACCACGATGACCAGCAGAAGGCCGATCCAGAAATACCAGTAGACCGGGCTGAGCGCGGCCAGCCAGTCGCGCATGAACAGGAAGATGATGGCGCCGATGAACGCGCCGTAAAGCCGCGCGGTGCCGCCGATAATCAGGATCACCAGCACGTCGGCGGAACGGTCGAACGACAGGGCCGACGGCGCCACAAACTGCGTGGTCTGCGTCAGCAGTGCCCCTGCCGCACCCGCCAGCGCCGCCGAGATCGCGAATACAAACGACACATCACGCTCGATCGGCGCGCCCAGCATGATCATGCGGCGCGTGTTCTCCCGCGCGCCC
Organism: Hyphomicrobiaceae bacterium; assembly: GCA_947472885.1. Taxonomy (GTDB): domain Bacteria; phylum Pseudomonadota; class Alphaproteobacteria; order Rhizobiales; family Xanthobacteraceae; genus CANJBX01. The sequence continues at coordinate 6,314 of CANJBX010000046.1, forward strand.
AGCAGCGATAGCCCGAATGGCGACTTGACCAGCGCGCGCGCCACCAGGAACAGCAGGAACGTGACGATCAGCGCGTACCAGTACGCCGTCTTGCCGAAAATATCGAAGCGGAAAAGTCCCAGCACAGGGTCGATCACGATACCCTGCAAGCCGTCGTCGCCGCCGGTGACATCCGTCGCGCGATGCACGGCGTCGTAGAGAATGAGGTTGAGGCTGAGCGTCACCATGAGGAGCGCGACGCCATGAACACGCTGCACAAAACGCCCGGTCACAAGCCCGACCGCGCCGGCAATCGCCATCGCGAAGAGCAATCCCGAAATCGGCTCGGTCCAGCCGTACTTGCCAAGAAAGCCCGCCGCATAGGCGCCGATGCCGAAGAAGCCCGCGTGGCCGAGCGAGGGAATGCCGCGATAGCCGAGCAGCAGGTCGAGCGACATGGCGAACAGACCCCAGATCAGGATATGTCCCAGCAGGATAATGTTCATGTCCGGCACGAAATACGCGCCGACGAGCGCCAGCCAGAACAGGACTTCGCCGATCTTCCAGCGCGACAGCCCCACGAAATAGCCAGCGAACTTCGCCCTCGCCGCTTCCTTGCCCGTCGCCGGTGCGCTGGTGTCGAGCGTGGTCATGCGGTGCGGCCCAAGAGGCCGCGCGGCCGCCACAGCATCACGGCGATGGTAATGGCGTAGATCACGAAGCCGCCGAACGACGGAAAATAATATTTTCCCGCAACGTCGGCGACGCCGAGCGTCACCGCCGCGATCAAGGTACCGCCGATGGTGCCCATGCCGCCGACCGACACGATGATAAGCAGATAGACGAGGTAGCGCAGCGGAAAATTCGGATCGATGCCCAGCAGGTTCGCCGACAGCGCCCCGCCAAGCCCCGCCAGCCCGCCGCCGATGGCAAAGGTCACGGCGAAAATCATCTGGGTGTTGAGGCCGCAGCCGTTCGCGGCGCGCGGGTTATCGACACAGGCGCGCACCATGCCGCCGAGCTTGGTGCGCTCCAGACCGAGGATCAGGACAAGCGAGAGGATCGCGCCAGAGACAACAATGAAGATGCGATAGCGCTCCAGCGTCAGCCCGAAGATATCGCGCTGGCCGCTCAGCCACGCCGGCATGTCGATGCGCTGATAGGTGCCGCCGAAGAAATACGACGCCGTCGAAATCGACATGAACACGAGGCCGATGGTGAGCAGCACCTGCGTGAGATCGTCGGTGCCGTAGAAATGCCGGAACACCAGCCGTTCGATCACGATGGAGAACAGGCCGACGATAATGAAGGCAATCGGCAGACTGACCAGAAACGGCAGGCCGAGGCGCTGCACCACCAGCACGACGATGTAGCCACCGAACATCGAAAAGCTGGCCTGCGCCAGATTGACGAAGTTCATCATGCCCAGTGTGACCGACAGGCCAACGGACATGATAAACAGCAGCATCCCATAGGCGACGCCGTTAAAGAGAACCGTAGCTATCGACGTCATACCTATGGGTCCGCCGCCGCGAAGCGATTATTTGAAGCTCTGGTTGGCCAGCGTCTCGATCTCGACGTTCTGCAGCACGCCGTTCACCTTTTCCGTGCGGCGGATGTAGACGTTCTGCACGATATCGCCATTGCCCTTGTCGATGGTGATGGGACCGCGCGGGCTTTCAAACGTCCGTCCGCGCACGAAGGCCATGAACTTGTCCGGATCGAACTTGGCGCCCTTCTGCGCCTCAAGCCCGTCATAGACGAGCCGCAGCGCATCCCATGCGGCGATGGCGCCCCAACCCATACGCGGCGAGGCACCATTGAGCTTGGTATATTCCGCGACGAATTCCTTGTTCATCGCCGAATTATGCTGGGTCGAATACATGCCGGTGGTGATGACGTCGAGCGCCGCATCGCCAACCGCATCGACATAGGATTCATCGGTAATGTCGCCGGTGCCCATGATCTTCACGCCCGCGGCCTTGAGGCCGGAGTCGCTCATGGCGCGCAGGCTGCCGAGCGAAAGCTCGCCGAGCGGCATGAAGATGAAGACCGCGTCCGGTTTGGCGTCCTTGATACGCTGCGTATAGGCAGAGAACTCAGGATTGCGGGTCGGGATGCGCAGATTGCCCGCCAGCGTTCCGCCGGCTTCCTTCAACGCGTCGATAAAGATTTTCTCGCAGTCATGGCCGGGCGCGAAATCCGCCACCATCACAAACACGTTCTTCCAGTTGTTCTTGACCGCATAGGGCGCGAGCGGCTTGCAGAGCTGCGGCGTCGCGAAGAATGTGCGCGTAAGATAAGGCGACTTTTCGCCGATGATGCCGGTGGTGGCGGCCCCGATCACGAAGGTCGGCACCTTGGCTTCGGTCACGATGGGCGCAGCCGCGAGCGTATTCGGCGTGAAGTCCGGCCCGAGCAGGATTTGCACCTTGTCGCGCGTCACGGCTTCCTGCACCAGACGCTTGGCGACTTCGGGGTTCGGCCCGGTGGTGTCGCGGCGGATCAGTTCGATCTTGTGGCCGCCCGGCGCATCGCCGTACTTGCTCTGGAACAGTTTGATCGCTGCATCGGTCTGCTGACCGCCGAGCGAGGTCATGCCCGAGTAGCTGACCAGCACGCCGACCTTGATACTTTCCTGGGCCCGCAGCGATCCCGCGGGCAACATGGCAACGCAGGCAGCAATCGACGCCAATAATACGCGCTTCATGGTCTCTCTCCCCGTGTTGGCCTCGCCCTTTTCAAAGGGTCGCCATGGCCTTGCGGCAATCGTCCACGAAAGCCGGCGCACTGTCAAAAGCGTTGTCGGCAATCGGGGCGGGTAACGGTCGCACTTGTCAGGACGGCGGGCGGCGGGGACACTCGCGGCAAGCGGCAAAGCCGCACGGCACGATTGGAAACGGCAATGGATCAGGGCGACGCCATATTCGCCGGCACGATGGCTGAAATGACCTGGCGCGAGGTCGAAGATGCCGCAAAAGACAATGCTGTTGCGCTCTGGGCCTTCGGCGTCATCGAGCAGCATGGTCTCCACCTCCCCGCCGGAACCGACGTTTACCTGCCGTCGGCGCGGCTACGCCGGGTCAAGGCGGTGCTGGCGGAGCGCGGCGTGCCCAGCGTCATTGTGCCGCCGTTCTATTGGGGCGTGAACTTCGTGTCCGCGGCCTTTCCGGTATCGTTTCAGGTCCGCCCGCAGATCATGATCGAGTTGATGGTGGACATTTTCGCCAGCATCGTGCGCGACGGATTCAAACAGACGTTCTGTGTCACCGGCCACGGTGACGCGCTGCACAACAAGACCATCATCGAAGCGATCCAGCGTGGCCGCGCCGAAACCCGGACCGACATTTCATTTCTGGCCGAGGATGGCCTCCTGAAGCGGCTCGGCGTGGAACTTGCAGATCCGCGCGTGACGCCGTTCCCGAGCGCGCCTTCGACGGCCACGTTCCCGGACATTCACGCCGGCCAATGGGAAACCTCGATCATGCTGGCGATCTGTCCGTCGCTGGTGCATCAAGACAAGCTGCCGGGCATCCCGCCGGTCCAGTTCTCGCCGGCGGATTTGCAGGACTGGCGTTCCGCGCCGGAGATCGCCCGCCGCAAGACCCCGATGGGGCATGTCGGCGAACCGGCACTCGCCAATCCGCAGGCCGGACAAAAAGACCTTGATGCTGGCGCGCTCGCCATGGCCGAGGCGATCATCCAGCGGAGAAACAGGATTTCGAGCCCGTCACGCGCCTGACTGGAATTCCACGTCCCGCAATTCCTGCTTCTGCGGCCTGCCGGCGCAGATGAAAAATGAAGGTGGTCGATATGCGCAGTTTCCTTTTCCGGACCTTGCTTGCTTTCGCCGCCGTTCTCACGGCGCTGCCCGCAACCGCACAGGATTATCCGAACCGCCCGGTGAGGCTCATCACCCAGGGCGCGGCGGCGAGCGGACCCGACGTGGTGGCGCGCATCCTGTTCGATCAACTGAGCAAGATGTGGGGGCAGCAGGCCGTCATCATCAATGCCGTCGGCGCGGGCGGCAGCACGGCCGCACGGCAAGCGGCATCGGCGACGCCTGACGGCTACACGCTCTATATGCCCGCGGCCTCCGCCTTCATCGTGATGCCGGAAATGTTCCCGAACCTGCCGTTCGACATCACGCGCGATTTCACGCGTATCGGCTTTGCCGCCGATCAGCCGTTCGTCATCGGCGTCTCGCCGGCGCTTGGCGTCAACACGCTGGCGGAACTGATCGCGCTGTCGAAGGCGAAGCCCGGCCAGCTCACCTATGCCGCAAACTCGCGCGGCACCTTGCCGTTCCTGACCGGCGAACGACTGAAAATGGGGACCGGCGCGGACCTCACCTTCATCCCCTATCCCGGCGCTGCCGCCGGATTGCAGGACGTGGTCGGCGGACGCGTGTCCATGATTATCGAAGGTCTCGGCACGCTGATGGGCGGTATCCAGGGCGGCACGCTCAAGCCACTCGCGGTCACGTCACTCAAGCGGCTGCCGAGTTTCCCAGACATTCCGACGGTGGCCGAAACTATCCCCGGCTTCATCGCGACCGGCTGGTTCGCCGTGCTGGCGCCGGCCGGAACCCCCGACGCCATCGCACGCAAGGTCAACGCCGACATGAACAAGGCGCTGGAGACGCCCGAAGTGAAAGACAAGTTTCAGGCGCTGGCGACGTTTACGCGGCCGATGACGCCGGAAGAAACCACGGTGTTCGTCAAAAGCGAACAGGATGTGTGGAAACCCGTCGTGAAGCAGATCGGGATTGCGCCGCAGTAGACGCTACTGCTGCGCGTCCAGCGTTATTGCTGCGCTGCAAGTCTTGGAAACAGCTTGAGCGCATTGCCGTAGGACAAGGCCTTGCGCGTCGCCTCGTCGATCTTTGGATACGAATAGACGAAGTCGATGGCCGGCGGAATCAGGGTCGGCAGCATGAACGGATGGTCGCTGCCGTAGAGCAGCCGCTCCGGCGGCGCGAGGGTGAGCAGCGCGTCGATGGCGAAAGGATGCGAAACCGCCGTGAGGTCGTAATAAAACGACTTCAGCGCAGCCATCACTTCCTCCGGCGTGAACGCCGGTGTCGCCTTGCCGAAGCGCACGATATTGCGCGCGATGCGGTGCGCGAGGAACGGCAGCGTGCCGCCGCCATGGGCGACGATGATGCGCACGTTCGGACAGCGCCGCAACGTACCCGATGCGATCAGGTTGATGATCATGCGCGTGGTCTCGAACGGAAACTCGATCATGGGCGCCGGAAATCCGAGCCGGTCCATGTCGAAACCCGGCGGCGCGACCGGATGCACGAATACGACCGCCTTGCGGCGGTTGAGTTCGTCGAATACCGGATCGAATTTCTTGTCGCCGAGGTAGATGCCGTTGATGTTGGTGAACAGCACGATGCCGTCGAGCTTCAGCACGTCGAGCGCATGTGCGATTTCCAGCAGCGCGCCATCGACGTCCGGCAGCGGCAACACTGCAAAACCGCCGAGCCTTGCGGGATGCTGCGTGACGAGCCTGGCGTTCTGTTCGTTGACCTTGCGCGTCAGCGCGCGGGCGGCGGCGGGCGGGACAAACTCGATGCCCGGCGCGGAGATCGACAGCAGCTGGGTCCTGATGTCCCAGCGGTCCATCAATTCAATCGCGCCGTCCACGCTCCAGTCCGGGATCGGAAACCCATCGACACTGTCGAGGCCCGCATCACGCAGCGCCGCGTGATACTCCGCGGTGAAGAAATGCGCGTGAATGTCGATCAGGTTACGCCCGGCCATTGTCGGTTTCCCCATTGCAGGTTTTGCGCAGCTTAGGGACAGCATCGCTCCGGGTGCATCTGAAATAAACGCCGCGTCCGCCAGACGAGACGCCAATTGGCCGGAAATGGGCTGCTTTCAGGCCAACAGCGGGAACCGGCTTCGCCGAATACCCCGGTTTGCCGCCATAAATCGGCGTGCCCTGCCCACCGATACCCTTGGCTCACCCCGCGAACAGCAGTAAAAAAGAGCATCGGCGAACGCCACCCTTAGAATCGCTGGCGCACGGCCGTTGGGGGATCGCATGACCATTGGCTTTGCCACCACGCGTCGCATTCCATCCCGCTACTGGCTCGCGCTCGCTGCATTACTGATCGCGCAACCCGCCTTCGCGCAATCGCAGCACGACGCCATTCTGAACAATTGTAAGGACAAGGTCGGCCGCCCGATCGTTCAGGCCTGCATGGCGGGCTTCCGCGGCGATAGCGGTCAACTGGTGAAGTGCCGTGAGAAGGCGTCACCGTCAGTGCGCTCGTGTTATATCGCAGCCGCCCAGGTCGTTGCCGCGCGCGTCGGCGCACCCTCCGCTCCGAAGCTTGATGACGGTTCTGCGGCAGCCGCCGCATCGGGCGTGATTGCACCCACCGCTTTCGTCGCGCCGCCACGCACCATCGCCGACATCACCGCCATTCTCGACAACGAAAAGCCGGACGCCGCCAAGATCAAGGAACGCCAGGAAGACGCCGACGCCCAGCCGCCCAAGAGCGGCTCGAAGACTGACATGGCGACTTTCTATTACGACCGCGGCAACGCACGCGCCTTGCTGGTGCGCAACAAGGAAGCGCTCGCCGACGCGCTCAAGGCCATTGAAGTCGGCCAAGGTGGCATCGAGCAGCGGCAGTCCACCCGCCTCAATCAGTTCGCGGCATTGCAATACATTGCGATGGGCGACCCCAAACAGGCGCTGACGCATCTGAACAAGATCATTGCCAATGCAGACGCCCCCAACAGCCGCGGATCCATGATCAACGCCTCGCGCACCGCAGCGCAGGCGCTGATCTCCATGGGCGACGTCAGCCAGGCCGACGCCTATGCACGGCGTGTGGCGACGCGTCTGTCCGAAGCACGCGGCAGCCCACATCCGAACTGGCGCAACTCCTACCGGGTCTACGGCAGAGGCTGGGAATCCGACGGTGACGCCGCTCGCGGCATGATCTTTGAAGCGCGCGGTCAGTTCAAGGAAGCTGAAGCCGCCTACAAGCGCGCCTATGCCTTCCGTCTTGCATCGCTGAAGGATCTCGACAACTACGACTATCCGCCGCCGCCGGAACAGATCCAGCTCAGCGCGGATGCCCAGTTGCTGGCCATGGCACGCACCAAGGCCAAGCAGGGCCGCCTGAGCGAAGCCGAAGGCGACGCCCGCCGCGCCTTGCTCAGCGTTTTGAAGACGCAGAGCAAATACAATTCGCAATCCCCGGCGTTCGTGAACGGCCTCGCCGCGATTCTGGTCGAACAGGGCCGCTACCCTGAAGCCGAGAAGCTCAACCGCTCTGCACTCGACGTCCAGCGCACCCTCGGTCTTGCCAACGATGCCCCCGCGGTCGCATCGACACTGTCCTATCTCGGTGGCGTGCTGACGCTTCAGCGCAAGAACAAGGAGGCCGCCGAAGTCTATGCGGACCTTGAGAAGGCCGTCACCAAGTGGGAGCCGCAGCGCCGCGACGCCTACCTCCTGAGTAACGGCCGCATCTATGCGCTGTATTCATCCGGCCAGATTGAGGCCGGCATTGCCGCCGCGCAAGAACTGGTGAAACGCCAGATCACCCGCACCGGCGAGGGCCACTTCGACACCGCCGCCGCCCGCGGCACCCTCGCCATCGGCCTCGCCCTCGCAGGCCGCGACGCCGACGCTGTCCGCGAATTCAAGGCCACCATACCGATTATGATGGCGGCTTCGCGCGAGAACGCCGACGATGACGACACGACGATTGTCGCAGCCCGCAGCCAGCGCCTGCAGAATGTCGTCGAAGCCTATATCGGCGTGCTGGCGCGCGCGCAGAACCGCACCACCGACATGGCGGTCGAAACCTTCTCGCTCGCCGACTCCATTCGCGGTCACTCGGTCCAGCAGGCGCTCGCCGCATCGAGCGCGCGTATGGTCGCCAAGGACCCGGCGTTGCAGGACCTCGTCCGCAAGGAGCAGGACCTGAGCAAGCAGATCAACGCCCAGCTCGGTACCCTCAACAACGTGCTGTCGCTATCGTCCAGCGAGCGCGATGAAAAGGGCATCGCCGCGATCAACGGCTCGATCGTCAAACTGCGCGCCGACCGCGACAAGGCGCGTCAGGAAATCAACAAGCGGTTCCCCTCCTACGCCGATCTTGTCGATCCGCGTCCGCCGTCCGTCGACCAGATCAAGGCCACGTTGCGTCCGGGTGAATCGCTGCTGTCATTCTACTTCGGCCAGAACAGCAGCTTCGTCTGGGCGGTGCCGAAAGACGGCCAAGTTGCCTTCTCCGAGGTCAAGGCAACTGCCGTCGAGCTTGAGGCCAAGGTCCGCAGGCTGCGCGACGCGCTTGAGCCGCAGGCGGCGATGATCTCGGACATTCCCGCGTTCGATCTCGCACTCGGCCATGAGCTTTATGCGATGCTGCTCAAGCCGGTCGAATCCGGTTGGAAGTCAGCCAAGGACCTGATCGTCGTCACCAACGGTGCGCTCGGCCTGTTGCCGCTCTCGCTGTTGCCGACCGAAGAAGCCAAAATCGAGGAAGGCGAACCGCTGTTCGCCGCCTACAAGAAGGTGGCATGGCTGGCACGTACCCATGCCGTCACCTCGGTGCCGTCTGCTGGCGCGCTGCGCACCCTGCGTGCGCTGCCGCCCGGCAAGCCGAGCCGCGACAAGCTGATCGCCTTCGGCGATCCGCTGTTCAGCGTCGCGCAAGCAATGGAAGCGGAAAAGCCGATCCTGGTTGCCGATGCAAGCGGAAATGCCAGCACCATGCGCGGCATGCCGCTCAAGCGCCGTTCAAGCCCGCAGCTCGAAGGCGTCAACAGTGCAGAACTCGCCATGCTGCCGCGCCTGCCGGACACCGCCGAAGAACTGATCTCGATTGCCGTCGCGCTCGAAGCCGACCCATCGAAGGTGCTCAACCTCGGCAAGGAAGCCAACGAGAAGAAAGTGAAGTCGCTCGATCTGTCGGGCTTCAAGATCCTCGCCTTCGCCACCCACGGCCTGGTGCCGGGCGAACTCAACGGCCTGACACAACCCGCGCTGGCGCTCTCCGCGCCGGACGTCGCGGGCGCAGGCGGTGAAGGCGACGGCCTCCTCACCATGGAGGAGATCCTCACACTGAAGCTCGATGCCGACTGGGTCGTCCTGTCGGCCTGTAACACCGGCACCGGCGCAGGCGCAGGTGCGGAAGCCGCCTCGGGTCTCGGCCGCGCATTCTTCTACGCCGGTACGCGGGCGCTCCTTGTCACCAACTGGTCGGTGCACTCGGCCTCGGCGCGCGAACTGGTCAGCGATCTGTTCCGCCGTCAAGCGCAAGATAGCAAGATCACCCGCGGCCAAGCGCTGCGGCAAGCCATGGTCGCGCTGATCGATGGCGAGGGCTATAAGGACGGTTCGGGCAAGGCATTGTTCTCCTATGCCCACCCGCTGTTCTGGGCGCCCTATACGATCATCGGTGACGGCGGACAGAACTGATCCGCCGGTTACCACTGTCTTTCCTACAGCTCCAGGTGCAATTCCCGATGCGTCATGTATTGGCTCTGCTGTTCACGCTTGCCTCGCTGACACCCGCTGCGGCGCAGGAAACCACCGGCACGTCCGCACCCGCAAACTTCGACGCCTTCAAGGTCCAGCTATGGCCGCAGGCGCAGGCAAAGGGCATCACCCGCGCGACGTTCGACCTCGCCTTCCGCGGCATCACGCCAGACTCGCGTGTCCTCGCCGTCCTCAAGCGCGAACCGGAATACGGCAAGCCCATCGGCGCCTATGTCGACAGCATCGCGTCGCCGTCACGTGTCGAGACCGGCAAGCAGAAGGCCGAGCAATGGGCGGACACGTTCGCGCGTGAGGAAAAGGTCTACGGCGTCGATCGCTGGGTGCTGCTGGCGCTGTGGGGCATCGAAACATCGTTCGGCGAAAGCAAGGACCGCTTCGATGTGATCCGCTCCATCGCGACGATGGTACAGGCCGGCTATCGCGACAGCTACTTTCGCGGTGAGTTGCTGACCGCCATGAGAATCCTGCAGGACAAGCACATCGACCGCGACAAGATGTTCGGCTCATGGGCCGGCGCGATGGGACAGCCGCAGTTCATGCCATCGAGCTTCCTCGACCTCGCGGTGGACTTCTCCGGCGAAGGCAAGCGCGACATCTGGACCAACGTGCCCGACGTGATCGGCTCGATGGGCAACTACATGCAGCGCTCGAAGTGGAAGGCCGGCCTGCCCTGGGGTTATGAGGTCATCGTGCCGGCGCAGTTCGATCACATGCAGAGCCGCGGCACGTTCAAGGAATGGATCGCGCGCGGCATCAGGCGCGCCGACGGCGGCGGCTTCCCGGAATCCGGCAACGCCTTCATGCTGTTCCCGAGCGGTGCCGGCGGCCCGGCATTTCTCGTCACCGACAATTTCAACGTGATCAAGGCGTATAACAACTCGGACGTCTACGCGATTGCGGTGGGCCACCTCGCCGACCGCATGCATGGCGGCGGCAAGATCAGGACGCCATGGCCCGCGGAAGACCCGCAGCTATCCCGCGCACAGCGCATCTCGTTGCAAAAGCGGTTGCAGGAGAAGGGCTACACCGTGAAGGATTTTCAGGGCCGCCTCGATTTCGACATCCGCGACGCCGTGCGGATCGAGCAGAAGAAACTCGGCCTCACCCCCGACGGTCATCCAACCGCGGCGTTTCTCCAGCGGATCGGCGCGCGCGCCAACTGAGCGGCGGGCGGCACGCAAGAACGCGGGCCGTTCCAGCATGACGGCCGGCTTTTAGCCGGCCATTCGTCGTTTTTGCATCCCCTCTGCGCATTGCCGCGATGTTGTATTTGGCCTGCGGCCATGGCACCCGTTGCGTATCAGCCGGCGCAACAAAAGCTGGCGGTTCCACGGGAGCGCTCATGCCTTCGGCCAGGAATACCAAACACATTTCCAATATCGATTGTCCGGGCGGCGGCCAGGTCTGGGTCGATGGCACGACGCTGTATATCGCGCACATGCAGGCGCCGAGCGGCACCACCATTGTCGATATTGCCGATCCGCGGGCGCCCAGGACGCTGGCCAAGATCGACATGCCGGAAGGCTGGCACTCCCACAAGGTGCGTGTCGCCAATGGCATCATGATCGTCAATCATGAGATGGTCGGCAAACAGGAAGGCAAGGATTTCGTCGGTGGGCTTGCGATCTATGATGTGAAAAATCCGGCCGCACCCCGGCAGATCGGAAAATGGGAAACCCGCGGCGGCGGCGTGCATCGTTACGATTTCGACGGCCGCTACGCCTATCTCTCCTCCACCAAGGAAGGGTTCATCGGCAACATCGTCGTCATCCTCGACCTCAAGGACCCCGCGAAGCCGGTTGAAGTTTCGCACTGGTGGATTCCCGGCCAGTGGCAGGCCGGCGGCGAGGAATATCCATGGAAGGATTTTACCGAACCGCGCTGTCATCATCCACTGCGCGTCGGCGACCGCCTGAATGTCAGCTACTGGCATCACGGCATGTATATTCTCGACATCTCGGACCTGTCGAATCCGAAGATGATTTCCGGCCATCGCCGCAGCCCGGCATTCCCGAACCCGACGCACACCTGTCTGCAAATTCCGGGCACCCACAAAGGCCGCAAGATCATGGTGGTCGCCGACGAGGATGTCGCGGCGCTGAAACCGTCCGGGCCTGCCTTCGCGTGGGTCTACGACATCACCGACGAGCGTTGCCCGGTCCCGATCTCGACCATCAATGTCGAGGGCTTCAACGATGGCAATTTCCATCCGCCGATGACCGGCTGCCATCAGCCCTCGGAAGTGTTCAAGGGCACGATCGTTCCGTTCGCGTGGTTCGCGCAAGGGTTACGCCTGTTCGATGTCGCAGACCCCTACGCACCGAAGGAAGTCGGCTACTTCGTGCCGGACGCTCCGGCCGGCGCGAAACGCCCCTCCGCCAACGACGTCACCATGGACAGCCGCGGGCTGATCTATCTCATCGACCGCATCCGCGGCGTCGATGTGATCGAGGCGAAGCTGTAGGGCCAGAGAAAATGCCACAAGGATTCACCTTTCAAAAGTTCGGCGACATCGAAGCTGCCGTCCTCAGCGACGGCGTGCTGCATGCAACCTACGATCCGTTTCGCGGCCTCGACCGCGCGGAATGCATCAGGCTGGTCGGCCGCCCGGACAAGGGCGTCGGGTCGGTGCGGATCCAGGTCAATGCCTTCATCGCCAAATTCGGCGACAAGCTGATCCTGATCGACGCCGGCTGCGGCAACACCATGGGGCCGACGCTCGGCCACCTCGCCGCGAACCTGCGCGCCGGCGGCGTCGATCCGTCGAAGGTCACGCATGTACTGCTGACGCATATCCATCCTGACCATTCCAACGGCCTCGTCGATGCCAACAACCAGCCCGCATTTCCCAATGCGGAAGTGCTGGTGCACGAGAACGATGCGAAGTTCTGGCTCGAGCGCGCGCCGGAATCCGGCGACGACGATTTTGTTACCCGCAACATCGCTGCCGCGCGGCGCGTCCTTGCGCCCTACCTCACAAGGTTGCGCCGCGTGACGAACGGCGAAGCGTTGCCAGGCGTCTCGGCTTATCTCTCCGCCGGTCATACGCCGGGGCATACGACCTGGCTCATTCATGCCGGCAAGGATGCCGTGCTGTTCTGGGGCGACACCGTGCATGTCGGCCCGATCCAGTTTGCGCATCCGAAGACGACGCTGATCTACGATCTCGACCAGCAGGCCGCCGCCGCTTCCCGCGCGCGCGTGTTCGACTGGGTTTCGGCAGATCGCATCCGCGTTGCCGGTGCGCATCTTGAGCTACCGGGATTCGGCTATGTCACGCGCAAGGGCGCGGGTTTCGCATTCGAGTCGGAAGCGTAACGACGTCTATTCGGTCTTGCCGATCGCCGCATCGAGCAGGCGGCGGCATTCGCCAAGGCCGTCCAGCGCCATCTGCAGTTGCATCACCTGCTCGCGGCTCAGCCCCGCCGCAGCGGGCGCGGCGCGCGCAGGCGCCGCACGCGAGGCGGCGTTCTCGAAAATCGGCTCGCGGCGTCCGTCGTGCTGGACTTCGTCCTCGCCGTATTCTGTCTCGGCGGTATCTTCTGCGTGGTCAGCCTCTGCCGCCTCATCGGTGTCTTCAGCTGCGCGGTCAGAACCCGCTTTGCCGAAACCCGGAATAAGGCCCAGCAGACCGCGGCCACGCTCGGGGGCGGCTTCCTCTTCCACGGCGGCGCGCGGTGGCTGCGGTGCGCCGTCCTGCCAGACTGCCTGCACGAACTGCACGCCCTGCTCGCGCAGGATACGCTGCACCCCGCGGATCGTGTAGCCCTCGCTGTAAAGAAGATGACGGATGCCGCGCAGCAGACCCACATCGTCCGGCCGGTAATAACGGCGTCCACCGCCGCGCTTCATCGGCTTGATCTGCGGAAACCGGCTCTCCCAGAACCGCAGCACATGCTGCGGCACATCAAGGTCGCCGGCTACTTCGCTGATGATACGAAATGCGTCAGGTGCCTTGTCCAAGGCGGCCTCGCTGTTCGTGATTACGCAAAAGGGCTACGCGGAACGCTACTGTCGCACTCAACGCGGCGCGGGTGATGCCGGAGCGGCCTGACCGTCGCCTGCCCCGTCCGGGCCGGCGTTGATCTGCTGCTTGAGGATGGCCGAGGGCTTGAACACCATGACCCGGCGCGGCGCGATCGGTACTTCCTTGCCGGTTTTCGGGTTCCGGCCGATGCGCTGGCCCTTCTTGCGGACCACGAAAGAGCCGAATGACGACAATTTCACCGTTTCACCGCGCTCCAGGCAATCGGTGATTTCCTTGAGCACAAGTTCCACGAGCGCTGCGGATTCTGTGCGCGAGAAGCCCACCTTTTGGTAGACCACCTCACACAGGTCCGCGCGTGTTACCGTCTTTCCAGACATGCCCGCCCCGCCCTCGATGTCGCCCAGCCGACGCCGTTGAATTCTCTCTGACTTTTCAACGATATAACCTTGGCAAAACAAGTCAACGGGGTCAATTCCCCGTTTGGCCGACCAAGATCACCATCGCAGCATTACCGCGCCCCAGGTAAATCCGCCGCCCATCGCTTCCAGCAGCACCAGATCGCCGCGTTTGATGCGCCGATCCGCAACCGCATCGCATAAAGCCAGCGGAATCGATGCCGCGGACGTGTTTCCGTGACGATCCACCGTGATGACGACCTTGGCCGGATCGATCCCGAGCTTGTGCGCCGAGCCTTCGATGATGCGCCGGTTGGCCTGATGCGGCACGAACCAGTCCACATCCTTCGCGCTGTAGCCGGTGGCGGCGAATGCCGCCTCGACCACGTCGGTACAGTTCGCCACCGCGTGCTTGAAAACCTCGCGGCCTTCCATGCGCAGGTGTCCAACCGTCTGCGTCGAGGACGGTCCGCCATCCACATAGAGTTTGGAACGATGGCGTCCATCGGAACGCAGATGCGATGTCAGCACGCCGCGGTCTTCGCGCGTGCCGGAAAGTTCCTGAGCCTCGACGACCACAGCGCCCGCACCATCGCCGAACAGCACGCAGGTCGTGCGGTCGGTCCAGTCCAGCAGGCGCGAGAATGTTTCCGCGCCGATCAGGAGCGCACGCTTGAAAGTACCCGCGCGCAACAGCGCATCGACGGTCGTCAGGCCATACACAAAGCCGGAACATACCGCCTGAAGATCGAATGCCGCGCCGCCGGTGATTCCAAGTCCCGCCTGCACCGTTACCGCGGTCGCAGGAAATGTCTGGTCGGCCGTCGAAGTGGCAACGACAATCAGGTCAATCGTGCTTGCATCGACCTTGGCATGGGCGAGCGCCGCACGCGCGGCATGAATAGCGAGATCGGAAGTCAGTTCGCCATCGGCGGCAACCCGGCGCTCATGAATGCCGGTGCGCTGGACGATCCATTCGTCGGACGTGTCGACACGCAGCGCGAGTTCGGCGTTGGTAACGACGCGGGACGGCAAGTAGTAGCCGCAGCCAATAACAACAGAGCGCAAAGTCACGATACCGCCTCGGTTAAGCGTTCCGTGTCGCTGCCGTCCGGTACCGGACGGCGCAACATCTGGTTGATCTTCTGGAGCAGGTCGTAGCGGGCCATGTCGTAGCCCATATCAATGGCATAAGCGAACCCTTCGGCGTCGGTGCCGCCGTGGCTCTTGATGACGACGCCGGTCAATCCGAGCAGCACGCCGCCGTTGACCCGGCGCGGGTCCATCTTCTCGCGCATGGTCGCGAACGCCTGACGCGCGAACAGGTAGCCGATACGCGCCATCCAGGTGCGGCTCATGGCGCTGCGCAGATGCGTGGCCATTTGCTTGGCGGTACCTTCGGCGGTCTTGAGCGCGATGTTGCCGGTAAATCCTTCCGTCACCACCACATCGACCTTGCCCTTGCCGATGTCGTCGCCTTCGACAAATCCGACATAGTCGAGTTCCTGGAGGTCGAGATCGCGCAGCATCCTGCCGGCTTCGCGAATCTGTTCGAGGCCTTTGACTTCCTCGACGCCGATGTTCAGGAGGCCGACGGTCGGACGTTCGAGATCGAACAGCACGCGCGCCATCGCGCCGCCCATTACCGCGAGGTCCGTGAGGTGCTGCGCGTCGGCGCCAATGGAAGCGCCGACATCGAGAACGATGGATTCGCCGCGCAGCGTCGGCCACAGCGCCGCGATAGCCGGATTCTTCACGCCCGGCAGCGTGCGCAGATGGAATCGCGACATCGCCATCAGCGCGCCGGTGTTGCCGGCGGAAACGGCGACGTCGGCATCGCCCTTCTTCACGGCGTCGATGGCGAGCCACATGGAAGACTTCCAGCGGCCCTTGCGCAGGGCCTGGCTCGGCTTGTCGTTCATGCCGATGGCGACTTCGGTGTGAACGATGCGCGAGGCGGCAGCCAGCCTGGGATGCGCCTTCACCAGCGGCGTGAGTTCTGCCTCGTTGCCGAACAGCAGGAATTCAGTGTCGGGATGACGTTCGAGCGCAATGGCCGCGCCCGGAACCACAACGGAGGGACCGTGGTCTCCGCCCATGGCATCCAGCGCAATACGAGCTTTTTGGTGCATCGATCGGCCTTCGCGGGGATCCCTGGCGCCGCAGGCTCGGTCTGTCGTGGCCGATTGCCTAGGTAATGAAGCCGCGACAATAGCCATTCAGCCGCCCATGACAATGGGGCGGGACCACCCAATTATCGGGTTGGAGGCTATTTTTCCTCACCATCCCCGTATTTTAGCTTGGCCAGCGCCGCAAACGGCCCCGACTCACCCGTGCCGAACACCTGCTCTCCAAAACTGGCCTCAGGCTTACGCGGATAGGGATCGATCCCAAGCACAAGGAATTCTGTCGCAAGCGCGCCAAGGTCAGCGATGCCATCGACCAGCAGCTCCGGCGGGTCTTCTCCAACCTCAAAGGACGACAGCGCGCCGGGCGGCGCCGGTGGCCCTTTGGCAGGGACTGCGGGTTCCGGCCGGGGCGGCTCGTAGACGACATCAATGGCCTCGACGATGTCCGTCACCATCGACTCGAGCGACACCACGCAGGTCTGCCCGACCCTGGCGCGTACCTCTCCGACAACCCGCAAGCCGGTGCGGCCAAGGCGCGTCACGTCGAACGTTGCCTCCAACCCCGTCACGGAATTCACGCCGGCAAACTTTACCAGCCCCGCCGTGGTCGCGGCGTCGGCCTTGAGCGCAACATGCCGGCCGCTCTCATGCACCTCGTCAACGCGCAACGGCGCGGTCCATGGAAAATCGTTCACACGGTCGTTCGCATTCTTGTTCGGCGCATCGGCCATTGTCGCTACTCCACCCGCGCGGCATTGCCTTGCCGCTGCGCGATTGTTTCAGGATCCGGAAAACTCACCCTGCCCTGCATCAGTGCGTCGGCCGCAACACCATCGAGCGCCGCCACTGCCACAACAACATAGTCAGCCAGCAGCCCAGCTGCATCGTCCGGCTCATCACGGCCATGGACATTGCGCGCCAGCGCCGCGACCAGTGTAGTCCTATCACCAGCCGCCAGCGCAGCACGGTAAGCCGCGCCACGGCCATAGAAGGCTTCGGCGTAGCCCTTTATCCGGCGCGGGACGGTAAGATCGCCGACGCCCATCTCGCGCAGGTTGTGGTCGAGGTCGGTGCAAAAACGGTTGAACAAGGCCGGCTCCAATGCGCCGAAACGGCCGGGTTCGCGTGAAATCCGGGCATTCAGCAGCACCAGGTGCAACACGATCATTTCAAAGCGGCCATCGACCGTGTCCGGCACGCCGTAACGCAGATAGAAACTTGGTAAACGCGACTGTGCCACGATCACGCCATAGAGTGCCTGAATGGTGCTTTTCGGCGGGTTTCGGCGCAACAGACTCAGGATCATGGATAAAAACCGGAGTTTTGGGGCGCGACTAAACCAGACTCACGCGTCTCGCCGCACGCCGCCACGTTGAAATCCGCGTGCCTGCGGGGTAGGTCAACAGGTCATTCGATGCAAGGGAAAATCTCACCCGTGAACCATCCGTCCCGGCCAGCCCCTTGCCGCGCGCGTATTGCGGCTTCGGCCATGGTGGCAACCACGCTTGGCATGCTGATGGCTGGCTGCAGCGGCAAGGGCGGAATGTTCACCCAGACCTATCAGCGCGGTTACATCGTGTCGGAAGGCGCGCTGGAGCAGGTGCCGCTCGGCGCGTCGCAGGAACAGGTACTGGTGGTGCTGGGTACCCCCTCCACCGTCGCGACCATCAGCGGCGAAGTCTTCTATTATATCTCGCAGCAGACCCAACAGACCGCATTCATGCCGCAGGAAGAAACTGACCGCCGCATCGTCGCGGTCTATTTCGACAAGCAGCGCAAGGTGCAGCGCCTCGCCGACTATTCGATGAAGGAGGGCAAGGTGTTCGACGCCGTCAGCCGCAAGACGGCATCCGGCGGCGAAGAGCTCAGCTACATCCGCTACATGATGCGCGCCGTGTCGCTCAATCCGACCTGACGTTTTCCGCCCGTCCGGCTTCGCGCCAGCATACTGAAAAAGAAAAACCCCGCGGATTGCTCCGCGGGGTTTTCGTTTTGGGACCGCGCAAACGCGCGCGCCTAGGTTTTAGTGCGCGAGGATCGCCAGCAGCAGCAGTGCCACGATGTTGGTGATCTTGATCATCGGGTTCACGGCAGGACCCGCCGTGTCCTTGTAGGGGTCGCCGACGGTGTCGCCGGTCACGGCTGCCTTATGGGCATCCGAACCCTTGCCGCCGTAGTGGCCGTCTTCGATGTACTTCTTGGCGTTGTCCCATGCGCCGCCGCCCGAGGTCATCGAGATGGCGACGAACAGGCCGGTGACGATGACGCCGAGCAGCATTGCGCCGACCGCCGAGAACGCAGCCGACTTGCCGCCGGCTCCGCCGCCCGCGACGAAGTAGATCACGTAGTAGACGAAGATCGGCGACAGCACCGGAAGCAGCGACGGGATAATCATTTCCTTGATCGCCGCCTTGGTCAGCATGTCGACGGCACGGCCGTAGTCCGGCTTTTCCGTGCCCTTCATGATGCCGGGCTTTTCGCGGAACTGGCGGCGCACTTCCTCGACGATGGCCGAAGCAGCGCGACCGACGGCGGTCATGCCCATGGCGCCGAACAGGTACGGCAGCAAGCCGCCGAACAAGAGGCCGACGACGACGTAGGGATTGTTCAGCGAGAAGTCGAGCGTGACACCCTGGAAGTAAGGGTGCTTCGCCGAATTCGCGATGAAGAACTTGAGATCTTCGTTGTAAGCGGCGAACAGCACCAGTGCGCCGAGGCCAGCCGAACCGATGGCGTAGCCCTTGGTGACGGCCTTGGTGGTGTTGCCGACGGCGTCGAGCGCGTCGGTTGCCTTGCGCACTTCCTTCGGAAGACCGGCCATTTCGGCAATGCCGCCGGCATTGTCGGTGACCGGGCCGAAGGCGTCGAGCGCCACGATCATGCCGGCAAGCGCCAGCATCGTTGTGACGGCAATCGCGATGCCGAACAGGCCGGCGAGCGCGTAGGTGACGAGGATGCCGATGATGATCACAATCGCCGGGCCGGCGGTCGATTCCATCGAGATCGCGAGGCCCTGGATCACGTTGGTGCCGTGACCCGTGACCGATGACGCCGCAATCGACTTGACCGGACGATAGTCGGTGCCGGTGTAGTATTCGGTGATCCAGATCAGCAGCGCGGTGACGACAAGGCCAGCCACGCCGCAGAGGTAGAGCGACATGCCGGTATACTTGACGCCGGCGAGCGGGCCAAAGCCGATCATGTAATGCACAACGCCAGCGATGGCGATCAGCGAAAGAATCGCCGTCACGATCAGGCCCTTGTAGAGCGCATTCATGATCGACGGGTTTTCGCCGCCCGACAGCTTCACGAAGAAGGTGCCGACGATCGAGGTGATGATGCAGACACCGCCGATGGCGAGCGGGAGGATCATCATGTTCATGAGCAGCGCCGGATTGGCGGCAAAGAAGATCGCCGCCAGAACCATGGTGGCGACGGTCGTCACCGCATAGGTCTCGAACAGATCGGCCGCCATGCCCGCGCAGTCGCCGACGTTGTCGCCGACGTTGTCGGCGATGGTCGCCGGGTTGCGCGGATCGTCTTCCGGAATGCCGGCCTCAACCTTGCCGACGAGATCGCCGCCGACGTCCGCACCCTTGGTAAAGATGCCGCCGCCGAGACGCGCGAAGATCGAGATCAGCGACGCGCCGAAGCCGAGCGCAACCATCGCGTCGATGACGAGACGATCATTCGGGGCAAGGCCGCGGCCAAACACGAGATAGGCGAAGTAAATCGTCACGCCAAGAAGCGCGAGACCGGCAACCAGCATGCCGGTGATGGCGCCGGCCTTGAACGCGATCTCGAGACCGCCGGCGAGCGACTTGGTCGCCGCCTGCGCCGTGCGCACATTGGCGCGCACCGAGACGTTCATGCCGATGAAGCCGGCGATGCCGGACAGGATCGCGCCAATCGCGAAACCACCAGCAACCAGCCAGCCGAGGAAATAGCCGACGATGCCGAAGATCACGACGCCGACGATGGCGATGGTGAGGTACTGGCGCTTGAGGTAGGCCTGCGCGCCTTCGCGCACGGCCGCGGCGATTTCCTGCATACGCGCGCTACCGGCGTCGGCGCTCATTACCGACATGGTCGCCCAGATGGCGTAGAGGATGGCAAGTGCGCCGCAAGCGACGATCAGCCACAAAGCTGTCATGAAAGTTCACCCTTTTCTGAATTCCCGGTTGCCCGGTAAATACGCATGGCAGCGTTTGGCAAGAGCCCCCAGTGGCCCCGAAACCCGCCGATACTCAATTCGGCGCGGATATAGCCAAAAAGCCTGTCAGAAAGCAACGGCGGCTGGGGGTATCGGGTCCATGTCCTTCGCCCAATACCGCGACGCTTTGCCCACCCTGCCTTTTCCAAGAGCCGACCACGCAACCAATCATGCAGCCTTGGGCGTGGAGCGTTCCCGCAAGGTGCCCCAGGCAAGCAGCCCGGCGGCGGTCAACACCACCGGAAACACCACTTCATTGACGGTAGACCAGCCATAGACCTCCAAAAGCGTGCCGGAGGAGAACGAACCAATGGCCATGGCGCCGAACACCAGGAAGTCGTTGAACGACTGGACCCGGTTGCGCTCGTTGGGCCGGTGGCAGGCCGTGACCATGGTGGTCGCGCCGATGAACGAGAAGTTCCAGCCAAGGCCGAGCAGCACCAGCCCGAGCCAGAAATGCGGCACGGTGATTCCCGACATGCTGACGCCGGCGCTGAGCATCAGCAGCAGGAACCCCGCGACCACGACTCGTTCGAGGCCAAAGCGCGCGATCAGCGTGCCGGTGAAGAAGCTCGGCAGGAACATGCCGAGCACATGCCACTGCAGTCCGAGCGTCGCCTCACCGATGGTGTGATTGCACAGCACCATGGCGAGCGGCGCCGACGTCATCACCATGTTCATCATCGAATAGCTGGCGACGCCGCAGGCGACCGCCACGATGAAGCGCGGCTGGCGGGCGATCTCCAGAATGGGACGGCCCTCGCCTTCCGGCGGCTTGCGGGGCGGGGCAGGAATTTTCACCAGCATCAGCACGCCGGCGGAAATCGCGGCGAGCGCCGATTGCGCCAAAAATGTTGCCGCAAACAGGTACGGCGGCCACAGGTCCTTGGTGAAGATCACCACCTGCGGCCCGATCACGCCGGCGAACACGCCGCCGATCAGCACCCACGAAATCGCCTTGGGCTTGAATGCCTCGCTCGCGGTGTCGGCGGCGGCAAAACGGTAGGCGAGATGCGCCGACGCATAGAGGCCGGAGAAAAACGTCCCGATGTTGAAGATCAGGAACGAGCCCTGGATGACCGCGACATAGCAGATCAGGCCGGTGAGGACGCCGCACAGCGTACCGACCTGGAATGCCGCGCGGCGGCCGAACAATCGCGCCAGCTTGCCGAACGGCAGCGAGCCGAGCCACAGGCCGAGGACATAGATGCTGATGGGGAGCGTCGCCAGCGCCCGGTTCGGGGCCAGCATGGCGCCCAGAATGCCGCCGGTCGCCAGCACGACCGTGTTGTTGCCGCCCGCCAGCGCCTGCGCCACCGCCAGCACGAGGGCATTCTTGCGGGCCAGCCGGTCGTCCGGCAGCGGATGGGGCTGCGCCACCGGCGGATGGGTCGTGGCGTCCATGTCGTTTCCCGGATTCGTCTTGGTGCCCCGGAAGCGACCTTAGTGGGCAGAATTATTCCTGACCAGCGCGGTTTGGGAGATCAGAACTGCCATTTTGTGGGGTGGCGCAGTTCAATTTTTCCTGCATCGGCGATGGTGTTGATACCGCACTGGCGCAGCGCCTCGCGGATTTCTTCCTTGAACATGTCGAGGACAAAGCCCGGCCCCTCACCGCCGATGGCGCCGAGACCATAGAGAAACGCCTTGCCGGCGAACGCCGCCTTGGCACCGAGCGCCAGCGCGCGTGTCACGTCGAGACCCGAGCGCACGCCGGAGTCGAACAGGACCGTCGCCTTGTTGCCAACGGCTTCGACAATCGCCGGCAGCACATCGATGCTCGCGGCGAGGCCTTCGACCTGACGGCCGCCGTGGTTGGAAACCTGGATACCCTCGCAGCCAAGCGACACTGCCTTCTCGGCATCGCGCGGATGCATGATGCCCTTGGCGACCAGCGGGCCTTTCCAGACGTCGCGATAGCGCGCGACTTCTTCCCACGAGAACGCGCCGCCGCCGGTGTGATCCTTGCTCGAATAGCTGGCGAGCTTCTCCGGTGTCGGCGGACCTTCGACATAGGGCGCGTAGTTCGCGAACCGCGTCAGCCCGTGCTTCAGATAGGCCGCCAGCCACGGCGGCGAACTCAGCACGTCCATGATCGTCGTCGCGTTCATGCGGAACGGCAGCACCAGCCCCTGACGGATTTCACGCGAACGCTTGGTGCGGATTGGCACGTCCATCGTAATGACCAGCGCCTGCGCCCCGGCGGATTGTGCGCGGCGCACCAGGTCGAAGCCATGCGCATGATCCTGCTGCGGCATCCGGTAAAGCTGGAACCACAGCATGTCCTCGGCTTCCTTCGCGAGTTCCTCGACGGTGAAGCTCGCAACGGTGCCTGCGCAAAAAGGAACGCCGGCCTTCTTGGCCGCCCGCGCCATGTATTTCTCCGCGCCCGGCCACACGATGCCCGGCAATCCAATCGGGGCGACGCCAATCGGCGCGGCATAGCGCTTGCCGAACAGGTTGACCGACATGTCGCAGGTGCCCTTGTCGATGCCGTAGCGCGGGATCAATTCAATCGAGTCGAGCGCAGAAGCATTGCGTTCGATGCCGAGATCGCGGCCATGGCCGCCGTCGGTTGCCTCGTAGCCGAAACGCGGGATGCGCTTTTGCGCGTGTTCGCGCAGGTAATGCACGGTCGGGAACAGGCGGCGCAGCTTGGCAGCGCGCTCACCACCCGGCGCGGGCTTCATCATCGGCGCGCCCGACGGCACGCTTGCCGAGGTCGGAACAACTTTGGTGCGATCGTCCATGGCATCCTCCGGCGCATTCTTGGTTATCGCCGAACCTATCAGAAATGGCTGAACGAGCGGCGTGCAAAATTCAGCTGGCGGCCATTCCAGACAAACTTCGGCGCGTCACTGCCCGTTGTTACAACCCCGATGTCGGCAACCGCCACGCCTGCGGCCTTCGCAGCAGCGTCGAAAGCGGCAAGTCTTGCGGGCGGGATCGCCGCCGCGATTTCGTAATCGTCGCCGCCGGTCAGGATCGGTTCGATCAGCACGGGCTCAGCGGCAAGCGCGGCAAGCGCGCCCGCCGACAGCGGCACCTGCCCCACGTCGATGTCGGCTGACACACCGGCGGCGCGGCACATCTTGGTGAGATCGCCCGCAAGCCCGTCCGACAGGTCCATCGCGCCGGAGGCGTGGGTGCGGAGGATTTCCGCGATGGCGCTGCGCGGCTGCGGCACCAGATAACGCTGCGCCAGATGTTGGCGCGCGGCGTCATCGAGTTTCCAGCGCGCTGCCGCATCAGAATCCTGCCGCAGCTTCAGTCCCAGCGCGGCATCGCCAATCGTGCCGGTGACGACGATGCGGTCGCCAACTTTCGCGCCGCCACGTTTCACCATCGTACCGTGCGGCACGCTGCCGAAGGCTGCAATCGAGATCATCACTGCGCCGGGCGACTTCACGGTGTCGCCGCCAAACAGCGGGCAGTTGAATTGCTCAATGTCGGCTTTCAGCCCGCTGGCGAAAGCGGCAAGCCAGTTCTCCGACACGCCTTGCGGCAGCGCGAGCGACAGCAGGAAGCCGAGCGGCACTGCGCCCTTGGCGGCCAGATCAGAGAGGTTCACGCGCAGCGCCTTTTGCGCCACCGCGTCCGCCGGATTGTTCTCGAAAAAATGAATGCCGCCGACGATGGCGTCGGCCTTGAGGACAAGATCGCAGCCCGGCGGCGGCGCGATGGCCGCCGCATCGTCCGCCAGCCCGAACGCGCCCGGATGGGTCGCCAGCGGCGCGAAGTAGCGCGCGATCAGGCGGTCTTCGCCGGAATCTGCTGGCTGGTCGGTCATTACAATCCGCATAAACGAGTTTCAGCACCGATTATAGCGCGTGAAACAGCACACGTCTTGCAACCTCAAAGATTGACCGGCTAGCACTGGGCATTTACCCGTGAACGCAACGCTGGAGCGCCCGCATGAAAATCCCGGCCTTGCCATTCA
This sequence comes from Hyphomicrobiaceae bacterium, assembly GCA_947472885.1. Lineage (GTDB taxonomy): Bacteria > Pseudomonadota > Alphaproteobacteria > Rhizobiales > Xanthobacteraceae > CANJBX01. The sequence continues at coordinate 30,495 of CANJBX010000046.1, forward strand.
CCGTGACGGACTGGTCCGGCGTCTCGCCAACCCTACACGCAGGCGAAACCGGGCAAGCGATCTGGCGCAGCTTCAACGTCGGCGACCTTCGCGTGCGCCATGTCGAATATTCGGCGGGCTATCTCGCCGATCACTGGTGCGACCGCGGCCATGTTCTCTACGTGCTGGAAGGCGAACTCGACACCGAACTGCGCGACGGACGCACGTTCAAGCTCAAGCCCGGCATGAGCTATCAGGTGTCCGACAACGGCGATGCCGCGCATCGCTCTTCGACCCGCACCGGCGCCAAGCTCTTTATTGTCGACTAGCAGGATGTTGAAAAAACCGATCGGGGGCTCAGATTTCTACTGAAATCAGGGTGCTATTGGGAACTTCGACATCCAAAGGAACCGGCGCCCCCTGGGCCAAGATCTGCTCAAGAATCATAAAAAGACGGGAATGGATGTGGGTCA
>CANJBX010000047.1 GCA_947472885.1 Hyphomicrobiaceae bacterium
GTCGGCTCGTTGACGTCGATCTTCTGGAAGCGGCGCACCAGCGCGCGGTCCTTCTCGAAATACTGGCGGTATTCCTTGTAGGTCGTCGAGCCGATGCAGCGCACCGCGCCCGATGACAGCGCGGGCTTCAACAGGTTCGACGCATCCATCGCGCCGCCGGAAGTCGCACCAGCGCCGATCACCGTATGGATTTCGTCGATGAACAGGATCGAGTTCGGATAGGCCTCAAGCTCCTTGATAACCTGCTTGAGACGCTCCTCGAAATCGCCGCGATAGCGCGTGCCCGCGAGCAGCGTGCCCATGTCGAGCGCGAACACCGTCGCGGTCTCCAGCACTTCCGGTACTTCGCCATTGATGATGCGGCGCGCAAGACCTTCGGCAATCGCCGTCTTGCCGACGCCGGCTTCACCGACATAGAGCGGGTTGTTCTTCTGACGGCGGCACAGCACCTGGATGGTGCGGTTGATTTCTTCCGTGCGGCCGATCAGCGGATCGATCTTGCCTTCCCGCGCCTTCTTGTTGAGGTTGACGCAGTAAGCCTCGAGCGCATCGCCCTTCTTCTTCTGCTCCTCGCCGCCGCCCTTGGCATCGGCGTCTTCATCGACGCCGCGCGCGGGACGCGCTTCGGTGAGGCCCGGACGCTTGGCAATGCCGTGGCTGATGTAGTTGACGGCGTCGTAGCGCGTCATGTCTTGCTCCTGCAGGAAATACGCAGCATGGCTCTCGCGCTCCGCGAAGATCGCGACCAGCACGTTGGCGCCCGTGACTTCTTCCCGGCCCGACGACTGGACGTGGATCACCGCGCGCTGGATGACGCGCTGGAAACCTGCGGTCGGCTTGGAATCGTCGCCGCCGTCGGCGACGAGGTTCTCAAGCTCACCTTCGATATAGGAGACCAGGTTGCCGCGCAGCTTCTCGATATCGACGTTGCAGGCCTTCATCACCGCAGCAGCGTCGCTATCGTCGATCAGCGCCAGCAGCAGATGTTCGAGGGTTGCGTATTCGTGATGCCGCTCATTTGCCAGCGCGAGGGCGCGGTGCAAAGAACGTTCAAGGCTACCTGAGAATGTCGGCATCAGAACTTCACTTTCGTTTGCAACTTCCTGCTTTCAGTCGATTCCCATTTACATCGTGCGTTCGAGGATTGTTTCAAGACCTGCGGAGAAGTGCAAGCGCCTCACTTCTTTTCCATCACGCATTGCAGAGGATGCTGGTGCTTGCGGGCAAAGTCCATCACCTGCGTCACTTTCGTCTCGGCGACCTCATACGTGAATATACCGCACTCCCCGATGCCGTGATGATGGACATGCAGCATGATTTCAGTCGCAGCGTCGCGGTCCTTGTTGAAGAACCGCTCGATCACATGCACCACGAATTCCATCGGGGTATAGTCGTCGTTGAGGATCAGGACACGATAGAGGTTCGGCCGTTTGGTCTGCGGCTTGGTCTTGGTAATGACCGCCGTACCTGAGCCGTTGCCGCCCTTGCCGTCGTCGCCTTTGCGTTTCTTGTCGTCGTCGCCCATGCGCGGCACGGGAATATCCATGTGCACATTCACGCGCACCGCCTCGCCGCGCACGGAAGGGACGAAGCGGCGGTCGGCGGGCATCGTGATCTTTGCGCGGTTCATGGCAAAATCGGAAAGCGGTTGCGCCTTACCTTGCGGGCATTTTCCTTCAGGATCGAAGGAATCATGCTGAAGGCTCGCAGCGAATTGTAGCGAAATAATATGCAACGCCTCTATGGGATTCCAGTAGCGCAGGCCGCGCAACCGTCGAATTCCACCGTGGTTAAGCGCGTTTCCGCGCGTTTGCAGTGGAATACCCATTAAATGTTATGCGCGGACGCGCATTTCAAGCCACCCTGCCCAACTTGCGAGACATACGCAGCAGAAGCTTGATCGCCGCGGCAATTCGCCGGCGTCACGTGGAAAGAAAAAGCCCGGCGAAACCGCCGGGCTGTAGCACTTGAAGCTCAAGATTCTGGAAAACGTCCAGGATAGCAAGACGCTGACGCTTGCGGGAATTACGCAGCGTTCGACGTGCGCGAAACTGCGGCTTCGAACGGCTTGTAGGTTTCCTTGGCGAGGTCGGTGTAGAGGGTGCCGAGCTTGGTGGCTTCGGAAACGAAACCTTCGTAGGCCGACTTCGCGAAATCGGTCTGCACTTCGATCGCCTTTTCGACGGTCTTGGCGCCCATCAGCTTCTCGACAACTGCGGTCGAGTCCTCAAACGACTTCTTGGAATAGTCCGCCACTTCGGCGGCAATCGCCTGCATCTTGGTCGATACGGCGCCAAACGACTTCAGCGCAACGTCGAAGTTCTCTTTGCCGAATTTCTGCACTTCATCGAAGTTCTGGATCATGGTTCGATCTCCCGGCCCACCCAGCGGGGCGGCCATTCGTTTTGAAATGCGGTCTCAACCTGACCGATACATCAAAAATATGCCGCACTGCACAAAAGTCAACCAAAATATTGCGCTGCAATATGCCTGTACCGCCATCCCGGGAACAAGATTGATTAAGGGTTTAGCAATCGAGCGATCCTAGGGTCACGGATCGAGCGTAAGCGGTTACAGTGGCAATCGAATTCTTAATCTGGCAGTGTTTACCCTTGGAACGAGCAGCGTTTGTGCATGGCGCGGGGGCAGCCATAATGAGCGTCGTGCCAAGGGCATAGAACTTGCTGCCAAAGCAGAACCAGGGCGCGAACTGTGCCTGAACGGGACTGGGGAATAGCAATGGTCGGATCAACGCCTCGCTTCATCAGCGGCAGCCGTCTTGTCGCGGTGAGCCTTATTGCGAGCGTTGCAGCTCTCGCCATCACCACTTCCCCGGCTGACGCGCGCCGCCATCGCGGCAAGGCATCGATAAGCCACCGTGCCAAGGCGGCACACTACTCGCCGCCCTATTCCGCGATCGTCGTCGATGCCAACTCCGGCAAATCGCTGCATGAAGCTGCCGCCGATGCGCCGCGCCATCCCGCGTCACTGACCAAGATCATGACGCTCTATCTGCTGTTCGAGCGCCTCGAAGCCGGCAAGTTGAAGCTGACCAGCAACCTCGATGTTTCGCAGCACGCGTCCTCGCAGGCACCGTCCAAGCTAGGCCTGAAGCCGGGCCAGACGCTCCAGGTCGAAGAAGCTATCCGCGCACTCGTCACCAAGTCCGCCAACGACGCTGCCGTCGTGGTTGCCGAAAACCTCGGTGGCGACGAGCCAACCTTCGCCCGCATGATGACGAAGAAGGCCCGATTGCTGGGCATGAAGCAGACGCTCTACCGCAACGCCTCGGGCCTGCCCAACAGCGAACAGATCACCTCGGCGCGCGATCAGGCCAGGCTCGGCCGCGCCATCCAGGACCGCTTCCCGAAATACTATCGCTACTTCGCGACGCATACCTTCACCTACAAGGGGAAGGCGATGCGCAACCATAACAAGCTGCTGGGCAACGTCGAAGGGGTCGATGGCATCAAGACCGGCTACGTCGCGGCTTCCGGCTTCAACCTCGTCACCTCGGTGAAGCGCAATGGCCGGCACCTCGTCGCGGTCGTACTCGGTGGCCGCTCCGGCAATTCCCGCGATGCGCGCATGCGTGAACTCATCAGCGGCAACATCTCCATGGCTTCGGCACAACGCACCGCCCCCCAGATCGTGGAAGCCGTCGACCCCGGCATGCCGATTGCCGTCGCGTCTGCTGTTGTCGAGAACACACCGCTCCCCAAGTCCGCGACGCATGAAGCATCTGAACAGGTTGCCGCGGTTGACGTCGCCGGCGCTGGCGGCGCGACCTACACGCCGCCTACCGTCGTCGCTCAGGGTGATGCCGCCGCTGCCGGCGACGACCTTCGTCCGATCGCGGTCAAGACCGTGCGCGTGAAGTCCGGCGCCTTATCGACCGCCCCGATTGGCACCGCTCCGGTACGGCAAGCCGCAACCGCGCAGCCGGCAGAAATCATCCCCCGCAACCAGACCGAAGAGTCGCTTTCCGTCGTCGCCAGCGCCGGCCCGGTAATGGCAGCAGGCGGTGGCGGCGCATCGGGTGGCTCGCCGGCCAGCACCGCCCCCTCGCCGGCTCAGACTTCGCGTGCGAAGCCCACCCCGGCCCCGGTTGTCACGGCGATGGCCGCGCCGGTCGAAACCACACTGGCCGTTCTTAATGACTCCTCCCAGCATGGCTGGATGATCCAGGTCGGCGCCCTGGAAACGCAGAAAGATGCCGACGAGCGCATCGCCGAAGCCCGCTCCAAGGCCAGGACGTTCCTCGCCAAGGCCAAGGCGTTCACCGAGTCCATCGTGAAGAGCGACATGAAGCTCTACCGGGCGCGGTTCGCGAACATTTCCAGGGAAGATGCCGAGGCCGCCTGCAAGACCTTGAAAACAGCCAAGATCGTCTGCATCGCGCTGAAGAACTGACGCGTTCTCCGCGACCCGCCCGCGAAATCAATTGCAAAGCCGGACGGTATCCGAAACCGTTTAGTAACCGTTCGGGGGCAAGTTAGGTCACGCGCCGAACCCGGCGCCTAACCTCAGGATCGCTTGTCAGCGATGGCGTCCCAGAAGCACATCCTTAGCCTCATTGACGCGGGCCGCGAGGTACGTCGAGCCCCCTTGGTCAGGGTGAAGCTTCTTCATCAGAAGCCGGTGAGCGCGGCTGATATCCTCCGCGGGCGCACCTGGCGCAACGCCAAGGATCTGCTGGGCTTCCTCCGCAGTCATTTTGTTGCTGCTCGGCGGATGGAATTGCCCCGCTGCCGCACCACCGTCAGCGTGTTCACGCCAGCCGGCGTGGCGGCGATCAAGATAAGCTACGACTAGCGCGCGGCTCTCCTCGTCGATCTCGGCCAGCATGCCGGTCAGCGCCGGCATATCGAGCGAGTCCAGCGTCACCCCCTGATAGCGCCCTGCCAGCACCCGCCCGGTCATGGCGCCGGTGTCGTGCTCCAGCTCCATTTCGATGAATGCCGACCGCACGCGCGACCTTGCGCCGGTGGCTTTCTGCGTGCGCGCGCCAAAGCCCGCCGGCGCCCACGGCGTCCAGCCGAGCAGTCCAAACCCGGTGGCGCCAAGCGGCAGCGCAAACGCAATCTGGCCGCGAATGGCAAGAAACGCCGCGCCCGCAAGCGCGGCAACGCCGCCGGCGATCCGCATGCCCTTGGCAAGGCCCGTCGGGTTGACGTTCAGGAATTTCTTGAGCGACCACAGGATGATCACCAGAAACACAAGGCCGAGAAGCACCGTCACGCGATTTTCACCCGCTGCTATTTCATCTGCGCCAGCAGTCTAGCAGCCGCCGAGCCGCGGCGCGCGGCTTCCAACGCCTTGAGACCACCTGCCGCATAGGCCGCAACCGCGCGCAGCAGTTCGGCGAGTTCATGCGCGGAACCGGGGCTGAACTTGCAGTAAGCGCCGTTCGACAGCCGCGCGATCTCGCGGAACGCCTGTTCGGCGACCGCATCGTCGCCCTCCTGAAACACGAAGGCCGGCACGCCGAGGAGGCCAAGTCCGCCAGCCGCGGCACACAGGTCGTCGAGCTTCTCCTCCATGGCGTCGCCGACGAACACCAGCGCCTGTACCCTGGCGGCCTCATTCTCGCGCCGCGCGTGATTGAGTACCTTGCCGATCTGCGTGTGCCCGCCGTGGCAGTTGATCCTGCCCATCAGCGCGCCGAGTTCGCGGGCGTCCGATACAAAACGCGAAGCGCGGCATTCGCCGATGCCGCGGAAATAGAGAAGCTGGATGTCAAGGCCATTGGTGGCGGCAGCTTCCGTAAACATATCCGCCTGCAGGGAACAGGCGATGTCCCAGGTCGGCTGGCGGCTCATGGTGGCGTCGAGCGCGAAGATCAGCCGGCGACGGCGGCCGGTCGCCGTCTTCAGGGCGGACAGCGCCTTGGCCTTGTCGAGAAAGGCGTCAATGTCGGCACGCGCAGACTTCGCCGCCAGCGGAGACGGGTTCTGCGTCGGCGTGCGGTCGTCTTTGGCCATCGGTCTGCCTGAGCGGTAATGCCTGACGATTATTTATATAGGAAACGCCAGGACAAAGCGCAGCGCCCGAAGACCGCACCACCGGCCATGGAACCAGCGCCTGAAATGCAAAACGCGCCCGAGGGCGCGTTGTCGAAGGCAGTTATATCCGAAAAGATCAGTCCGCCAGAATGTCGTGCAGATCGAGCGGCTGGTCCGCCGCCGACGCCCACGCGGCACGCGCTTCGACGCGCGCGCGGCCACGCTCATCAATCGGCAGCTTGAGGTGTGCGAGCAGCGTCTCGACTTCCTGACGCGCGGTGACATGCGTCAGGTTCGGGCGGGTGCCGAGCGTCTCTTCATCCATGTCATCGAGCGCGCTCAGGCCGCGCGGGAAAAATTCGCGGTACACGACGCGCTCGGCAAAACCGTCAACGAAACGGAAGCCAAGCTGGCGCGCCAGTTCGTTGACGCCATCGCCGACAAGCCGCTTGTTGCGCGAACCCAGCATGGAGAGCCGGTTACGCACCACGATCCAGTCGATCATCTTGCCATCGACGATGCGGCGCTGACGGCGCGCTTCACGCACCATCTCGGCGTAATGGCTGGTTTCTGAAACGGTGTAGGTCTGGGGATCGACGCGTGCGAGCACATCGAAGTCCACGAAACTGTCGTTGAGCGGCGTGACGAGCGTGTCCGCCATCGAGTGCGCAAGCCGCGCGAGATAAGTGTCGGAACCCGGCGTGTCGATCACGACGAAATCGTGGGTGTGTTCGACGCTGGTGATCGCGGCAGCGAAACTCGTGAACTCCGCGCATTCGTTTTCGTCGATGCGCAGGCTGTCGCCGCCGGCGACGCGGAAGTGCTTCGGCAGTTCGAGCTTGAGGTTGTGACGCTTCGACCAGGCGCGGCGATTTTCGATGTAGTGCGTGAACGAGCCCTGGCGGCTATCGAGATCGATGGTGGCAACACGCTGTCCGGCCTTCAGCAAGGCGACGGCGATATGCATCGATGTGGTGGATTTGCCGGAGCCGCCCTTCTCGTTGCCCACGACAACGACATGCGCGGAACACGCCTGTCCGTAGTCCTGTTCCACGACGCTAGACCTAAACAGCATGGTTCCCCCGAATGCCGTCATTGTTCGTCGTAATACCTTCAACCGTCAAGATTTTTCGTCGAATGCAACCCGTTCATCATTAACCGGACAGGTGACGGCTGGGTGCCAGCGATGCTAGACACCACAGCGCAAAACGGGACACCCGATGGCTGGCAAAAAAGCACCCACACCACCGAAAGGCCCCAGGGTCGCCCGCACGGTTTCGGCGCTGCGCAAGACGCTCGGTGCCGATGTCGGCAAGCACACCGACGCCCGGACAGTCGCCCTGGTGCCGACCATGGGTGCACTGCACGCGGGCCACCTTGCCCTGGTTAAATTGGCCAAGCGCCGCGCCGACCGGGTGGTCGTCTCGATCTTCGTCAACCCCACCCAGTTCGGACCGGCCGAGGATTTCGGACGGTATCCGCGAACCTGGGATGCCGACCTCAAGGCGCTGGCGGGCGAGAACGTCGACGTCGTCTGGGCGCCGACCGCTGACGTGATGTATCCGCAGGGCTTTGCCACGCGGCTCGCGCCGGAAGGTCCGGCATTGGCCGGACTGGAGGATAAATTCCGCCCGCATTTCTTTGGCGGCGTGGCGACCGTGGTCGCCAAGCTGTTCCTGCAATGCCGGCCGGACGTCGCAATCTTCGGCCAGAAGGACTATCAGCAGCTCCAGGTTGTGACCCGGCTGGCGCGCGACCTCGACCTGCCCTTGAAGGTCATCGGTGCACCGACCTGGCGCGAGAAGGACGGCCTCGCGCTGTCGTCGCGGAACGTCTACTTGTCGGCACAGGAGCGCGCGGCTGCGCCAGTGCTCCACGCCGCCCTCTCCGCCTGTGCGCAAGAAATCCGCAGCGGCAAGATCATTGCGCAGGCGGTCGATACCGCACGCAACACGATTTCCCGCGCAGGCTTCATCATCGACTATGTGGAAGCGCGCCACGCCGCGACGCTCGCCCCCATTCACCAACAGAAAGATGGACCGATCCGCCTGCTGGTCGCGGCGAAAATCGGCACCACACGGCTGATCGACAACATTCCAGTGTGAAGACTCTTCCGGTTCACGAAACGACTCGGCTTTGTTCTCAAAAGAACGAATCGGAATCGGGCAAATCACCAATGCCTGCAATTTAACAAAGCCTTACCGGCATTCTCGAAAGCAAAAAAGAAGCGGGCTCATCGCCCGCTTCTTCATCTTCAACAGGAGAATGAGTTGAGACCTAGACGCGCTCCAGCACTTCCAGCTCGGCGCGCTCCGTCGCCTTGGCGCTGATCGGCGCTCTGGGCAGCTTGGACACGCCCTTCTCCACGACGAACGTATATTCAACCGAATACCACGGCGCTTTCACATCCGGCGCCTTGTCGGTGTCATGGCGCACGAAGTTTCCAACCAGCGCCTCGGTCACGCCAAACTGTACGTCGCTGTCGAGGTTCGGATCGTCGTTCGCATAGACCTGTGAAATGTGTGTCTTGTAGCCGGGCTTGACGATCAGGAAATGCAGATGCGCAGGACGCATGTTGTGGCGGCCCTGAATGCGGATCAGGTCGCCGGTCGGTCCATCGACCGGGATCGGATAGCCCGCAGGCTTGATGCTGCGGAAACCAAAATCGCCATTCTTGTCCGAGGTAAATTTGCCGCGCAGGTTCATGTCGGCTTGATCCGGGTCCTGATTTTCGTAATAGCCGTCCGTCGAAGATTGCCACACGTCGATTTCTGCGCCTTCGATCGGCTTGCCATCGGCGTCCTTGATGTGGGCATCGACAAACAGCACCGGGCCCGGCGTCGGCGAACGAACGATGCTGTCGCCGTTTTTGGTCTTGGGAGAATCCATCCGCCAGAACGGTCCGAGCATGTTCGCGGAGGTTTCGGTCTGGCCCTTGTTGCCGTTGTTCAGGAGGCAAATAAGCGGCGACAGGCCGAGCGAACCTGCCATCAGCACCGCTTCGTTGTGGGTCGGGTTGCTCTTCTGGCCGATGGCGACGATGTAGGCAGCCGCCTGGTGGAATTCTTCTTCGGTCAGCTTCACCTCGCGGGCGAACTCATGGAGATGGCGCACCGCGGCGCTCATGATCTCGACAAAGCGCGGGTTCCTGACCTTGGCGCGCTGAAGTTCGGCCAGCACTGCGGGAGTCAGGTCTTTTTCTGTTTTGATAATCATGACTGCGTTTCCACCGGGTAGATTTATAAAGGTTCCAGAACATAGCACGGGATCGGGCTGCAGCCGTACCCCTGCCCACCGCACATTTCATGTGAGTTTTTTGCGGGACTTATCACCACATCGGCGGTGGGCTCCCTCTCCCCATGGGAGAGGTGGTCCGAAACCTCGGCGTCCACCTTATAGAAGCCCCAGCCCGCGTAATTCCCGGCGCAATTCCTCGGGCATATGCTTCGCCCCCGGCGCCATCTTTTCGAGATCGCGAGGGGCATCCTTGTCTTGCAGATACCGCCAGCCCTGAAACGCCCGGAACGGGCGCGGCTCGACCAGAATGACCTTGGGCACCATCACCAGCCGGCAGCGGTTGATACCTTCCTTGTCGCGGAACGGTTCGATGGCGCGGATTTTCTCGCGGCACATGATCTGGCCCTTGATGACCCAGTAGATCGAACCACCATCAAGCACCTCGGTTTCGCGCTTGGGCGCCATGCGCGTGACGTGGATATGATCGCCGCGCTCGCCCTTCTTCTTGCGTTCGGCAACGCGCTGCTTGATCCAGCCCTTGAGGTCATCGACCGACTCCGCGCCGACCGACAGTTTGAGAATATGCAGCGGCATGGCTTTACTTCGGAACTTCCATCAAGGAGGCGTTGAGGTTGTAGATCGTGCAGCGGGTCACAACCAGATTACCATCGTTGTCGCGGTCCGCGCCGACGATCAGCCGCTGTGGCCCGTGTGAAAAATCATAGCCGCATTCGGCATCCCTCACTGCCGAGATCACCGTGATCGTGCGCTGCGGCGTGCGCTTGAAGACGTTTTCCTGGCGCAGCACGAGCCTGTTGGAAATGCCCTTCACCGCGCCGCGCACGCGGAAACTCGTAATCTGCTGCTGGTCGCGCGTGTCGCGCTCGGAACGCACCACTTCACCGTCGAATACCACCGGCGTCTGCGCCAGCACCTTGTCGTAGGGGGTTAGCGCACACTTGCAGGCGGGCGCCGGCGCAGCGCCGCCCATGACAGCGAGCGAAACCGCGACGATACCGGCGATGAGACGGGATGCTTTCATTTAACTCTACACTGGCGATTTAGCTCACGACCGGCTCTTGCGCCTCGACCACCATCACCATTGCCTTCTCCGCGATCTGGCTGCCTGCCACCGCCGATATATCGGCAACCCGGCCATCGAAAGGCGCCAGCAAGGCATGCTCCATTTTCATCGCCTCGATAATGGCAAGGCGCTGGCCTTTGCGCACGCTGTCGCCCTTGTCCACAAGAACCGCCAGCACTTTCCCGTGCATCGGCGCACGGATCTCGCCGCCACCGGACGCCGCATCGCCAGCCGCACCATCCGCGCCCGCAAACCGTACTGCCGTCTGGCGGCCGCCATGGATGACCAGCACGGTGCCGTCGCCCGCATCCACCACCCGCGCGTCAGCCGCAGGCTGTCCGGCAATCTCGACGGCCATGCCCTGCGGCCCGAAGGTGACTTTCGCCATTATGTGCTTGTCATCGGCGATGACCGGATATTCGACGACGCGCACGCCCGAAAGCTGGAAGCCATCGCCGGCGTCCCAGGGCGATGCAGGCTCTGCCTCCTCGCCTGCCGCATTCGCCGCAATGACCGCGCGCTGCTGCTGGAGGAGATACACAACACCGCTCGCCGCCGCTGCCGCATCCGGCTCGCGCGGCACCGCGCCCAGTGCTGCGAGGTTGCGGCCGATGAAACCCGTGTCGAATTTCCCGGCGCTAAACTCAGGCGCACGCGCCAGCGCGGCGAGAAACGCTGCATTGGTCTTCGGCCCGGCAACGATGGTGTGTTCGAGTGCGTCCGCCAGCTTATCGAGCGCACCGGCGCGGGTCGGCGCATGCGCGATCAGCTTCGCGATCATGGCGTCATAGTAAGGCGACACCACGCTGCCGTGCTCGACACCGGCATCGACGCGCACATCGCCCTGGATATCGAACGCGCGCAGCGTGCCGGTTGACGGCAAAAATCCATGCTCCGGGTCTTCGGCATACAGCCGCGCCTCGACAGCGTGGCCATTGAGCGGGATTTCTTCCTGTCGCAGCGGCAGTGCTTCGCCACTGGCGACCCGGAATTGCCATTCGACCAGATCGAGACCCGTGACAGCCTCCGTCACCGGATGCTCGACCTGCAGCCGCGTGTTCATTTCCATGAACCAGAAGGCTCCCGCGTGCAGCCCCTGCGAACCGTCGGCGATGAACTCCACCGTCCCTGCCCCAACATAGTTGACCGCCCGCGCGGCTTCCGCTGCCGCCTCACCCATGATGGCGCGCAATTCGCGGCTCATGCCCGGCGCGGGACTTTCCTCGATCACCTTCTGATGGCGGCGCTGCAGCGAACAATCGCGTTCGTTGAGATGGATGACGTTGCCGAAACGGTCGCCGAAGATTTGCACTTCGATATGGCGCGGCGTCGCAACGTATTTCTCGATCAGCACGCGCCCATCGCCGAACGATGATTTCGCCTCGCGCTGCGCGCCTTCGAGCGCAGCATCGAATTCGGCATGCAGATCGACGCGCCGCATGCCCTTGCCACCGCCGCCCGCGACCGCCTTGATCAGCACCGGATAGCCAAGCTCGTAGGCTTTTTGTTTCAGGAGCGCCGCATCCTGCCGCTCGCCGAGATAGCCCGGCACCACCGGCACGCCCGCCTTCACCATCAACGCCTTGGCGCGGTCCTTCAGCCCCATGGCGCGGATTGAATCGGCGGAAGGCCCGATGAACACGATGCCGGCGTCGGCGCAAGCCTGCGCGAAATCGGCATTCTCCGAGAGGAAGCCGTAGCCCGGATGGATGCAGGCCGCGCCGCGCGCGCGCGCCACGGCAAGAATATTCTCGACGCAAAGATAGCTTTCACGGGCCGGCGCGGGACCGATGCAATGGGCCTCGTCGCAGACCCGCACATGCAGCGCCTTGGCGTCGGCCTCCGAATAGACTGCAATGGTGCGAATGCCGAGCCGCTTCGCCGTGCGGGCAATGCGGATCGCAATCTCTCCGCGATTGGCGATGAGGACCGAAGCGAACATGGCCGGAATCTACACGCGCCCCCGCAGGGACGCGAGGCCAGCCATGGCGATTAGCGCTGGGCGGCCGTGGGCGCGAGTTGCGTCGGCGGAGCGGCAGCTTCCGGCTCCGCGGCAGCCGCAGGCCGTGCGGGCGGACGCGGCGGCGGCGGGCGCTTGGGTGGCGCTGCCGGTGTTGTGCGCGCCGGCGGTGCCGCGGCTTCCCTGGCGGCGGGAGCAGCAGCAGGCGCTGCCGCTGGTTCGGAATTCATGATGCTGACCGGCGGAATGGAATTGGCCGATGGGAAATCGTACCGCGACGATGCCGGTGCCCCTGTTCCGGACATGACAGGTCCGGGCAAGGATGGCGGGGCCGCGGCAACGCCATTGCCGACCCTGACATCGCTGCCCGCGCGGCCGGCAACCTGCCAGTTTGCGGAATAGCGCGCCACCAGCACGTCGTAAGGCCGCTCCAGCAGGTTGACGCGGACCTTGTTCGGGTCGCGCAACAGCGAAAGGCGCGGGCATTGCTCCGGCTTGCAATCCGGTTCCTGCAGCATGAGGTAGGCGGCAATGCCGAAGCGGTCATTCTCCAGCCCCTGGCGCAACGCATTGAGCGCGTTCTCGTAATTTGCGCCGCCGGCGGCCATCTGCGCGCCTTCGGCCAGCAGGGTCAGCCGCATCGAGACGTAGGACACCGCAGCGGATACTGTTTCGGGGCTGCCGAAGATCAATCGCTCGCAGCCGTTCGCGACTTGCTCGCCAGCTATGCTATCCAAGCAAGAAAGTGCTGACCCCGGCAGCATGGCGCGGCCAACCAGTTCGGTGACGCGCTGCTCGAATAGCCGGCGCTCGTCGCCGCGATCTCCGCCAACTGCAAGCATCGTTTCGCCGCGCTGCTCAAGCACCATCCAGCCGATCCATCCGGCGCAGCCCAGCACACCCAACACCAGCAAGACGCCGACGGTCTTGACGATGCCGCCGCGTGCCAGCGCCAGCGCCGCCAACGCGATCACCACCGCAGCAACCACGGCCATCGTCCAGACCGGAAGCACGAGCGCTCCCGTCGCGGAATCAAACTGCCACATCAATTCCTCATCGCGCGGGCTGGCAGAAACAAGGACATCACGGTCCCGCCTTTCAGGCATCTCGCCAGTGTGATATTCTACAGCTGAAACTCGCCACAAACTTTTGAATGATAAGCATTTTTCCGTATGGTTAATGTCGTTTCCAAAGCATCCTGTCCTGCAATGCGGCCACGAAATCATGTCGTTGGTGAGGCTGCAAGAATTCCTGTAGGTTTCCTCACGCGCGCTCCGCGCCTGCAATCGCACCGGACATGATCCAGACAACAGCAACAGGCGGCCCCCCGCCGCAATCCGGCGGCCCGGTCGATCAAGCCTTCATCGACGACCTCGTTCTCGCCAGCCATATCCTTGCCGAACAGGGCGTACTCGACGGCTATGGCCATTGCAGCGTCCGCCACCCCCACGCCAAGGACCGTTACTTCCTGTCGGCATCGCTGTCGCCTGCCGTCATCGCCGCGAGCGACATCATGGAATACGACCTCGATTCCGCGCCGGTGGACCAACGCGGCCGCAAGATGTTTCTTGAACGCTTTATCCACGGCGAAATCTACAAGGCGCGGCCCGAAGTGAACGCCGTCGTTCACAGCCACTCCCCGACCGTCATTCCATTCAGCGTCAGCACCGTTCCGCTGCAGCCGATCTGCCACATGTCGGCATTTCTTGGCGGCGGCGTTCCGAATTTCGAAATCCACGATGCAGCACAGATCACCGATCTGCTGATCCGCGACAACTACCTTGGCCGCTCACTGGCGCATTCGCTGGGTCGCTATGACGTCTGCCTGATGCGCGGCCATGGCAGCGTTGCCGTCGGCGCCGACATCATGACCGCTGTCTATCGTGCGGTTTACACCGAGGTGAATGCGCGGCTGCAGGCGCAGGCGATTGCGCTCGGCGGCCAAATCCGGTTTCTCGCCCAGGGCGAATACGAACTGATCGAGAACCGCACCGATAAGAATTACGAACGGCCGTGGCGCATGTGGAAAGAGCGCGTTAGAAAGCCCTGACGTTTTTTGGATGTATTTCAATGGTAGCCCGCAATCGGGCGACCTGGACGGCCGCTTTTGTTTCGGAGAACCCTGTGCGCACTGGCTTTGCTGTTGCTGCTTTTATGATTGCCGGCGCGTTTGCGCCCGCTTCCGCCGCCGACCCGCTGCTGTCGCAGGGCATCGGCACCTCGAACTGCGCGCGCATCGTCAACGACATCAAGCCGAATGACGGGCTGAACGATCCGGTCAACCTGATGCTCTATGCCTGGGTGCAGGGTTACATCAGCGCCGCCAATGTCGCGCTCCTCGAATACGACGCCAAGCACGTCGATATGGCCGATCTTACCGACGCCAAGGTCCTCGGCATGCTGCAGGACTATTGCAAGGCGCATCCGGACAAGAAGCCCGCCAACGCCCTCGACGCCTTCCTCAAGACCGCGAAGAAGAAGAAAGCGCAGTGGACGACCGGCACGGTTGAGTGGGACGAGTAAGCTCCCGTTGTCATTGCGAGCGAAGCAAAGCAATGACGGCGAGTGTTACTGCGGCTTGATGTTCGCCACCTTCACGACATTCGCCCACTTGTCGATATCCTTGCGCAGCATGGCGTCGAACTGCGCCGCCGTCATTTTCATCGGCACCGCGCCCTGCTTTTCCCAGCTCGCGATGATATCGGGCTGGTTCATGACCGCGTTGATTTCAGCGTTGAGCTTGTCGACCACGTCCTTCGGCGTATTGGCCGGTGCCATGATGCCAAGCCAAATCGTCGACTCGTAACCGGGCACGCCCGCCTCGGCGATTGTCGGCGTATCGGGCAGGATCTTCGAACGTACCGTGCCGGACGTGCCCAGCGCACGCACCTGCCCTGCCTTCACATTCTCTGCCATCGTCGGAATGGCGTCGAACATCATCTGCACATGGCCGCCAAGGACGCTGTTACGTGCCTCACCTGACGCCTTGTGCGGAACATGCACAATGTCGGTGCCGGTCATCGACTTAAACAGTTCGCCGGCCATGTGATACGGCGTGCCGACGCCGGACGACGCATAGTTGAGCTGGCCCGGCTTCGACTTTGCGAGCGCGATGAATTCCTTGACGTCCTTCGCACCGACAGACGGATGCACGACCATCACGAGGTCAGAATAATTCATCGGCGACACCGCGACAAAATCCTTCATCAGCGCGTAAGGCTTCTGCGGCACCAGCGATTCGTTGGTCGTCTGGGTGTTCGACATGGCGAGCAGCGTGTAGCCGTCCGCCGGCGATTTCGCGACGGCGTCGGTGCCGATGATCGAACCCGCGCCCGGGCGATTTTCAACGACGAAAGATTGCTTGAGCCGATCCTGAAGCATCTGCGACACTTGCCGCGAGAACACATCGGCCGGCCCGCCGGCGCCGAACGGCACGATGACCTTCACCGCACGGTCGGGATAATCGGCAGCAAATGCCGATGTCGTGCCGCCCAAGGTGCGTCCGGCGGCAATCATTGCGGTGGCAAACAACGCGGTGCGGCGGGTAATCGGCATGGACGTTCTCCCGTTATAAATACGCTACCGAAGTTTTTACTCCGGCAGCTCTGTCATTTATTTCGCATCTTGTCGCACGAACGGGTCGGATGTCGAGCGTGTTACCTGCACTAAGCCTTGCCGAGCGCGCTCTTCACGACTTCACCGAGCGCCACAAAATCGTCCCGGCGCGGCGAAGTCCGCCGCCATGCCAACCCGACAGTCCGGCCGGGTTGAGGCTGAGCGAAGTCGAGAAGCTTCACGCGATCGTCACGCACCTCGACGTCGGCGGCAACCTTGGGCACCAGCGTGATGCCATAGCCGTTGGCGACCATCTGCATCACCGTCGCCAAACTGGTGGCGCCAAGTCCAAGCGCACTGCCACGGCGGTCACTGGAACAATAGGCCAGCGACTGATCGCGCAGACAGTGCCCTTCTTCCAGCAGAATAAGCTGTGTCGGATCGACTTCCTTCGCATTGACGCGGGTACCGTGCGGGCGCGGATCGTCCGCCGGCACCGCCAGCAGGAACTGATCTTCGAACAAATTGATCGTTTCCAGTTCTGTCTCTTCAACCGGAAGCGCGAGCAAAACGACATCGAGCGCGCCGCGCACCAATTCCTCAAGCAGTTGCCTGGTCTGGGTTTCACGTAATTCCACAGTGAGGTCGGGGTAGCGCTTTTGCAGCGCCGGCAGAATCTTCGGCAGCACGTAGGGTGCCAGGGTCGGGATAATGCCGAGCGACAAATTTCCGGTCAGCAGCCGCCCCCGATGGCGGGCGAAATCCTCAAGGTCACGGGCCCCGCTCAACAGGTGATCGCCCCTGCGCGCGACTTCGATGCCGATCTCCGTGAGGGCTGCGTCGCCTGGCCGCCGCTCGACCAGTTTAACTCCCAAATCGCGCTCAAGATCGCGGATTTGCATCGATAGCGCGGGCTGGCTGATGGCGCAGGCTTCGGCTGCCCGGCCAAAGTGCCGGTACTGCTCCAGCGCGCTGAGATACCGCAACTGCTTCAATGTGATCATCGCGATAAGGTATGCTTATCGACTGACCCAATCAATACGATTAGACCTTATCCAAAGAACGGTGCATGTTCCCGCCAGCGACTGCCACGGTCGATTGATGCAGGGAGAGAAACATGGACACAAAAACTGACGACAAGAGCGCGGGCAAATGCCCGGTCATGCACAGTGGCCAACGCAACCGCGATTGGTGGCCCAAGGCACTCGACGTTTCGAGCCTCCATACCAACTCCAGCTTGTCCGATCCGATGGGCAAGGATTTCGATTACGCCAAGGAATTCAAGAAGCTCGATCTCAAGGCGCTGGTGAAGGACCTGCGTGCCCTGCAGACTGACTCGCAGCCTTGGTGGCCCGCCGACTTCGGTCATTACGGCGGCCTGTTCATCCGCCTCGCCTGGCACAGCGCCGGCACCTACCGCACCACCGATGGCCGCGGCGGCGCCGGTGCCGGTCAGCAGCGCTTCGCACCGCTCAATTCGTGGCCGGATAACGTCAATCTCGACAAGGCACGCCGCCTGCTGTGGCCGATCAAGCAGAAGTACGGCAACAAGATTTCGTGGGCCGACCTGTACGTTCTGGTCGGCAACGTTGCGCTGGAGTCGATGGGCTTCAAGACCTTCGGTTTTGCCGGCGGCCGTGCCGACGTATGGGAGCCGGAAGAGCTTTACTGGGGACCGGAAGGTTCGTGGCTTGGCGACGAGCGCTACAGCGGCGAACGTGAACTCGCTGAACCCCTCGGCGCGGTGCAGATGGGTCTCATCTACGTCAATCCGGAAGGTCCAGGCGCCAATGCCGACCCGCGCGCCTCGGCGCGCGACATCCGCGAGACGTTTTTCCGCATGGCGATGAACGACGAAGAGACCGTCGCGCTGATCGCCGGCGGCCACACCTTCGGCAAGACCCACGGCGCAGGCGACCCCTCGTTTGTTGGCGTCGATCCGGAAGGCGACGAACTCGAACATCAGGGCCTCGGCTGGCGGAGCAAGCATGGCACCGGCGTTGGTGCTGACGCGATCGGCAGCGGTCTGGAAGTGACATGGACGCAGACCCCGACCAAGTGGAGCAACCACTACTTCGACAACCTGTTCAAGTTTGAATGGGAACTGACCAAGAGCCCAGGCGGAGCGCAGCAATGGGTGGCGAAGAATGCCCCCGCTGACATCCCGGACGCTTTCGACAAGTCTAAGAAGCATTTGCCGACAATGTTGACGTCGGATCTCGCGCTGCGTTTCGATCCGGCCTACGAGAAGATCTCGCGCCGCTTCTACGAGAATCCCAAGGAGTTCGCCGACGCTTTCGCGCGTGCGTGGTTCAAGCTTACGCATCGCGACATGGGCCCGCGCGCCCGCTACCTTGGCCCGCTGGTGCCGAAGGAAGTCCTGATCTGGCAGGACCCGGTCCCGGCCGGCAAGAAGCTCAGCGACAAGGAAGTTGCCGCACTGAAGTCGAAGATCCTCGCGAGCGGCCTCACTGTTCCACAACTCGTTTCGACCGCATGGGCGTCTGCCTCGACGTTCCGCGGCACGGACAAGCGCGGCGGTGCCAACGGTGCGCGCATTCGTCTGGCTCCGCAGAAGGATTGGGACGTGAACAATCCGGCTGAACTCGCGAAGGTGCTCAAGAAGCTCGAAGCGATCCAGCAGTCGTTTAAGGGCAAAGTCTCGATCGCCGACCTGATCGTTCTCGGCGGCAATGCCGCGATCGAGAAGGCTGCGAAGGCGGCCGGCGTCAACGTGAAGGCTCCGTTCGCTTCAGGCCGCGCGGACGCATCGCAGGATCAGACCGACGCGGAGTCCTTCGCACCGCTCGAACCGCGTGCCGACGCCTTCCGCAACTATATCAACGGCAAGAAGAAGCAGTTCATGGAGCCGGAAGAAGCCCTGGTGGACCGCGCCGCATTGCTGCGGTTGACCGCGCCGGAGATGACTGTGCTGATCGGCGGGCTTCGCGTTCTCGGTGCGAATGCCGGCGGTTCAAAGCATGGCATCCTCACCAAGAAGGTCGGCACGCTGACAAATGACTTCTTCGTCAACCTGCTCAGCATGACGACCGAATGGACGCCGACCGGCAAGAACAGCTACGAAGGCAAGGACCGCAAGACGGGCACCGTCAAGTGGACCGCCACACGTCCCGACCTCATCTTCGGTTCGCACTCGCAGCTCCGTGCCTTTGCGGAAGTCTATGCGCAGTCGGACTCAAAGGAGAAGTTCGTGAAGGACTTCGTGAAGGCGTGGACGAAGGTGATGAACGCGGATCGCTTCGACCTCGCCGCGCACGGCTCTTGAGGCGGCTAAGTAATCGGCTTTCTGTCCGCAAAAACGAAATGGCCGGGGCGTTGCCCCGGCCATCATTTTTTTACGCATGGCTCAAGCCACGTCGCGCGTCGCACGATCGAGCGGAGCTTGCCACGCGTTGGCGGGTGCGTCCGGTTCGACGCGGATGTCGGCGCCAACCTTCTCCCACGCGGCGAGGTCGCTGAGCAGGTGTTCTGCGTGCGCCCGCACCGCACCTATTGCGTCGATGCCGACTTGCAGGCGCAACGGCGGATTGTCGGCCTGTAACGCCAGATCGAGGGCGCGCGCCGCCTTGGCGGGATCGCCGTCCTGTTTGCCATCCATATCATCCATGAGGGCGCGCATGCTCCCGACTATGTCTTGATACGCAGGCATTACTGGCATCTGCTTGATCGCCCCGGGTGTCGAGAAATTTGTACGCAGCGCGCCAGGTTCGACGATCATGACTCTGATGCCGAATGGCGCGAGTTCGTGCGCCAGCGCCTCAGACATACCTTCGAGCGCGAATTTCGAAGCCGAGTAGGCGCCGCAGCCGGCGAACGACATTTGACCGCCCATGCTCGACACGTTGACGATCGCGCCGCCTTTGCGCGCGCGGAAGTGAGGCAGCGCCGCCCTTGTCACCGCGAGCGCGCCAAAGAAATTGGTGTCCATCTGGGTACGGAACTCGGCGTCCGACGTTTCCTCGACTGCACCGATGATGGCGTATCCGGCATTATTGATCAGGACATCGATGCGGCCGAACCGGGCGATGGCGGCCTCGACCGCCGCGACGGCGTCGGACGACCTGGTGACGTCGAGCGTTTGGGTCAAAACGCGGTCCGGGGCCGAAGCGGCAAGCCATTCGAGTTTAGCGAGCGAGCGTGCCGTGGCGACAACGTTGTAGCCGCGGCCGAGGGCATAGCGGGCGAGCGCCAGACCATAGCCTGACGAAGCGCCGGTGATGAACCAGGTGGTCGGTTGGGTGGACATCGAAAGTCTCCTGTCGCCTTGGGTTTGCGCCGCTCGGTGCGGCATGCACGCGAACATGCGGCTTTCGATGCCAAACGATAATATGGCTTTAATCGCATGGATTATGCGATATAATGCATGAATGGACCGGGACCTGCTCAGCCACCTGCCCGTGGTCGTCGCCGTTGCGCGCCATCGCGGCTTTGCCTCCGCCGCCGCCGCTCTCGGCATGAGCGCCTCTGCCGTCAGCCACGCAGTCAGGGCGGTCGAGGATCGTCTGAGCGAGCCGTTGTTCGCGCGCACCACCCGTAGCGTCGCCCTCACCGAAGCCGGCACGCGTTTTCTCGCGAGCGTCGAGCCGGCGCTGGCCGACATCGAGAAGGCGGCGGAAGGCCTGTCGGCGCAGCGCGGCGAGGTGACGGGCCTGTTGCGCATCAACACAGTCCGCATCGCGCTTGACATGGCGCTGACACCGATGCTGGCGAAGCTCGCCTGGCAACATCCGCACCTCACCGTCGAGGTCTATTCGGACGATGCCCTGGTCGACATCGTCGCGCGCGGCTTCGATGCGGGCATCCGCTTAGGCGATATGGTTCAGAAAGACATGGTCGCGGTGCGGATCACGCCGACCTTTAAGGTGATCCTGGTGGCCTCGCCGGATTACCTCGATGCCAAAGGTGTACCGAAGACAATCGAGGATCTGTCCAACCACAATTGCATCGGGCTGCGCACCGTCGGCTCCGGTGCGATCTTTGAATGGGAGTTGACCGAGGCCAACAAGGTCATATCAGTCAAAACATCGGGAACAGCGCTGGTCAACGATCCAATGCATGCGCAGGAACTCGCGTTGGCTGGAGTCGGCATCGCCTATGCAATCGAGCCGATGGCGCGACGTCACCTTCGCGACCACCGGCTGAAATGGGTGCTGCCGCAGTGCGCCGTCGAATACGAGGGACTGTTCCTTTATTACCCAAGGCGCGCGTCACAGGCTCCGAAGCTGCGCGCGTTCATCGACGCCGCCAAAGCGACGCTTAGGCCCTAAGTTTGCCAGAGGCTTTACGTCCCTGCATGCGCGGGGACGACGGCCGCGCTGCTGCCCGCCGTTTTCCACCACACCACCGGCCGCCTTCAGCGCGTCCGGCTGTGGCATCGAAATTACGTTATAGCCCGAATCGATCTGATCTTCGGCTCGCACTCTCAGCTCCGCGCCTTTGCGGAGGTCTATGGGTGCGCGGACGCGAAGGAGAAGTTTGTGAAGGCGTGGACGAAGGTGATGAACGCGGATCGCTTCGACCTCGCCTGATCCTTGCTTCCATCGACAAGAAACCAGAGCGGCGTTTCAAACAACTTGAAACACCGCTCTACTTTTATCAGACAAGCGCCAGCAGGCGAGCGGGTCCGCCGGTCGCACCCTTCACCTTGGGAATGCCGACCACGAGGGTTGCGCCCTTCGCCGGCACCTTGTCGAGGTTTGCGACGTTCTCGAGGCCCCAACGGCCCGACGGCAGCCACATGTAATGGACCTTGAAGTCCTTCGACGATCCGGTATCGAGCGACAGCGTATCGACGGCGATGCCGCGCACCTGACGCTCCTTCATGAGCCACTCCACTGCTTCCGCACCGAAGCCCGGAAAGTGAAACGTGCCGCCGACATCGCGGCCGGTAAACTTGCCGTCGTTGACATACTGCGCCCAGCCAGAATGCATCGCGACGCAACAGCCGTTCGGCAGCCTGCCATGCGTCTTCTCCCAGGCCGCAAGGTCGGCGCGCGATAGCTGATAATCCGGATTGTCGATGGCCTTGCGCGATATATCGACCACCGCGAGCGGCACCACCAGTTCCGATACCGCAATCATCTCGACACTGTTGCCCTTCTCCGAGAAATGGATCGGCGCGTCCATGTGGGTGCCGGCATGTTCGACGACCCGCCACCAGAACATGTTGAAGCCGTCCTTCTTGAAGTCCTTTTCGCGCTGCATCTCGATGCCGGGTACGCCGAAGAAGGTCGGAAAGTCCGGCGACATCGTGTGCGTCAGATCGACGACGCGCTTGAACGAGGCCGCGACCGCGGGTTCCGGCGTCACCGCCGTGGCGGCGAAGGACGCGGCGGCAACGGCCCCTGCGCCCCTGAAGAAGCCGCGCCGCGACAACGCCTGCCGTACCGCCTGTTCACAGCCCGGAACGCACATGGTGGCCTCCATATCCTGCCGTTTGATTTGATTGTTGCGGCATAGTGCGCCGACGCGCAATTTTCGCAAGGTCTTGAGCCAATTCAGAGGCTTGCGTCACACGCCGGAAGCGGCCAAAAGACGCCATGCTTTCCATCGAAGACCTTACCATCCGCGTCGCCGGACGCCTGTTGATTGACAATGCCTCGGCCCGCATTCCGGACGGCGCGCGCGTCGGCCTGATCGGCCGCAACGGCACCGGCAAGACGACGCTGTTCAAGGCCCTCATGGGTGACGGCGCGACCGAGACCGGCAGCGTCACCGTCGGCGCGCGCCAGAAGATCGGCCGCCTGGCGCAGGAAGCCCCCGCCGGTCCCGAAAAGCTGATCGAGATCGTGCTTGCCGCTGACACCGAGCGCACGCGCCTGCTGGCGGAAGCGGAGACAGAATCCGATCCGCACCGTATCGCGGAAATTCACATGCGGCTGGTCGATATCGACGCGCACTCCGCCCCGGCGCGCGCCGCCGGCATTCTGGCGGGCCTTGGATTTTCGCCCGAAGCACAGGAGCGCTCTTCGTCTGAATTCTCCGGTGGCTGGCGCATGCGCGTGGCGCTTGCCGCGCTTTTGTTCTCCGAGCCGGACATCCTGCTGCTCGACGAGCCAACCAACTACCTTGATCTTGAAGGTACGCTGTGGCTTGAGGAACATCTCGCCAATTATCCCAAGACCATGGTCATCATCAGCCATGACCGCGACCTGCTCGACACGGTCGTGGATTCCATTCTGCATCTCGACCAGACCAAGCTCACCTACTATCGCGGCGGCTATTCGCAGTTCGAACGCCAGCGCCGCGAGAAGCTGATGCTCGACGAGAAATTCGCCAAGAAGCAGGAAGCCAAGCGCAAGCACCTCACCGCCTTCGTCGAACGTTTCCGTGCCCAAGCAACGAAAGCCCGTCAGGCCCAGTCACGCATGAAGGCGCTCGCCAAGCTCGAGCCGATTGCCGCCGCCGTGAATGACGAAGTGCGCGAGATATCCTTCCCTTCGCCCGAGAAGCTGCTGTCGCCGCCGATCATCGCGCTCAACGGCGTCTCCGTCGGCTACGAGCCGGGCAAGCCGATCCTGCGCAATCTCACCTTGCGTATCGACAACGACGACCGCATCGCGCTACTCGGCTCCAACGGCAACGGCAAGTCGACCTTTACCAAGCTGATTACCGGACGCCTGCCGCAGATGTCAGGCAACATCACCCTCGCCGACAAGCTCAAGGTTGCCTACTTCGCCCAGCACCAGCTCGACGAACTCAATCCCGATGGCTCGCCTTACGACCACGTCCGCAAGCTGATGCCCGACGCCCCGGAATCGAAAGTGCGAGGCAAGACCGGCTACATCGGCTTTTCCGGCAACGCCGCCAATACGCTGGTCAACAAGCTCTCGGGTGGTGAGAAGGCCCGCCTGCTGCTCGGCCTTGCGACATTTCATGCGCCGCACCTCATCGTGCTCGATGAGCCGACCAACCATCTCGACATCGACAGCCGCTCGGCGCTGATCGAAGCCATCAATGAATATCCCGGTGCGGTGGTGATCGTGTCCCATGACCGCCATTTGCTCGAAGCCACCACCGAGCGGCTGTGGCTGGTCGCCGACGGCGGCGTCACAACCTACGACGGCGATCTCGACGATTACCGGCGGCTGGTGCTGTCCGGCGGCAAGGAAAAAGACAAAGACCGCGATCGCGATGCCGACAAGCGCACCAAGGAAGACAAGGCGGAACAGCGCCGCGCTTCTGCCGGCAGGCGCGCTGAACTCAAGCCGCTGCAAAAGCAGATCAAGGAAGCGGAAAGCGAAGTCACCAAGTTCACGACCGCACTCGCCAAGATCGACCTCGCGCTGGCAGACAGCGCCATCTACATGAAAGATCCCGCGCGCGCCGCCGAACTCAACAAACAGCGCGCAGCGGCGGCGGCCACGCTCGCAAAAGCTGAAGAGAAGTGGCTGGCGCTTAGCGGCGAATACGAAAGCGCGATGGCGGATTAGCGCGCAGCATTCCGCGCCGCCCGAAAATACTCCGGGCAACGCATAATCTCGCCGATCAATTTCGGGAAAATCAGGTCGCCTGCCGCGTGTTGCGCTTCGGCGCAGGCTTCTTTTTCTTCACAGGCTCGGGCGGCGGCGGTTCCGCGCCGCGCTCGATCGTCGCGAGACGCCCACCGACAAAGCGATAGATCGGACGCTCGGGCATCATATAAGTCATCGTCACCATGCGCTCGCCGCGTTCATTGGCAGACGATTGAATGTCGCCCGGACGGCCCATTGCGCCGATCACTTCGCACTCGGTCATTTGCAACGCCACATTGCGGCCGGACAGCGGAGCCGGAACGGCCGCGGCAGGCTCGGTCCCACCCTCCGATGTCTGCACTGGCGCTGGCGGCACGCCAGCAGCGCAATACCCGTTGGCGTCTACCAGATCGGCAGGGCCTACCGGCTTGCTGCTTTCCCGCTTCGGCGCAAACTGGGTTGGGTTCGGAACGAATAGTGTGGATGTGTCGAACTTCGGCGCATTGATCGTGGTGAGATCGACACCGGCACAGGCGCCGAGCCACAGCGGCAGCACAGCCATTACGGCTACACCGCGAAAACGGACCGGCTGACGCGAAGCGATCATTCATCTTCCCCGACACACGCCTTCCCCGAAAAGGCGCTCTCACATAACAGCCTGGCGGCCCAAAAGCGCGGCCAAAGCCAGCGGCGCCGTTGAAACGCGAGTTTGCGTCACAACCATGGCCAACGGCAACTTTTCTCCCCCACTGCCTTACCGTAGCCCGGCATTCTGGTTAATGCCGGGGGTCAGGTAGCCATCATGCGAGCCTGTGTTTTCAAGCCTTGCGCTGCCAGCGGCCATTTTCGTCTGGCTGCCAATAGGTCACATCAAGCCCGAGCGCCTTCGCTGTGCTCCAGCGTTCACGCGCACTTGCGACTGCATCCGGGTCCTCGCCGTCAAACAGCAACACAATACGCTCATAGGCGCTGGCATCTTCCGGCATCGGCGCGCCATCGATCAGGAAGCGTACGCTCGCACCATTGGCATTGTCGCCGCTTGCGGTCAGCAACACTGGCTGATCGGCGCCGTTGCTTTCCCGCGCAGTCCCGTGCGGCAGGAAACTGTCTTCCCTGTAGGTCCACAGATGTGCGTCGAGCGGCTCGAGGCGATCTTCAGACGATTGCACAATGACGCGCCAGCCACGCTCGACGGAGCGCTCAAGCAGCCCCGGCAATACGTCTTCAACGGTCCGGCTTTGCAGATGATAAAACAATACTTCGGTCATCGCGGCTCTTCAGGACACAACATAGCGTATTGCGTGCGCGGCCCAGTTCCAGTTAACGCACAATTAATCAAAAGACACGGCAATCCTTTGAATAACACAACCGGGCGTCGGCATTAATCGGGATTAAAGCCGCCTGTGCGTAATGTGGATCAACAGGACGTCAAACAAAGAACATTGCGAACGCTACCTCGGCCAGGAGGCCTTGATGGACGCGCGAGAAACAGGCCCTGCTGCACTTCCGGCAACCCGCGTTGCCGATACAACTATTGCACAGCCGGCGCTCGCACCAACTTTTCTGGTGATCGACGACGACCCGGTTCAAAGCATGACCATGGCGCGTGTCGGCGGCAAGGCCGGCTATGCCGTCACCACGGCGGCCACCCTGGAAAACGCCATTGCCGAAATCAAACAGCATCCATTCGACTGCATCACCCTCGATCTTCTACTCGGCGGGCAGAACGGCATGGTGATGCTCGGTGAAATTGCGAAATACAGCCCCGGTGCGATGGTAATCGTGGTCAGCGGCGCCAGCCCTGCGGTGCGGGAATCGACGCTACGTATCGCCACCGACCTCCATCTTGATTCCGCGGAACTGCCCAAGCCGGTGAATTTCTCTGACTTGCGCCTGTTACTCGCCGACAGAAAAGCAGCCTGCGCATCATGAGCAACGTAGCCACCTCGCCCCGCCCCAGCGCACAGCCGCCGGAAGTCTCCTTCTCGGAGTCGCACGCCACCGCCGGCGGTGCCCAGCGCGCGCTCGTGTTCGCGGTTAAAAGCGACCGCGCCAACGCCGCCACCTTGATGACGATTATCGACGGGTCGCGCGCCAAGTGCGAGATATTCTCCAATAGCGCCGGCCTGGTCAACGCGATGTCGCGTGCCTCGCCCGACATGATATTCCTCGATGTCTGTACCGAGGGAACCGACGCCGTCGAAGCCTTGCATGCGCTCAGTCAGTGCGCCTATCCCGGCATGCTGCAACTCATGAGCAATCCCGGCGTGCTGATGGTCGAGCCGCTGCGCCAGCTCGCGCGTCTGCAATCGTTGCAGGTGATGCCCCCGCTTCTGAAGCCGCTCGAAATGTCCGTCATCAAGAGCGTCATGAAGGACCTCCGGCCTGTCGTCTCGCAGGCGCCGCTGCCGCAGTTTCATCTTGAGGAAGCGATCCGCAATGGCTGGGTGCAGTTCTGGTATCAGCCCAAGATCAGCCTGCGCAGCAAGACGCTCGTCGGCATGGAAACCTTCGTGCGCGTATTCCACCCGCACAAGGAGCTGGTGCCCCCCTCAACCGTCTTGAAGAACGCCGATGAGCGCGCGCTTACCGCGCTGGCGCACCACGCATTGACGGAAACCGGCATTGCCAGCGCGCGGCTGTCGGAACTCGGCCTCAACCCGACGATAGCCGTCAACGTCACGCTCAAAGGCCTGCGCACCCTGCCGGTCGCGCGTATCTTCCGCGACTACGTCGCCAAGACCGGCCGCCAGCCGCAATGGATATTCGACGTCAGCGAGGAAGACATCGCCAACAACCGGGCCGACCACAAGGATCTCAATGCAGTGTTCCGCTCGATCGGAATTCGGCTCGCGGTCGATAATTTCAATGGCAAATTGCTGCCGCGCGCGGCGTTGCTCGACCTTCCGATTACGGAAATCAAACTCAGTCCCGCAGCCGTCGCCCATTGCGCGACGCGGCCCGATGAAGCCGCCACCTGCAAGGCACTGATCAATCTTGCGCATGAGTTGAAGAGTACGGCGGTCGCTATCGGCGTCGAAACCGTCGCGCAATCGCTCGCCCTGGAACGGCTGGGCTGCGATGTCGGACAGGGCTTCCTGTTCGGGCATCCGCTACCGCTGGAGCAGATCATCAATATCATTCGCCAGCGTTCGGTGTCGGCAAAGCAGCCTCGCGCTTCCTAGCAAGGGTCAGCGCCGCAATCCGCGAAGCGCCGTCAACATCTGCGTCCCTGCAGGCGAGCCCCGGTAAGCCTCGACCAGCCCAATCGCGATATTGAGCTCTGCATCGGCCTTGCAGCCGTTGCGCGCCACCCATTGCAGCGACACCAATGGCGTGCCGCGTCCGAACCGCTCTATCTACTCGCTGTACGGACGCGGGTCATCGACTGAGGGCTTGTAGATGCGATCAAACGCAAGCCGCAACGCTTTCAGCGCAGCCGCGCACAGCGCCGGCGTAGCTTCAAGGTCGAGTACGGGCAGATATTGAAGCGCGGGGAAAGCGGTGTATTCAGAATTCAGCATGTCCACCGCATCGACGGTGCGGTGGGAAAGTTTGCGCGCACCGGCGAGCGCCTGCTCGCGCAATACTTCATTGTCGGCGAACTTCAGCCAGGCCTTCAGATGTGCTTCCGGAGTCAGCATCGAAAACCGCGACGGATCTTCCCGCAGCGTGCGGCCGAGCAGTTTCGGATCGCGCAGTTCCCCTAACCGGCGACCATCATAATTCCGATTGTACAAGATCGCGATGCTTTCCCACGCTTGGAATTCCGCATCGCTGGCGCAGCCGTAGCCCACAAGCCAACTGATCGCCGAAAGCGCCTCGCTGATCGGATCGCCGTCTTGCCCGTACTGCTGCAAGCTTGCCCGTTTGGAAGAAAGCGCGGCCGCCCGGTTACGCAACAAAACACGAGACTTTTCACATATCGCGGGCGTCGGTTCGAGATCGAAACGGGTCAGGTAGCCGATGGGAAAATCGCCACGCTCAAGCATGACCTCCGCTTCGCTTTGGCGGCGGTCGAGTTTTAAAATGCTTTTGACCACTTCATCCTTGCGCATTTCATTGCGCGTATTGAGAAAAGGCGTCCACCCCCACAGCGGCGCATTCTGCGGCATCGCTGCCAGCGCGGCGTCGTATTTGTCGCTCGCCGCCTGCTCTGCCTTTTCGGCGGAACGGCGCGTTAGCAGCATCGGGACAATGGCGATGGAAAGCACGAGTACGCCTCCCAAAAACAAGCCCGTCGCGGTTTTGGCCGATAATGCAGCGTGTGCAGAGGGCAAGACGGCCCAGAAACCGAAGGCCACCAGGAGCGGCGGCACCAGTGCAGGAACGATAAGCGGCCACATGTAGGGCGCCGTACCCGGGTGCGAAAGCAGTTCAAGCGCCGTCAGCGCGGCGGCGCATGAAGCCGGCACGAGCAAAAGCAACGCGACGGGTGTGGCCTTAGGCATCTCGCCCTTGCGCCATGCAATCAGCATCAACACCGCGAGCATGATCCATACGAAAAAGATAAAAATCGCCGTGAAGCCCTGCGCCATGGCGTTGCCGGCAGGGTCACTTCCGGTGAGGCTCGTGAGCATGGGGACCATGATGACCCATGCCAACAGCGCCACTACGCCAACGATGATGCAAGCCGTAACGGCGCCCTTCGGCGCCTTTTCAGAAACAGCCATTTGCTGAACCCCGCCCCCGCGGCCGAAATACCGGCGCAACACACCGCGTCGCTATTCTAGCATTTTTTGGGAAGCCGCGCTTGCAGCCCAGAAGGAATTCTAGCCGGACGCCTTGGGCAGCGGCAGCAGAATCCTAGTGCGGGCCTTGTATTCCTGCCACGCCGCACCGCGCGAACGCCCCATGTGCGCCTCAAGCGGCGGCAAGCCCGTATAATGCACAAGGACGTAATACATCAGCGCGGGCGCTCCGAGTGCAAGCAAACCCCAAGGATAGTTTCCGGTGAAATCAATCGCCATCACCGGATAGGCGAACCAGCCCAGCCATTCAAAAAAGTAATTTGGATGGCGCGACAGCGACCACAGGCCGCGATCGCAGATGCGGCCCTTGTTGGCCGGGTTGGCCTTGAACGCGATGAGCTGACCATCCGCCAGCGCCTCACCGCCGATGGCAATGACGAGGATAGTCACGGCGATGAAGTCCGCGAAGCGCGGGAACGGCGCGGGCTGATGCGCGGCGACAAACACCGCCAGCGGAAACAGGATCGAGCCATAGGCCTGTTTTTGCATGAACCAGAACAGGCGGCGCTGAAAGTCCCCGCCCCATTCCTTGCGGAATTCGACGTAGCGCAAATCCTCCGGGCCGGGTGCGACGCGCAACAACATGTGAAAGCCGAGCCGCACGGTCCAGACCGCCATGATGGCCGCAACCAGCCATTGCCGGTAACCCGCCTCCGCCGCCCCGGCTGGAAAGAGCGCGACGATGACGCCTGCGATGCCGGTGCCGAAGGTCCAAAACACATCGACGAAACCGGCGTTAGAGAAGCGGCGCTGATAGACCCAGCCGACGGCCATGGTCACGATCAGCAACAGCCACGCCGCGAGCAGAACACCGAGACTCGCCATGCTGTCTGCAATCCACGCCATCGCCGCACCTTCACTTTGACTTCACGGCAAAGTTACGCATGACACGCAAATCGGTTTCATTTTCATGCGTGGCGGCGGAATGTCTCACTTGAACTCGCCGGTAGCGCGTCTAGATAGATCACGCGAGGCAACGCCCTCCCCCATATCGGGTTTCACGACCGGGACGGCCCGGCCCTTTTTAGTGGAGGGCCACATGGCCTCATTGACCTCGAGTTCGCTTGCCTGGATCGCACTCGCCGCCGCCGGACTTTTAGAGATCGTCTGGGCGGTCGGCATGAAACAATCGCACGGCTTCACCAGGCTCACGCCAACCATCATCACGCTGGCAGGCATGGTCGCCAGCGTCGCCCTGCTGTCCTATTCCATGCGGACGCTGCCACTCGGTACCGCCTACACGATCTGGACCGGCATCGGTGCGGTTGGCGCATTCGCCGTTGGCATTTTTGCCATGGGCGAACAGGCAAGCGTCACGCGCATCGCCGCCGCTGCGCTGATCGTATCGGGACTGGTGCTGATGAAACTCTCGACGGCGGAATAAGCTTGGGGGCTTAACAGGATGTTGAAAAAGGGTCTTCCCTTGGGCCCGCTAGCGTGATTCCGTCTTGTTAACGCAGGACGGAGGTGAGCGATGCGCGGGATGGATGAGAGATCGGGGTCGCTGTTTTCATACGTCGATCTTGAAGGGCGGATTCCGCA